>NC_020302.1:1881451-2195026 GCF_000341345.1 Corynebacterium halotolerans YIM 70093 = DSM 44683 | reverse complement strand
GCCCATCAGCACGGCGACGACGATGGACTCGGCGTCGGTGTTGAAGTGGCGGCGGGCGGCCGGACGGGTGTCGGAGAAACCGAAGCCGTCGGTGCCCAGGACGAGGTACTGGCCCGGGACGTAGGCGCGGATCTGCTCCTGCAGGTCCGTGGCGAAGTCGGAGACCGCCACGTACGGGCCGGAGCCGGCCTGCTTGAGCTGCTTCGTGGCGAAGGGCTCCTCGGTTTCCTGATCCGGGTGGCGCAGCTGCTCCTGGTTCTTCGCCGCGCCGTCGCGGGCCAGCTCGACCCAGGAGGTCACGGAGAAGATGTTGGCGGCCACGCCGTAGTCCTCGCTCAGGATCTCCTGGGCGCGCAGGGCCTCCTGCATGCCGATGCCGGAGGCCAGGATGGAGGCCTCGTGGCCCGAGCCCTCGCCCTTGGAGTAGAGGTAGATGCCCTTGTGGAGGCCCTCGACGTCGAGATCCTCCGGCTCGGCCGGCTGGTGCGACGGCTCGTTGTACACGGTGAGGTAGTAGATGACGTTCTCGCCGCGGTCGGGGCCGTACATGCGGTCGATGCCCTCGCGGATGAGGTGCGCGACCTCGTAGGAGAAGGCCGGGTCATAGGTGACCACGCCCGGGTTCGTGGACGCCAGGATCGGGGAGTGGCCGTCCATGTGCTGGAGGCCCTCACCGGTCAGGGTGGTGCGGCCGGCGGTCGCGCCGATCAGGAAGCCACGCGCCATCTGGTCGGCGGCGGCCCAGATGCCGTCGCCGGTGCGCTGGAAGCCGAACATCGAGTAGAAGATGTACAGCGGGATCATCGGCTCGCCGTGGGTGGCGTACGAGGTGGCGGCGGCGGTGAAGGACGCCACGGAGCCGGCCTCGTTGATGCCCTCGTGCAGGATCTGGCCGTCGGTGGACTCGCGGTAGGACAGCATCAGGTCGTGGTCCACCGGCACGTAGTTCTGGCCGTGCGGGTTGTAGATCTTCAGCGTCGGGAACCAGGAGTCCATGCCGAAGGTGCGGGCCTCGTCCGGGATGATCGGGACGATACGCTTGCCCAGCTCCTTGTCGCGCATGAGCTCCTTGAAGGTGCGCACGAGCGCCATGGTGGTGGCGACCTCCTGCTTGCCCGAGCCCTTGCGCACGCTGCGCAGCTTGTCGATCGGCGGGACCTCCAGCGGGGTGTACTGCTCGCGGCGCTCCGGGAGGAAGCCACCGAGCTCCTTGCGGCGCTCGAGCATGTACCTGATCTCCTCGGAGTCCTCGCCGGGGTGGTAGTACGGCGGCAGGTAGGGGTCCTTCTCCAGCTCCTCGTCGGAGATCGGGATGCCCTGCTTGTCGCGGAAGAGCTTGAGGTCCTCGAGGGTCAGCTTCTTCATCTGGTGGGTGGCGTTGCGGCCCTCGAAGTTGTGGCCCAGGCCGTAGCCCTTGATGGTCAGCGCCAGGATCGCGGTCGGGCGGTCCTTGGTCTCCACGGCGCGCTTGTAGGCGGCGTGGACCTTGCGGTAGTCGTGGCCACCGCGGCGCAGGTTCCAGATCTCCTCGTCGGTCATGTCCTCGACGAGCTTGAGGGTGCGCTCGTCGCGGCCGAAGAAGTGCTCGCGGACGTAGGCGCCGTCATTGGCCTTGAAGGTCTGGTAGTCGCCGTCCGGGGTGGTGTTCATGATGTGGACGAGGGCGCCGTCCTTGTCCTTCTCCAGCAGCTCGTCCCACTCGCGGCCCCAGATGACCTTGATGACGTTCCAGCCGGCGCCGCGGAAGAAGGACTCCAGCTCCTGGACGATCTGCGAGTTGCCGCGGACCGGGCCGTCGAGACGCTGCAGGTTGCAGTTGACCACGAAGGTCAGGTTGTCCAGGTTGTACAGGGCGGCCTGCTGCAGCAGACCACGCGACTCCGGCTCGTCCATCTCGCCGTCGCCGAGGAAGGCCCACACGTGCTGCTCGGAGGTGTCCTTGATGCCGCGGTTGGTCAGGTACTTATTGAAGCGCGCCTGGTAGATCGCGTTCATCGGGCCCAGACCCATGGACACGGTCGGGAACTCCCAGAACTGCGGCATCCCGTGCGGGTGCGGGTAGGAGGGCAGCCCGCCCTGCGGGCGGGAGACCTCCTGGCGGAAGCCGTCGAGGTCGTCCTCGCTCAGCCGGCCCTCAAGGTAGGCACGGGCGTACATGCCCGGGGAGGCGTGGCCCTGGAAGAAGACGTGGTCACCGCCGCCCGGGTGGTCCTTGCCCCGGAAGAAGTGGTTGAAACCGACCTCATACAGCGGGGCGGCGCCCGCGTAGGTGGAGATGTGGCCGCCGACCGAGATCTCCGGGCGCTGGGCGCGGTGCACCATGATGGCGGCGTTCCAGCGCATCCAGCGGCGGTAACGCTTCTCCATCTCCTCATCACCCGGGAACTCCGGCTCCATGGTGGTGGGGATGGTGTTGACGAAGTCGGTGGAGGTAAGGGTCGGCAGCGGGACTCGCTTGGCCGTCGCACGCTCCAGCAGACGCAGCATCAGGTAACGGGCGCGCTCCGGCGACGTCTCGGAGAGAAGACCGTCGAGGGAGTCCATCCACTCGCGGGTCTCCTCCGGATCCGAGTCGTTGAGGTACGAGGCGACGCCGTCACGGATGAGCGGGAAGTTGGAGTCGTCCTTCTTATCCGTGGCGTCGAGGTTTTCAGCCATACCAATCCTCCTGTGATGGTGTTGTAGAGGCAATGCAGGCGCGCCAGTGGCGTGCTGCCCCACATGTGAGGTGGAACGGGACGGGACCGGGGGTGTGACCCTGCTACGCCTGCACTTCAGTAGACACAATACGTGGTTTGGGCCAGCGGAGACAGAGGGGACCGGCCAAAGCACGCCGGTGGGGGAAGGGGGCCGCACCGCCGGGGGCGGTGTGTTGACGCAGAAGACCGCTCCGGCTAACGCCGGGTGTTGATGTGGGGCGGGGTATGCGGCGGGGTGAAAATAATTCGGCGTCGGTGGCGGGCTGCCCCGGGGACCGTTGCGGGGGTGCTTCGCCGGTCGAAAGGACTTTTCGGCCCTTGCTGCCGGGCGGCGGTCGGTGGCGCGGGCCGGATCGTCGGTTCCGTCTGTGCCGGGTTGGCCGCCGTGGCCGGAATCACCCCCGCCGGGTAGCCGTCGGCGACGCCACGCGATCGGGGCGATCCACCTGAGTTGGGGGTGGCCCGGCCCCTGCCCGGGAGGGATGCGTCCGCGCGTGCGGGGCTTGAGGGGTGCGGGCGGGCGTCGTCACGCGTCCCGATCCCGGGAAGCGGGGGATGTTCTGACAGCGGAAAACAGGAAAAAGGGGCCGTCGCCTTGTATCCTGCGAAGAAGAAGATATTTCACTGCCCCGACTGTTACGGTCGGGGGTTATGACAAGGAGGAACAACACAGTGGTGGACGCTCCGGGCGTCGTCAATAAGACTGCCCAGGAATACGTACAACTTCTCGGTATTGAACCGGGAATGATCGTTCAGGAAGTCGGCTGGGACAGCGACTGTGACAGCGCCATCTCCGAGGCCGTCGAAGACGTCATCGGCGAAGAGCTCCTGGATGAAGACACTGACGAACTCTGTGACGTCGTCCTGCTGTGGTGGCGAGACGAGGACGGTGACCTCGTCGACGGACTGGTCGACAGCATCCGTCCGCTCGCCGAGAACGGCCGCATCTGGCTGCTGACCCCCGGCGCCGGCAGGTCCGGCACCGTGGCTCCGGGTGACATCAACGAGTCCGCGCAGCTGGCCGGCCTGGTGCAGACCTCGGCCGAGCGTCTCGGCCAGTGGCAGGGCTCCTGCCTGGTCCAGCGCGGCAACACCAAGAAGTAGGGCGTCCGCCGCCGGAGGTGAAAGCGCGGTTTCCGGCCGCGTCCCCGTCCGTGGTATCGTGGACGGGCTGATCACCCTCGACGGTGTGATGCTCTGCGCCTTTAGCTCAGCTGGAAGAGCAATTGGTTTACACCCAATAGGTCGGCGGTTCGAGCCCGTCAGGGCGCACAGGATAAGGGGCCCTGGTGGCCCCTTTTTTTCATGTCCGCAGCCCCGTGGGCGCTATGCCAGGGGCATGCGGACCTCGGCATAGTAGTAGTATTCCGCGTCCGAACCGACTGCCAGCCCGAGTCGCGTGTCTGCCTCATACGACGTCCCGAGGATGACCGCCTGCAGGTACGTGTCCTCGGCGTGGCGGATCATGGGCTCCATGTAGTCCCGTGGAATCCGGACCAGGGTGGTCTGCGTCCGCGATTCCGGGTCATATTCTTGCCTGGGGTAGCTCTCCAACGGGTCTTCCCCGTCAACGGCCGCCGCCACCACGGCCTCGGCCTGCTCCTCAGCTTCCTCATCGAGCGTGTATCCGCGGGCGGCGTACGCCCCCGTGGCGGTTTCGAGCAGCCTCTGCTCGGCTGTCTGCTGTTCCGGGCGCGCATCGCTGTCGACGAGTGCGCTCGAACCGGAGGACAGGGAGGACTGGGCGTGGGCGACGGTGGTGCCGGCGAAGGAAACTGCGAGTGCGAGGCCGGCCCCGGTGATCATGCGGGCAATTTTTCTCATCCATTCAAGATGACACAGCAAGTCTTTTCCTCCGATATCGACCGCTCCCGTCACCCTTAACAGGGGTGAGTTCAACGACGGTGGGGAGGTGCCACTCTCCGCTAACCGGTGGCCCGTCCCCAGTGCCGGTGCCGGTTCTCGGCGTGGATGTTCTCGACCAGGTGGTCGTCGGCATCCTGCGGCAGCCAGAGCGTCACGGGTTGCTGGCCCAGCCCCATCAGCAGGTCGACCACCCGGTGCCCGGCGGGGGCCACCGCCTCAATGATCGCGGCCTCCAGCTCCCGGTCACCGAAGTACGGGTCGATCCGGAAGGAGTGGCCGCGCACCTCCATTCTCAGGGTGTACTGCAGGATGCCGGTGTTGTCGCTGCCCGGGTCGGTCCTGAAGTGGATCTCACCCAGCTGGTCGGCGGTGCCCGCCCGGGCGGCGACCTCGCGGATGAAGTGCTTCATGTCCAGAACCGAGATGCGTCCCCACTCGTCGTCGACGAAGACGTGCGGGAACAACAGCTCGCCGGACCGCCCGCGCAGCATGAGCAGCGTGGTCAGCGGGCGGCGCCGGAACTCGACCACGCCGGTGACGGGCACGCTCAGCAGATCGTCGCGGGTGATCTCGCGGCGGGGGAGGAAATTGTAGGCGGCCAGCATCCGCAGGCATTCCTGCAGCAGCTCCCGGTCGGAGGACACGGGAACAGGCGCGGACCGCGTGGGTGCCGGGAAGCGCCCGGACCCGCGGGGTGAGGTGTCGTCGGAGCGGAAGACCTGCTTCCGGAGGCCCATGCGGGTCATCCCCTCCGCGGTGACGTGCCGGGGTGGCGGCGCCGCTGGTCGAGGGTGGCGGCCAGCCGGTTCCCCGCGGCGGTGTCCTCGGCCACGAAGACGCGCTCGACCGTGGCGGCGAGTTCCTCGGGCACCCACGCGTGGATGCTGAAGTCATTCGTGGCCACCCAGCGGTGCCCCGGGGGAGTGGCGTCCTTCAGCAGGGAGCGGATGACGTCCGGGTCCGCGAAATCGCCCTCGACGGCGATGCTGTGCTCGACCCTCTCCCCGTCACGCAGGTAGCTCAGCTCCCCGGTGGGGTGGTTCGCGAAGAAGGGGCCGAAGTGCAGGTCGCAGTACACCTCCTCGAAGCGTTCCCCGGTGCCGGCGGCCTCCGCCATCCACCGCAGCAGGTGGGCGTAGGCGTCATTGGAGTTGATGGACTCCGACTCGAAGGTGAACACCCGGGGGAACAGCGACCGGCCCTCCTCGTCCTCGAGACGGAGCAGGGCCGTGATCCGTTCGGCGGTGAACCCCTCGGCGCCGCCGTAGAAGGCGAAGTCGATGTCGTCGACGAGGATGTCGCGCACCGGTGTGAAACCCAGCTCCTCCGCGGCGGTCAGTGCCAGGTGCAGGGCCTGCGCGGCCTCCCGCGGGTCGCAGTTCAGCGCGGGATCGGCCCCGGAGCCCGAGTGGATCCGGCGGCCCGTGCGCGGCCCGGGTGTGCCCGCCGCGCGGGCGTCGATACGCCCGGCGTCGTCTGAGGTGCCGAGGAGGCGAGTCCAGAAGCCCATGATGAAACCTGCCAGGTAGAGGTGGGAATGAGTCTACCGCGTAGATTGGCGTCTGAACAGGGGTACGGGGCGAATCTGTGGGGCGAATCCGGGCAGCGGACGGGCGGTGGCCCAAGGTGCATCATCCCACGTTCGTTGTCTCGTCACCAATGGCACAAACAGGCATTATGCATCCCTCGCGCACGGAAAATACACCTCCTGACCAGCCCCGCCCCCGCAGTGACCCGGCCGACGGAACCCGATCAACCGAAACGGGGCCGGGCACTGACTCGACGGTCTCGACAGTGCCCGGCCCCGCGGCGGAAAACCCGGTTCAGAAGCGCTCCCGCTGCCGCTGGGCGAACTTCCGGTAGTGGTTGGGCTGGCTGTCGCCGTAGCGGTCGTGCAGCTTGCGGGAACGGGCGGTGGCCGCATTCTTCTGGGACCCGGCGTCGGCCAGGTCGTTCTCCGGGTGGGAGGCACGGTCGTCGGCACGCGGTTCGGTGTCGTCTTCTACGGTCTCAACCGCGCCCTCGGCGAGTTCCTCCTCCTCGCGGCGCACGCGGCGGCGCTCCTTGAGCTCGGCCCAGATGAAGTAGCCCAGGCCCAGCGGCGCCATGATGCCGAAGGCGATCCACTGGAAGCCGTAGGACAGGTGCGAGCCGCGGTCGAGCTTCGGCACCGGGATGGCGTTGAGCTCACCGGCCTCGCCCTCGGACAGCTGCACGTAGTCCTCGGCCAGGTCGGTGCCGGTGACCTCCGATATCTGGTCGGTGTTGATGCCGTGGACCTGGCGGTAGCCCTGGTCCTCGATCGGCTCGCTCGACGGCACGATCTCGTTGAGGCGGGCGTGTCCGACGATGGACTGCTCGCCGGACGGCGGGGCCTCGATGGGCGGCACCCCACCCTCCAGCGGCGGCTCGAAACCGCGGTTGACCAGGATGACCTCGCCCGAGTTCAACTGGAACGGAGTCAGCGAGTGGAACGCCGGGGAGGAGTCCACGGGGCGGTTGCGCAGCAGGACCTCATCCTGGGGCAGGTAACGGCCCTCGAGGATAACGCGCGTCCATTCCTCGCCCGCCTCGATGGAGCCGTGTGCGTCGAAGACCTCCCCGACGGCGACGGGAGCGAGGTCGAAGGCGGCGTCGATCTGCTCGTTGCGCTGGACGATGTCGTCGTCCTTGTTCAGCTGCCAGGGGGCGAGGAACGTGAAGGCGGCGTAGGAGAAGGCGATGATCGCGAGGACCGAGAACACCCAGCCGGGCCTGAGGAAGGTCCGCCAGCCCTTCTTCTGCGTGGTCCGGCCGTACCTGCGGTTGATCGTGCTGCTCACAGCAGTTGAGTCTACCGTCCCGTCGGGTGGGTAAGTCCAGCCCGCTCAGCGCCGCGCACCGGAGTACGCGGTCCCGGAGTATGCGACGCGGGAGTCCAGCCGCTCGCGCACCCAGGCGAGGATGCCGGGCACCGCCGCCTCGATCTGGTGGCGGGTCAGGGTGAAGCCCTCGGGGCCGCCGTAGTAGGGATCGGCCACGCTGGCCTCATCGGGGGCGTCCGGGTCGAAGCTGCGCAGCAGGCGGACCCTGTCCTCGTCCGCGCCGCGGGCGATGACCTCGGAGCGGTGGCCGGTGTCCAGGGCGATGAGCAGGTCGGCGGCCAGGTTGGCCGGGCCGAGCTGGGCGGCGGTGTGCTCGCTGCCGTCGTATCCGGCGGCGCGCAGCTCGGCGACGGCGCGCCGGTCCGCGCCCTGGCCGACGTGCCAGCCGCCGATGCCGGAGGAGCTCACGCGCACGTGCCCGCCCAGTCCCGCGTTCTCGAGGGCGTCGCGGACGATGATCTCCGCCATGGGGGAGCGGCAGATGTTTCCGGTGCAGATGAAGTCGAGGTGCAGACGGTCAGTCTCGGGCCGGGTTTCCGAGGACGCCGGCGTGCCAGTCATGGACGATCCCTTCCAGTTCTTCCGGGTCATGGGCGGTGAAACGGGCGGCGGCCCACTCCTCGGGAGTGCCGTACCCCCAGGTCACCGCCACGGTGTCGATGCCGAAGTGGGCGGCGCCCTCGATGTCGTGGGAGCGGTCGCCGACCATGAGGATATCGGAGGACCGCCCGGAAAGCCCAGTCTGTTCCAGCACGTGGTCGATCACGTCCTTTTTCGCACGTCGCGGCCCGTTTTCCTGGGCGGCGCCCAGGAAGTCGAGGTGGTCGATCATCCCCTCGCGCTCCAGGATGCGGCGGGCGAAGGCCTCGCCCTTCGACGTCGCCGTGCACAGGGTGTGGCCCTGCTCCTTCCACGTGCGCAGGAGATCGAGCATGCCCGGGAAGGCGGTGGCGTCCGCCCAGCCACCGCGGTGGGTGTGGTCGAGGTAGGCGGCGAAGGCGTCGTCCGCCTGCTCCTCGCTCATGCCCAGCGAGCGCAGCGTGACCTCCATCGGCGGGCCGGGGATACGCGCGATGGTCTCCTCGTCCGGGTGCGGCCAGCCGATGGAGTCCAGGGCGTGGAGGAAACCGGCGCGGATGCCGGGGAAGGAATCGATGAGGGTGCCGTCGACGTCGAGGAAGATGATGCTCACGCCCACCAGCATGGCAGAGCCCGTGTCCGGGTGCCCGTCTAGACTGGCGGGGACGCACAAGGGAGGAAAGCATTCAATGACGACCGTCGCCGATATCCGGGCCGTCCTCGAGACGGCCTATCCGCCGAAGCTCGCCGAAAGCTGGGACGCCGTGGGACTGATCTGCGGGGACCCGGACGAGGAGGTGGGCAAGGTCGCCTTCGCCCTCGACTGCACCCAGGCGGTGGCCGAGCGCGCCGTGGAATCCGGCGCCCAGATGCTGGTGGTCCACCACCCGCTGCTGCTGCGCGGGGTGACCTCCGTGGCCGCCGACACCCCGAAGGGCCAGGTCCTGCACACCCTCATCCGCGGCGGCGTGGCCCTGTTCGCCGCCCACACCAACGCCGACTCCGCCCGCCCCGGCGTCAACGACCGGCTGGCGGAGCTGGTCGGCATCACCCCGGGCCGGCCGATCCTGCCGAAGAGCCCGGCCGCCCGCGACCGCTGGGGCGTGCACGTCCCGCCCGCGGACGTCGAGAAGCTCAAGTCCGCGCTCTTCGACGCCGGCGCCGGACGCATCGGCGACTACGCCGAGTGCGCCTTCGACATCGAGGGCGTCGGCCAGTTCACCCCGCAGGAGGGCGCCGACCCCACCGACGGGAGGGTCGGCGAGAACTACCGCGACGTCGAACTGCGCGTGCAGTTCGTCGCCCCCGCGTCACGACGCCGCGCCATCATCGACGCCCTGCGCGCCCACCACCCCTACGAGGAACCGGCCTTCGACATCGTCGAGATGCAGCCCGACCAGGATCTCACCGAGGCCGTCGGGCTCGGCCGCGTCGGCGAACTGCCCGAGGCCATGCCGCTGCGCGAGTTCGTCCAGCAGGTCGCGGACCGCCTACCCGTGACCGAGTGGGGCGTGCGTGCCGCCGGTGATCCGGACAAACTGGTCAGGAAGGTCGCCGTGAGCTCCGGTTCCGGCGACGGCTTCCTCGACACCGTCCGCGGCCTGGGCGTGGACGTCTACGTCACCTCCGACCTGCGCCACCACCCCGTCGACGAGTACCTGCGCGCCGGAGGGCCGGCCGTGATCGACACCGCCCACTGGGCCAGCGAGTTCCCGTGGACCGGGCAGGCCGCCGGGATCATCGCCCGCGAGGCGGGCGTGGATACCGAGATCATCGACCTGCGCACCGATCCCTGGACCCTGGCCGCACGCTCCGCGCACGCGGGCGAGTAAGAAAGGACACTATGAAACTCGACCCCACCCAGCAGACCACCCTCCTCGAACTGGCGACCACCGAACGCGCCATCGCCGCCGCCGGCGACCGCGCCACCGAGACGCCGGAGCAGCAGGATCTCGACCGCCTGCTGGACGAGCAGCGCCGCATGCGCGACGCCGCCGCCTCCGCCCAGATGGCCGTTGACGACATGGAGGCCGAGATCCTGCGCATCCAGGAGGACGAGCGCAAGCTGCGCCGCCGCGAGCGCGACAACAAGGCCCAGCTCGGCGCCGAGACCGACCCCGAGCGCCGCCGCGACCTCGAGCACGACCGCTACTCCGCCAAGTCGCGCATCGCCGACCTCATGGCCGAGCTGCAGGAGGCGCACAACGAGATCCACGCCCTGCGCAACAACCGCGACGTCCACGGCGCGCAGCTCGACGACCTCGAGGTCAAGATCGGGACCGCCCGCCGTGCCGCCGACGCCGCCAACGAGGCCGCCGCCGCGCTCCAGGACCCGGCCGAGCACATCGCCGCCCTGCGCGCGCAGCTGCCCGAGGACGTCGTCGCCGAGTACGAGCGCCAGAAGATCGAGAACGAGGTCGGCGTCGCCGCCTTCAACGGCCGCGCCTGCGGCGGCTGCTTCATCGTCCTGCCGCCGGCCGATCGCTCCGCCATTGCCGGCGCGGCCGCCGATGAACTCCCGCAGTGCCCGAACTGCGGCTCCTACCTGGTGCGCCGGGGTCCGGAGGGCCAGTGAAACTGATCATCGAGGCCGACGGCGGCTCCCGCGGCAACCCCGGCGTCGCCGGCTCCGGCACCGTCGTCTACGACGCCGACCGCAACGTCCTCCGCGAGATCGCCTACGTGGTGGGCAAACGGGCGACCAACAACGTCGCCGAGTACCACGGCATGCTCCGCGGGCTGGAGGCCGCCCGCGAGTTGGGGGCGAGCGAGGTCGAGATCTACCTGGACTCCAAGCTCGTCGTCGAGCAGATGTCCGGGCGCTGGAAGATCAAGCACCCCGACATGCAGAAGCTCGCCATCGAGGCACGCAAGATCATGTCCACCTTCGACTCCGTGACCTTCACCTGGGTCCCGCGCGCGAAAAACAAGGCCGCCGACGCCCTGTCGAACGTCGCCATGGACGCCGCGGCCGCCGGCCACGCGCCGGGCGTGGTGGGGGATGAGTCCGTCGGTTCCGCCTCCGACCAGGACCCGACGGTCGTGCCGGCGGCCGCTGGTTCGGCGGCTTCGGCGGCTTCCGCGGCGCAGGACGACACGACCGGGATGGCCGCCGACCGCAGCCAGCCCGCCGCCAACAACCCCTCGCACTGGACCGGGGCGTCGCACCCACCGACGCGTTTCGTGCTGCTGCGCCACGGCCAGACCGCGATGTCGGTGGCCAAGCAGTACTCGGGCCGCTCCAACCCGCAGCTGACCGAACTCGGCCTGGCACAGGCCAAAGCGGCCGCGGAGGCGATCGGGGAGCGCGCCGGCATCGACGCCGTGATCACCTCCCCGCTGGACCGCTGCCGGCAGACCGCCGAGCTGGCCGCCGGGGTGCTCGGGCTGGAGGCGATCGTCCACGACGACCTCATCGAGCTCGACTTCGGTTCCTGGGAGGGCCGGACCTTCCAGCAGGCGCACGCGGCCGACCCCCTGATCCACGAGGCGTGGATCTCGGATCCGAGCGTCACCCCGCCGGGCGGGGAGTCGTTGAAGTCCCTGGACAAGCGCACCCGCCGCATCCGCCGTCGGCTCGAGGCCGACTACGCCGGCCGCACCGTGCTGGTGGTCAGCCACGTCACGCCCATCAAGTCCTTCATCCGCCAGGCCATGGGCGCGGGCCCGAAGATGTTCTCCCGGGTGTTCCTCGACCTGGCGAGCATCTCGGTCGTCGAGTTCTTCGCCGAGGACGCCCGCGTCGACGGCTGCGTGCGCGTGGTCAACGACACCGCGCACCTGCGTCGGCTCTGACCGGGGTGCCGGGGCTTTCCCCGGGGTCGGTGGGGGAGTAGGATCACCGGAAGCGAATGAGTCGGCCGGGTGATCGCGGCCCCCGAACCAGCCGTCCACGGCGAAGGCGGGTGTCGAGGAAAGTCCGGACTCCACAGAGCACGGTGGTTGCTAACGGCAACCCGGGGTGACCCGCGGGCACGTGCAACAGAAAGTAGACCGCCCGGTTTCGGCCGGGTAAGGGTGAAAGGGTGCGGTAAGAGCGCACCGGCGGGCCAGGTGACTGGTCCGGACAGGTAAACCCCACCGGGAGCAAGGCATTACGGCCTGTTCACAGAGCAGGCCGGTTCGGATGATTGAGGGCTGCTCGCCCGAGTCCGAAGGTAGCTGCTTGAGGCGGTCAGCGATGGCCGACCCAGATGGATGTTCACCGCCCCTCACGGGGTACAGAATCCGGCTTACAGGCCGGCTCATTCGCCCTTTTCTTTCTTCTCCTGCGTGTTTTCCGCTTCCGGGTTCCGCTCCCGTCCGGCCGATGTTGGTGAAGGGGCGGTTTGTGCCGGAAAACGAGGAAAACCGCGGGCGCGGGGAGCCAGACCGCCCTCCTGCAACGGCGCGCACAGTGCGCAGCTGCGCACTCACCGCTTGAATCCGCCGACACCGCCGACACCGCCGCACTACCGTCCCGCGAACCGCCCCGAAACTTCACACGTCCGCTTAAGATGTGCCCCAGAACACAACCCACGGTGATCGGAGCGGACATGTACCCGAACAACTTCTACTCCCCGGAAGTCCAGGGCCCCTACGAGATGATCGGCATCGGCCGGCTCGAGCTGGAACACGGCGGGGTCATCGAGAACTGCGAGCTGGCGGTGGCCACCCGCGGCGAGCTCAACCAGGCCAAGGACAACGCCATCCTGATCCCCACCTGGTTCTCGGGCACCCACCAGGCGTGGATCGACTCCTACATCGGTGCGGGCCACGCCCTGGATCCGGACAAGTACTTCATCGTCATCGTCAACCAGATCGGCAACGGGCTGTCGACCTCGCCGCACAACACCGACGACGAGTCCATCGCGATGTCGAAGTTCCCGTTCGTGACCATCGGTGACGACGTCGTGGCCCAGGAACGGCTCCTGCGCGAGCACTTCGGCATCACCGAGCTCTTCGCCGTCGTCGGCGGTTCCATGGGCGCCCAGCAGACCTACGAGTGGGCGGTGCGCTTCAACGAGAAGGTCAAGCGCGCCGCCCCGATCGCCGGTACCGCGCAGAACACCCCGCACGACTACCTGTTCACCCAGGTCCTGCTCGACGCGATCACCTCCGATCCCGGTTTCAACGGCGGTGAGTACGCCTCCCACGAGGACGTCGCCGAGGGCCTCAAGCGCCACGCCCGGGTGTGGGCGATCATGGGCCTGTCCACCGAATGGTGGAAGCAGGAATGCTGGCGCGGCCTCGACCTCGAGAGCCGTGACCAGGCGCTGACGCACTTCCTCGAGCCGACCTTCGGGGCGATGGATCCGAACGCGTTGCTGGTCATGGGGCGCAAGTGGCAGCACGGCGACGTCGCGCGCTTCGGCGGCGACGACCTGGCCACCGCGCTGGGACGCATCACCGCGAAGGTCTTCGTCATGCCCATCAGCGAGGACATGTTCTTCCCCGTCCGCGACTGCGCCGCCGAGGCCGACCTCATTCCGGGCGCCGAGCTGCGCGTCATCGACGACATCGCCGGGCACTTCGGACTGTTCAGCTTCGAGCCTTCCTACATGGAGCAGGTCGACCGTCACCTGGGCGAGCTGTTCGCCAGCTGAGAGCACGCACCTGGCGTCCCACCAGGCGCCACCTCCGGGGCGGAAGTGTGACCGAATGGTTTCATTCCTGAAACGAATGGTGGAAAACCTGTCTTACCTGCGGATTCGCTCCTAGCATGGGGCTCAGACCATCCGTACGTGATTGGAGCACCATGTACACGAACGACTTCTATTCCCCGGAGGTCCAGGGGCCCTACGAGAAGATCGGCATCGGCCGCCTCGAGCTGGAGAACGGCGGGGTGATCGAGAACTGTGAGCTGGCGGTGGCCACCCGCGGCACCCTGAACAAGAAGAAGGACAACGCCGTCCTCCTGCCGACGTGGTTCACCGGGACCCACAAGACCTGGATCGAGCACTACATCGGCTCCGGCCACACCCTGGATCCGGAGAAGTACTTCATCGTCATCGTCAACCAGATCGGCAACGGGTTGTCCACCTCCCCGCACAACACCGGTGATCCCTCGATCACCGGGCCGAAGTTCCCGTTCGTGTCCACCGGGGACGACGTCACCGCCCAGGAGCGCCTCCTGCGCGAGCACTTCGGCATCACCGAGCTCTTCGCGATCGTCGGCATCGCGATGGGCGGGCTGCAGGGCTACGAGTGGGCGGTGCGCTACCCTCAGCGGGTCCACCGGTTGGCCTCCATCGCCGCCGGCCCGCACAACACCCCGCACGACCACCTGTTCACCGAGGTCCTCATCGAGCAGATCACCTCCGACCCGGGTTTCAGCGGCGGCGAGTACGCCTCCCATGAGGACGTCGCCGAGGGGCTCAAGCGCCACGCCCACATCTGGGCGGTGCTCGGCCTGTCCACCGAGTGGTGGCGGTGGGAGGACTGGCGTGACCTCGGCGTCAATTCGCGGGAGGAGGCGGTCACCGAGTTCCTGGAACCGGCCTTCACCGCCCTCGATCCGAATTCGGTGGTGACCATGGCGCGCAAATGGCAGCTCAGCGACGTCACCCGGCACACCGGCGGGGATCTGGCCGCGGCCCTGGGCGGCATCACCGCGCGGGTGTTCGTCCTGCCGATCAACTTCGACATGTTCGTCACCCCGATGGACTGCGCCGAGGAGACCAAGCTCATCCCGCGCGGGCAGCTGCACGTGATCCGGGATGAGGCCGGCCACTTCGCCCTCTACAACATCAGCCGGACCTACATGGAGCAGATCGACCGCAACCTCCGCGAGCTGTTCGCCTCCCGGTGACCCCGGCTTCGGGCAGCGACACGGGCCCTCGCCTGTGCGAGAATATGGCTTCATGAAGCTTTATGCGGCACCCCTGAACTTCCGCGGCATCGCCGAGGAGTTCAGCGTGCCCACCGGCTTCACCCCGCGGCTGCACGCCGAGGCCGCCGCGGTGTGCGACCGGTACGCGGACGGGCGTCGCGACGCGCGCGGCATCCCCCTGGTCACCGTCGACCCGCCCGGCTCGAAGGACCTCGACCAGGCGGTGTTCATTGAGCGCACGGCAACCGGCTACCGCGTGTTCTACGCGATCGCCGACGCCGCCGCCTTCATCGAACCCGGTGGCGCGCTCGAGGCCGAGTCCCTCCGCCGCGGCCAGACCATCTACCTGCCCGACGAGCCCGCCCGCCTGCACCCGGAGGAACTCTCCGAGAACAACGGCTCCCTGCTGCCCGGGGTGGACCGGCCCGCCGTGCTGTGGACCATCGAACTCGACGGGCGCGGCGAGGTCGAGCGCTTCCACCTCGAGCGGGTCCTCGTGCGCTCCAACGCGCGCCTGAACTACGAGAAGGTCCACGCCGACCACCTCGCCGGCACCATGCACCCCTCGATCGAGCTGCTGCCCGAGGTCGGCCGCCTGCGCGAGGCGTCCGCCCTGCGACGCCACGCCATCAACCTGCGCCTGCCGGCCCAGCGCGTGGCGGTGCTCGCCGACGGCCGCTTCGAGCTGGTCATCGAGCCCCGGCACGGGGTCATGGACTGGAACTCCGAGATCTCCCTGCTCACCGGGATGTGCGCCGGTCAGCTGATGAAGGAGCACGGCACCGGGATCCTGCGCACCCTGCGCCCGGCCACGCCCGAGGCAGAGGTCGAGTTCCGCGCCGAGGCCCGGGCCCTGGGCCACCACCTTGACGACGACCGCGACATCGGCGAGTTCCTGCTCTCCGTCGACGCCACCGGGACCCGCGGCATGGCTGTGATGCGCGAGGCCCAGAAGCTGCTGCGCGGGGCCGGCTACGCCCGCGCCGACCCGGACAGGGCCGAGGTGCACGCCGGGATCGGCGGTTATTACGCGCACGTGACCGCCCCGCTGCGCCGGCTGGTCGACCGCTTCGCCACCGAGTACTGCCTCGCGCTGGTCGAGGGCAGGGAGGTGCCGGAGTGGGTGGTCGAGCGCACCGACGCGGTCATCCAGGCGATGAACCGGGCCTCGAACCTGGCCAACACCGTCGACCGGGCCTGCCTCAACCTCACCGAGGCAACCGTGCTGGCCCCCTGGGTGGGACACAATTTCGACGCCGTGGTGCTCACCTCCGACGCCGAGCGCGACCAGGCGCGAATCCTCGTCGCCGATCCGCCCGTGCTGGCCGAGTGCCTGGGCCACCCCGGACAGGGCACGCAGGCCAAGGTCTCGCTCATCCGGGCCGACGTGGCGGGCCGCGAGGTGGCCTTCGCCTGGCCGGCGGATTAGGCGGGGCGTCGCCGGGGCAGGGACTGGACTTCGCCATCCACCACCACCGTGACACCGGTCCGCGAACCCTGCGCGACGTCGACGGGGAGGGGGAGGTCTCCGAGACCGACGGGTGGGCACGCCTCATGCTGGTTCTTCCCTAATCGGAGGACGCATTCTAGGCTGCATTGTGTTCGGTATCACAGCTGGGTTGAAAAGGGGTCCGTCATGTCAGTCCCACCGCCGATTCGTCTGGAGCACCGCCAGATCTACGTCAACCTGCCGGCCGCCGACCTGCCGAAGCTGCGCGAGTTCTACCGCGCGCTCGGTTGGAGGCTCAACGAGACCTTCAGCGGTGAGCAGACGGCTTCCTTCGAGGTCAGCGACCACATTGTGGTGATGCTGCTGGAGCGCGGGTACTTCGACAGTTTTCATCAGCGCGAGTCGATCGAGCCGCGCGGACCACGGGAGATGTTGAACGCACTGAGCGCGTCCAGCGCCCGCGACGTCGATGAGTTGATTCGTCGCGCCCGTGAGGCCGGAGGCACCGTCTTCCGCGAGCCTGAGGGGCAGGGGCCGATGTACAGCGCCGCCTTCGACGATCCGGAAGGTCATGGCTGGGAGGTCGTCTACATGGACCCGGCGGTCCTGAGCTGACCCGTTCCGGATCGATGCCCCGGCGCGCCTGCTCCCGCAGGGCCCGGCCCAGCCGCCGGCGCGGATTCTCTTCGCCGATTCGCCCGTGGGCGGGCTCGTCGGTGGCGCGCAAGGGGACGCGATGTCCCGGGTGGGTCAGGGACCCCTCAAAGAAAGCGGGGGCGGCTCACCGCCGCGCTGCGGCCACCTCGCCGCCCCTCAGCGGCACGACGACCAGGCCGTCCTCGGCCAGGTCGGCGGAGAAATTCGCGGCGTGACCCGCGTCCACGTAGGCGATGACCGCGCCGGAGACCCCGGCCGCGGCGGCCCGGGCGGCCTTCGCCCCCCGCACCCGGCACAGCTCCACGAGCTCAGCCGCGCCGCTGAGCCCGTAGGGTCCGGTGAGCGCGGCCTGGGAGTCGGCCAGCAGCGGCCAGACGGCCTCGGCGCGCCGGGAGCGCAGCGCCCGGCTGAGCTGCTGGGCGCGGACGGTCTCGTTCTGGTTGAAGGCCAGCCACGCGGCGGCGTCCTTGACCGCCGGGGTGCCGTCGGTGCCGTGGACCTTGTGCACCGCCTCCAGCCACTCGACGACGCGCTGCGGGGCGTCGGGGAGCAGGCGCAGCGACTCCGCACCGAAGGCGTGGCAGGCGGAGTCGAGGAAGCGGCGGCGGGTGCGGATGGCCCCGGACTCGTCGGGGGCCGGCCCCGGGGCGAACACGGCGAAGGCCGCGGTGTCCCGGGTGACGGGGTGGGGGACCTGGGTGACGGAGCCGTCGGCGTAGTCGATGGCCGAGACCGTATCCCCGACCCCGCGCAGGGCGGCGGTGTGGCGGGCGCGCAGCGGGGGAGTGGCCGAGAACATCTCCGCCGACTGGGTGCACACCTCGGCCAGGCGGGCGCGCATGGGGGCGTCGTCGAGGTCGTCGGCGTCGGCCTGCAACGCCAGGGCGAACGCGGCCTCCAGTGCGGCACGGGCACCCAGGCCCGCCTCCGCGGGGATGTCGGTGACGACGGTGACGTCCGCGCCGGCGGTGTCGCGGGAGAGCAGCTGGCGGTGGATCAGCGTCCAGATGACCCCGCCCAGGCGCGCGGCGAGCCCGCCCTCCGGCGCCGGCGGGGTGAGGGTGCGGCCGCGGTCGTCGACGCCCGGCTGCTGGGCGGCCGCCCGCCGGGCAACGACGCCCGTGCTGATCTCATCGGTGGTGGTGACCACGCCGTCGGGTGTGGTCTGGAGGTGGGTCACGCGCACGAGATCGTCGCGGCGGGGGGTGTAGGCCACCGCGGCGCGCAGATCGGTCAGGGCCATGAGCACCACGCCCCCGGCGTGATCGACGTGTTCGCCGATCAGTGACCAAGTGGCCGGCGCCTCGGCGGCGTGCGCGGCGGGCGAGCCGGTCGCCTCCTCGTGGGCGGCGATGACCCGTTCGATCGCTGGGCGGTCGGCACCTGGCCACAGGGGCATGACGCGGGACTCCTTCACTCTCGTGGGGTGGGGCAGACCCCCTAGTCTACCGCCCGCCCCCGCCGGGCGGACACGAGTAGCCTGGGGCGCACCTGATCCACACCCGAAGGAGGAGCACATGTCCGTCGCAGATGATAAGTGGTACTTCAACCCGGGCACCGGCGACGTCGCCCAGGGGAAGACCGGCAGCTGGGACACCCGCATGGGGCCCTACGACACCCGGGAGGAGGCCGCCCGCGCGCTGGAGATCGCCCAGGCGCGCACCGCCGCGGCCGACGCCGCCGAGGCGAGCGAGGACGACTGGGGCGAGCCCGCCTCCTGGGAGAAGTGACCCGTCACTTCCGCTTGCGGGTCAGCCGCTCGTAGGCGGCGGTGATCTTCTCGACGGCGTCCGAGTAGTCGTCGAGCGCGTCGAGCCCGATATAGCGTTCGCGCTGGTAGAGCAGGCCGTAGCCGAAGGTGTCCTCACCGCGGCGGCGGGCCTGCTCCGCCATCTTGACCAGCCGGTCGCGGGAGGTCACCGAATCCTGGAAATCCCCCAGGATGGACTGCATCTGCTTGCACGCCTTGTACAGGCGCTTGGTCTTGAGGTCCGTGGCCGCCCCGACCGCCTCGGCCGCGTAGCGCAGCTTCTTGGCGGACTTGCGCATGTCGTGGAAGTACTCCTCGCGCTGGTGCAGCGTCAGCTCCCGGTTGTCCCGGTGGCGCACCGCCCTGCGGTGGCGCTTCATCAGCTTCGCGTAGGCCTCGTCGAGGTGGCGGGAGAGGATCTCCTCCACGTCCTCCACGGGGGCCGGCTCCTCCTCCGGTTCGGCCTCGGGCTCATCAGCGTCCTCGTCCCCGACGAGCGGCTCCCCGGCGGCGACCTCCGGGGCCTCCGTGGGGGTGGCCGACACCTCGTCCCCGCCGGTCTCCCCGGCGGCGACCTCCGGGGCCTCCGT
This sequence comes from Corynebacterium halotolerans YIM 70093 = DSM 44683, assembly GCF_000341345.1. Classification (NCBI taxonomy): domain Bacteria; kingdom Bacillati; phylum Actinomycetota; class Actinomycetes; order Mycobacteriales; family Corynebacteriaceae; genus Corynebacterium; species Corynebacterium halotolerans. Next base: position 2,175,760 of record NC_020302.1, on the reverse strand, counting down.
GGGGGTGGCCGACACCTCGTCCCCGCTCACCCCGGCTCCCACGCCGGTCTCCTCTCCCGGGGCGTCCTCAATGACCTCCCCGCCCGCGCCGAGGACCGGCGGGTGGGCCAGCAGGCGGTCGATGGCGTCGAGCAGCTCCAGGTAGCGCCCGGAGTTCAGGGTGGCCACCACGCGGCGGTGGGCCTTGCGGTACTCCGTGCCCATGTCCTCGCGCAGGTGCTCCCGCGTCGTCTCGTCCAGGACGTCGGAATCCTCGGAGTCGAGCAGGGACAGGAAGCGTTCCTCGACGACCTCCGCGTCGCGGGCGGCGCCGAGCACCTGGGCGAGCAGTTTGAGCTCGGATTCGATGTGCTTGAGCTCGGCGCCGCCGAGGACGCCGTCGAAGGTCTCCAGGTGGCTGCGCAGCTCCCGGGTGGCCACACGCATCTGGTGCACCGAGTCCCACTCGTCGCGGCGGACCTTCGGGTCGTACTCGAGGAGCTTGTCGCGGTTGAGCTTCAACGCCTCGATCACCGCCGCGGCCGGGGAATCCTCCTCGAGGTCGGCCTCGACCTGGAAGAGCGGCAGCGGGGCGGCCGCCAGCGACTCGCCCAGGGCGGCGACCAGCTTGGAGGGCGAGGAGGACACCCGGGCACCGGCGCCGATGAGCAGCGGGGTGGCCGACTGCATCAGGGCGCCACCGGCCTCGGTGCCCGGCAGCTCCCCGGCCAGCTCGATCTCCCACTCGCGCCAGGAGGTCTGGTCCCCGCCGGGCAGCAGGGACCAGGCGGTGACGTGGTCGTCGCAGAACTCGGCGACGGGCGAGCCGTCCTCGGCGGCCAGGACCGACTCGGAACGCTCATTGTCCACCTGGGCGATCGGCACCAGCGGCGCCGTGCGGACCAGTGAGCGCACCTGCTCCTGCAGATCCTCCGGCACCTGGAACTGGCCGTCGACCGGCTCCCCGAGCGGGGCCTGGACCTCCAGCCGGGCGCTGGTGCCCGGTAACTTCAGGTGCCAGCCGTCGTCCTTGCCGCCGCTGCGGCGGCGCAGGGTGATCCTGGAACGGGTCAGGCGCAGATCCTCGGTGTCGTAGTAGATCGCCGAGAGATGGTGCGTCCTGGTCACCGCGATGGCGGAGACCCCGGTGACGTGGGTCAGATCGGGAACGGTGGCCTGCTCGGCCACGGCGAACTTGGCCTCGATCTCAAGGAAGGTGCGGGTGGACATGGCTTCTGCTACCAGCTTTCGTGTCGAAACATTGACCTGCTGAACTAGCCCTCAGCCTACCGGCGGCCCAGCCCACCCGGCCCCGGTGACGGGGGGAGTGGCCTGGGTGCGCGGAGGCACGGAATCAGGCGCTGCGGCGGTCCAGCCCCGCCCGGTCCCCACGCAGGTGCGACCGGCCGGCGGCCACGCGCCCGTCCCGGTGCCCGCGGGCGTGCCGGGAGGAAAACGAGATGCCGCGCAGCGCCGGGAACAGCTGCCGGGTGCGTTCCTCGGCGGCCGCGGACCGCTCGGCCAGCACCGGCAGGGCCCGGTCCGAGTCCTCCCGGTCCTCCGCGGCGTCGGCCCCGGCCTCCCGCAGCAGCGCGCCGATGCGGGAGGCGTAGGCCAGCAGGAAGGCGCGCCGGTACGCGGTGGTCTGCCCGGTGCGGGAGGCCTCATGGGCGCCCGCGGAAATCCGCATGAAGTGGGCGCACTGGCGGTTGAGACTGGCGAACAGGTCCACGGTGTGGCGCACGTCGCCGGCCTCGCCGATGACGGTGGCGATCCCGTGCGCGGACAGCAGCACCGCCGTGCAGGAGTTGGCTCCGGCGATCTGGGCCAGCAGCAGGAACTGGTGCCGGATCCAGGGCGCGGACATCCGCACCCGCAGGGCCAGCAGCTCCACGGAGGTGGCGGGGGAACCGGGTGGGGTCAAGGCGGTGTCGATCCGGTGGCGCTGGCGCAGCTGCTGGGCCTTGGCCACCAGCGTCTCGGCCTCGGCGTCGAAGGTGGTCGACTCCGCCTTGCGCAGCAGCCCCGCGATGCGGTGGGCGGCACGGCGCTGCTGCCCGTCCAGCCCGTCCGGCCCGTCCGGGTCCTCCTCGCGCTCGTGCAGCTGGTGCAGGTCGGTCAGGATCTCCTCGTCGGCCAGCAGCGGCAGCTCCCGCAGGGTGGTCAGCCAGTTCTCGAGCTCGGTCACGGCCCAGGGCAGGGGGTCGACGGCGTGGCACTGGCGCCGCCAGGCCCGGCGCACGGACTCGGTGGTGGCCGCGGCGGCGGTGACGCGGTGGTGGGCAAGGAAGAGCAGGTGGGCCACCCCGTTGCCGAGGACGTGCCGCAGGTCGTCGGGGGTCCAGCCGCGGCAGGCGGCGGTGGCGGTGGCGGCGAGGATCTGGTCGACCAGGGCCTGTTCGTGGTCGCGGCGCACGCGGTGCAGGTGCAGGTCGGCCGGGGCGGGGGAGAGGTGGTGCGTGGTCATGGCGGTGCTCCTTGGAATACGTGTTCGATTGACGGGGACGGCTACAGCTCAGCATCCGCCCCGGACACGCCACCCCCGACCGCACCACGCGAACCGCTTCCACCTGCACCGAACCGCCCCAGACGCCACCCCCGCCCGACAGCGGCGTCGGCAAGCGGCGCACCGCAGCCCGGGGCCCGGATCTCAGGCACCCGCTCTCGCCCCCGGCCGCCCGCTGGATAGAGTGGCAGGCATGAACAGCCAACAGGAATTCGTCCTGCGCGCCGTCGAGGAGCACGACATCCGGTTCATCCGGCTGTGGTTCACCGACATCCTCGGCTACCTGAAGTCCGTGATGATGAGCCCCTCGGAACTCGAGGGGGCCTTCGAGGAGGGCGTGGGCTTCGACGGCTCCTCCATCGAGGGCTTCTCCCGGATCTCGGAGTCGGACACCATCGCCCTACCGGATCCCTCGACCTTCCAGGTGCTGCCCTTCGACGCCGAGGAACCCTCGATCCGGGCGGCCCGGATGTTCTGCGACATCACGATGCCCGACGGGCAGCCCTCCTGGTCCGACCCGCGCCAGGTTCTGCGCCGGCAGGTCCAGGTCGCCGCGGAGGAGGGCTTCACCTGCATGATCTCCCCGGAAATCGAGTTCTACCTGCTCAAGCAGGGAGGTTCCCCGCAGGGGCTGGAGCCCACCGACAGCGGCGGCTACTTCGACCAGGCCTCCCACAACGTCGTGCCCCGGTTCCGCCGCGAGGCCATGAACGCGCTCGAGACGATGGGGATCGCCACGGAGTTCTCCCACCACGAGACCGCGCCGGGCCAGCAGGAGATCGACCTGCGGCATGCGGACGCGCTGAGCATGGCCGACAACATCATGACCTTCCGCTACCTGATCAAACAGGTGGCCTTCAGTTCCGGGGTGCAGGCGACCTTCATGCCCAAGCCCTTCACCGACTACGCCGGTTCAGCCATGCACTCGCACATGTCCCTGTTCGAGGGCGACACCAACGCCTTCCACGACCCGGACGACGAGTTCTCGCTGTCGGCCACCGCCAAGCAGTTCGTCGCCGGCATCCTCCGCCACGCCCGGGAGATCTCCGCGGTGACCAACCAGTGGCCGAACTCCTACAAGCGCATCGTCTTCGGCAACGAGGCGCCCACCTCGGCGACCTGGGGCGTGTCCAACCGTTCCGCGCTGGTGCGCGTGCCCACCTACCGCCTGGCCAAGGAGGAGTCCCGGCGCGTGGAGGTCCGCTCCCTGGACTCGGCGTGCAACCCCTACCTGGCCTACTCCGTACTGCTGGGCGCGGGGCTGAAGGGCATCCGGGAGGGCTATGAGCTGTCCGAACCGGCCGAGGACGACATCTCCAAGCTGACCCGCCGGGAGCGCCGCGCACTCGACTACGAGGACCTGCCGCGCTCACTCGACCAGGCGCTGCGCGACCTCGAGCGCTCCGAGCTCATGCCCGACATCCTCGGCGAGCACGTCTTCGAGTTCCTCCTGCGCAACAAGTGGGAGGAGTGGCACAACTACCAGCGCCAGGTCACCCCCTGGGAGCTGAAGACCACCCTGAACTACTGAGACACCGAGCACCACCTTCAGGAGATCCGCCCATGCCCCCCAGCCCCCGTTCCACCGTGCCCTCCCCGGCGGTCCTCGGACTCACCGGACCGCACGCCGCCGACGACCTCGCCGAGCTCGGCTGGAACAACGAGGACTCCCTCGACCTGCTGTGGACCCTGGCCGGCACCGGCAGTCCCAACCTCGCGCTGAACACGCTCACGCGCCTGATGCGCGCCCTCGGCGACCGGGGCGGGGAGCTCGACCGCGCCCTGCGCGCCGACGCCTCCCTACGCATCCGGCTGCTGGCCCTGCTCGGCGGTTCCACCGCCCTCGGCGACCTGCTGGTGGCCAACCCCTCCCTGTGGCGCGAGCTGACCGGCCCGCTGCCCACCGGGGCGGAGATGATGCGCGCCCTGCTCGGTGTAGTCGACGCCCGCCCCGCCACCGTCACCGTCAGCGACGACACGGTCGCCGACCGCGGCCCCGACACCGCCCGTGAGGACCTGTCCACGCCGGGCACCTACCGCGCCGGGATCCACGGTCCGGCGGCGGAGAAGGCGCTCAAGCTGACCTACCGCACCCTGCTCATGCGGATCGCCGCCCATGACCTGGCCGGCACCTTCGCGGGCACGCGCAACCCCGATGAGCCGCACATCCCCTTCACCACGGTCACCGGCCTGCTCACGGATCTGGCCGACGCCGCGCTGACCGCCGCGCTCGCCGTCGCCGTCGCGGGGGTCTACGGCGAGGCGGACGTCGACACGCGGCTGGCGGTGATGGCGATGGGCAAGTGCGGGGCGGGCGAGCTCAACTACATCTCCGACGTCGACGTCATCCACGTCGCCGAGCCACCGACGCAGAAGGCCACGCGCCTGGCGGGGGAGTGCATGCGCATCGGCACCCGCGCCTTCTTCGAGGTCGACGCCAACCTGCGCCCGGAGGGCAAGTCCGGCGCGGTGGTGCGCACCCTCGACAGCCACGTGGCCTACTACGAGCGCTGGGCCGCGACCTGGGAGTTCCAGGCCCTGCTCAAGGCGCGTGCGCAGACCGGCTACCTGCCGCTGGGGCAGGCCTACCTGGAGAAGATCTCGCCGATGGTGTGGACGGCGTCGCAACGCGACTCCTTCGTCGACGACGTGCAGGCGATGCGCCGCCGCGTGCTGGAAAACGTGCCCGAGGCCCTGCGCACCCGCGAGCTGAAACTCGGCGTCGGCGGCCTGCGCGACGTCGAGTTCGCCGTCCAGCTGCTCCAGCTCGTCCACGGCCGCTCCGACGAGAGCCTGCGGGTGCTGTCCACCGTCGATGCCCTGCAGGCGCTCGTGGCCGGCGGCTACATCGGCCGCGACGACGGCCACCAGCTCATCGACGCCTACGAGTTCCTCCGCCTGCTGGAGCACCGCCTCCAGCTCCACCGGCTGCGGCGCACCCACACCATGCCGCCCGACGAGGACGACGAACACCTCGCCTGCCTGGCGGCCACCAGCGGTTTCCACGCCGCCGGCAAGAAGTCCGGCGCGCAGGTGATGCAGGACCGGCTGCGCAGGATCCGCCTGCTGATCTCCGAGCTGCACTCCCGGCTGTTCTACCGGCCGCTGCTGCACTCCGTGGTGGCCATGTCCGTCGACGAGCTCAAGCTCTCGCCGGCGGCCGCGAAGCTGCAGCTGGCCGCGCTCGGCTACCGCCACCCCGGGCGCGCCTTCGAGCACCTCACGGCCCTGGCGGCGGGCGCGACGCGCAAGGCGAAGATCCAGGCGATGCTCATGCCCACCCTCATGGACTGGCTGTCGACGACCGCGGATCCCGACGCCGGGCTGCTCAACTACCGCAAGCTCTCCGACGCAGCCCACGACCGCGCCTGGTTCCTGCGGATGCTGCGCGACGAGGGCATCGTCGGCCAGCGCCTGATGAGGATCCTGGGCACCTCGCCGTTCACCGCCGACCTGATCATCGCCGCCCCCGACTTCGTCCGCCAGCTCGGCGACACCGCCACCGGCCCGCGCCTGAAGGAGGTCGCCCCCGACCAGCTCAACAAGGCGCTGGTGGCGGCCTCCAAGCGACACTCGGATCCGGACAGGGCCGTGGCCGTGGCCCGCTCGCTGCGCCGGGTGGAACTGGCCCGCATCGCCTCGGCGGACCTGCTCGACCTCATGGGCACCGCCCAGGTGTGCACCGAGCTGTCCTACGTGTGGGACGCGGTGCTCCAGGCCAGCCTGCTCGCCGAGGTGCGCTGGAGCCTGTGGCGCCACGGCCTGGAGGAGCCCCCGGCGCGGATCGCCATCATCGGCATGGGGCGGCTCGGCGGCGCCGAACTCGGCTTCGGCTCCGACGCGGACGTGCTGTTCGTCTGCGAACCCGCCCCCGGCGTCGACGACGGTGAGGCGGTGAAGTGGGCGACGGCCATCTGTGACGGCATGCGTGCCCGCCTGGCCCGACCCTCGGACGACCCGCCGCTCGAAGTCGATCTGGGCCTGCGCCCCGAGGGGCGTTCCGGGGCCACCGTGCGCACCCTCGGATCCTATGAGCGCTACTACCGGCAGTGGGGCGAGGTCTGGGAGATCCAGGCCCTGCTGCGCGCCACCCACGTCGCCGGCGACCCGGAGCTCGGCGAGCGCTTCCTGCGGATGATCGACGAGTTCCGTTACCCGGACCAGGGGGCCTCGGCCGCCGACATCCGCGAGATCCGCCGCATCAAGGCCCGCATCGACAACGAGCGCCTGCCGCGGGGGGCCGACCGCAACACCCACACCAAGCTCGGCCGCGGTGCGTTGACCGACATCGAGTGGACCGTGCAGCTGCTGACGATGATGCACGCCCACGAGTACCCGGGCCTGCACAACACCTCGACCCTCGAGACCCTCGAGGTGCTCGAGGCCGAGGGAATCCTCGACGCGTGGAAGGTCGCCGTCCTGCGCGACGCCTGGCTGATGGCCACCGACGCCCGCAACGCCCTGGTGCTGGTGCGCGGCAAGCGCATGGACCAGCTGCCCCAGCCCGGTCCGGCGCTCGCGCAGGTCGCCGGCGCGGCCGGGTGGGACCCCGAGGACTACCAGGGTTTCCTGGAGACCTACCTCAAGCTCACCCGCCGGGCCCGCAAGGTCGTCGACGAGGTCTTCTGGGGGGAGGGCACCCGCGAGCCCTGAGACCGGGCGACCGGGCAGGGGCAGGTGGGGTCAGTGGCCTCCCTTAGGGGTGGTGACTCAGCGTGCACCACCCGCCTAGGCTGGGCGGCGAGAAGCCCGCAGACCATCCTGCCCCAGAAAGGACCCACCCCATGTCCGTTCAGCTGTCCATCGACCTGTCCGACGCCACCTTCGCCGATCTGCGCGCGCTGGTCGACGCCGCCCGCACCGCCGGAGTCGACTCCCGTGCCCGCCTCGAGCTCGAGGACACCACCCTGATCGTCACCGCCGACGGCACCACCCGCCCCGAGCCCGAGCCCGAGATCCTCGACCGCGACCGGGACCGGGGCCGGGGGACGTCGACCGGCCGCAACCAGCGTCCCGCCTGGGATCCCACGATGGGGCACCAGCTCGGCGACGCCGCCATCCGCAGCGTCATCGACATCCTCACCGGGCGGCAGGAGCCGCCGCGCGGCAGCAACTGACGGGAACCCCGAATCTGAGGAAAACCTGTCAGAAAAATGAGGGGTTGCTAGGCTCCTCTGAACATGTTCCCACACATCATAGAGGTCACGGCGTTAGTATAAGCGGGAACTAACGGGCTGGAAATTCTCAGCCAGTCGTCCCGACTCGCCAGGAGGGCCTTGATGACCGTCGACCGTCCCCGACCCCGCGGCAACCGCGGCCGACTCGCCCTGGGCGCCGGCCTGGCCGTGGCCGCACTCGGCTGCGGCGGAGCCTTCGTCCACGCGCAGTCCACCGACGCCTCCGCCCCGCGGGCGCAGGCCGGGGAAGGGGCGCAGGCCCAGCGGCCCGAACGGTCGGAGATGGACGAGGAACTCGCCCACGAGCTGGCGGCGGCGCTCGATGTGACCCCCTCCGAGCTGCTCAGCGCCGTGGACTCCGTGCGCGCCGGGCAGATCCACTACGGCGGGGGCTGGGCCGAGACGGTCAACGTCCAGCACCGGGAACTCGCCCACGCGCTCGGCCTCGAGCCCGGGCAGCTGAGGCAGGCCTTCGGGGGCGTGCACGCCGATGACGACGATGACAGCGCACAACGCGCCCGCCTGGTGGAGTGCCTCGACGAGGCCGTGGCCGAGGGCGAGCTGTCCGCCGACGACCGCGGGCACGTGCTCAAGGCCCACGACCTGGGACTGCTCGGCACCGACTGACAGGCCCCCACCAGCCCGGTGGGAGACAACACCCAAGACGGGTACCTAGCCTGACGGCCATGACCTCGACCGGTGACCGAATGACAGAGCACGTGACCGACCGGGTAACCACGGGACGACCGCGCAGGTCGGTCTCCCACCTCGGCCGGGCCCTGGCCGCCGCCGGGCTGGCGGCCGTGCCGCTGGTGTTCGGGGTGGTGGCGGCCTACACCGCCGACGAGGCGTTCGGCCCCCACACCGCGTCCCGCACGGAGGCCGCGGCGCCGCCGGCCGAGGACGACTACTCCGGGGACGGGGGCGACCTCACGAAGCTGCAGACCCCGCCCGGGATGGGGCTGGGCTTCGAACTCGGTTCCCGACTGGCGCAGTGACGCCCCGCCGATAACCCGGGGCATGTTCCTCACCCCGGTGCGGCGCGACAGGTTCAACGACAGCTGCCGTTCCCGCCGCCTGTAGCGGGCCGGTGAACTGCCGTATCGGGGTCACTGCCGGGGCCGGGGGCCGAACCCCGCGATCAGAACCACGCATCCACCCACCGAATGCGGGATCCGCGCTCCCCGGAGGGGGTCCTTGCGTGGTTCTGATCGCGGAGAACGCGGGCCTGCCGCTGAATCGACTCCACCACGGCGATCCTGCGGGATCGAGCTAGCTCTCGGACTCGTCGACGACGCGGACGGTGCCGCTGGTCGGGCCCTCCACGTCGCGGGCGGCGCGTCGGCGGCGCTCGACCAGCGTGCGGAAGATGAACAGGAAGAGCAGGCCGATGGCCCAGGCGATGATCACGGAGATCCAGGCGAATCGGAAATCATCCCACGTGTAGGCCCGGCCGGCGGAGCTGAAGTCCAGCAGGAAGCCGACGGCCTGCGCGGTGATCATGCCGCCGAAGAACCCGCCCATGTTCGCCATGCCCGTGGCCGTGGCGACGATGCGGCGGTCCAGGCCCTCCCGGATGTCGTCGAAACCGAAGTTCGAGCTCGGGGTGAACAGCGCCATGATGACGTTGACCACGATGATCGCGGCGATCCCGCGGGGCTCCTCCGGGAGGAAGAAGATGATCCAGGCCAGACCGATGGCCCCGGACATCACGAACGTGGCGAGGATGCGGTTGGTGCCCAGCCGTGCGGAGATCGGGCCCAGGAGCGGACCCGCGCACACGGAGGCGATCACGTTCAGCGTGAGCACCATGCCGACGGTCGCGGCGGACAGGCCCATCCCGAGCGTCATCATCGGCACGCCCCACAACAGGGTGAACACGATCTGGAAGAGCATGCCCGAGTAGTGGTTGAAGAAGCCCTGCCAGCACAGCGGTTCCCGCAGGATGGTGGCCAGCAGCACGCCCACCGGGATGCGTTCGTTCTCCGTCCGGGACGCCTGCCCGTGGGCGTCGTCGGATTCTCCGCCGTCCCTGCCGGCCTGGTCCGCCGCCCAGGACTCGGGGGTGTCGGCCACGGCCACCCCGGCGGCGATGGCGATGAGCACCCCGACGGCACCCAGGCTCACGAACGCGGGCGTCCAGCCGGGGCCCTGCAGGACGGCCAGGAAGGGCACCGCGGAGAGGAACTGACCCAGCTGGCCCAGGGCCGAGGTCATCTGGGTGAACAGCGGCGTCTTCTTCAGCGGGAACCAGTAGGGCAGGATGCGCATCACCGACAGGAACGCGGTGGCGTCACCGGCGCCGATGAGCACACGGGCGCCGATGGCCACCCAGTAGGAACTGGTGAAACCCAGCAGAATCTGGCCGGCGGCCATGATGACCGCGCCGTAGACCAGCAGCTTGCGGGGGCCGAACCGGTCGATGAGCATGCCCATCGGGATCTGGGCGAGGGCGTACACGCCCACCTGCACGGCGGTGAACACGGCGATGCGCGAGGCGTCGACACCGAAGCGGTCGATGGCGTCGACGGAGGCCACGCCGAAGGAGGTGCGTCCGGTGATCGCCACGATGTACACGAGGACGGCGGCCACCCAGACGATCAGGGCCTTGCGGGTGATGACCTCACGGGGATGGGGGGAAAGTACGGTGGCGCTCACAGATGTTCACCTTAGACCTTGTGATCGAGGGGCGGGCGTCAGTCACCCAAAGCCGTGTCCGCCGGGACGCCCACCCCGGGGTGGGACCGGGCCCGCCGGCCGACGGGAACGAGGGGTCATGGCGGGGCGGAGGACGCGCGGCTACAGTGGCGCCCATCACAGCCTGTGTCCGACAGGGGCATCGCGCGTGACGCCACAACGGACCTGACCGCCAGCCCCCGGGAGGGACTATGGAGCACACCATCAACGTACGGATTGACGGGATCGACCACGAGGTGACGGTGGACACCCGCACCACCGTGCTCGACGCCCTGCGCGAACGGGTCGGCAACACCTCACCCAAGAAGGGGTGCGATCACGGTCAGTGCGGATCGTGCACCGTGCTTCTCGACGGACGCCGCCAACTGAGTTGTCTCGCGCTGGCCGTGGCCCAGGACGGTTCCGAGATCGTGACGGCCGCCGGACTCGCCGGCGACGGCGGGGACGGGGACCTCCACCCGGTCCAGCAGGCGTTCATCACCCACGACGGTTTCCAGTGCGGTTACTGCACACCGGGTCAGGTGTGCTCGGTGGTCGGGATGCTCGACGAGGCGGAAGACGGCCACCCCAGCCACGTGACCGAGGATCTCGGGGCCGACGTGGAACCCGGCGACCTGACCGACGAGGAAATCCGCGAACGAATGAGCGGCAACCTGTGCCGCTGCGGGGCCTACGTCGGCATTCTCGACGCGGTGAAGGAGGTGGCCCGGCGATGAGGCAGATGACCTACGAAGCCCCGACGAGCGCCGAGGAGGCGGTGGCCGCCGTCAGCGGTGACCCCTCGGCCCGCTTCCTGGGCGGCGGCACCAACCTGATCGACCACCTCAAACTCGGCGTCAGTACGCCGGAACGGCTGGTGGATGTCAGGAAGCTGCCCTTCGACGCGGTCGAACAGACCGATCAGGGACTACGGATCGGGACGAACGTCCGCAACAGTGACCTGGCCGCTCACCCGCTGCTGCGGAGTGGCTGGCCCGGGGTGAGCCGCGCCCTGCTGTCAGGGGCCAGCGGCCAGCTCCGGAACATGGCCACCACCGGCGGCAACCTGCTGCAGCGCACCCGGTGCGTGTACTTCCAGGACATCACCACCCCGTGCAACAAGCGGGAACCGGGCACCGGCTGCTCGGCGATCGAGGGGTACGGCCACTACAACGCGGTGCTCGGCGCCAGCGACGCCTGCGTCGCCACCCACCCCTCCGACCTGGCCGTCGCACTCACCGCGCTGGACGCGACCGTCGTCGTGCTCGGCCCGGACGGCGAGCGACGGGTCCCGATCGGGGAGCTGCACACCCTGCCCGGTCAGCACCCCGAGGTGGAGACCACGCTGGCCCACGGTGAGCTGATCACCGCCGTCGAGCTGCCGGCCACCCCGCTGGCCCGGCACTCGACCTACCTCAAGACCCGCGACCGCGCGTCGTACGCCTTCGCACTGGTCTCGGTCGCCGCCGCGCTCACCCTCGACGACGGGGTGGTCACCGACGTCGCCCTCGCCTGGGGTGGTGTCGCCCACAAGCCCTGGCGCGCCACCCGGGCCGAGGATGTCCTGCGCGGACAACGGCTCGACGAACAGACGATCGCCAAAGCCGTGGACGAGGAACTGCAGGAGGCCAGCTTCAGCGCCGACACCGCCTACAAGCGCCCGCTGCTGCGCGGGGCCACCACCGCCGCCCTGGACCGACTCGCCGGCGGGCTCGACCGGAAGGAGTCACGATGACCGCCACACCTGTCACCGCCGCGTCGATGGGCACGGCGCTCGAGCGTGTCGACGGCCGCGAGAAGGTCACCGGCCGCGCGACCTATGCCGTGGAGAAGGACCGGGAACTGGACCAGCCGCCGCTGCACGGCTGGCTGGTGACCTCCACGACAGCGAAAGGCCGGGTGCGGCAGGTCGACGCGACCGTCGCGCTCGGGCATCCGGGGGTGGTGAGCGTGCTCGACCACACCAACGCACCGAGACTGGCGAACACCGAGAACCGCGAACTGGCGGTGCTGCAGGACGACCGGATCGGCTTCCGCGGCCAGATCGTGGCCCTGGTCCTGGCCGAGACGCCAGAGGCCGCCCGCGAGGGTGCCCGTCTCGTGCGGGTCCACCAGCAGGAGGAGCCGGCCTCGGTGACCATGGAGGGCGCGCCGACCTACCGGCCGTCGGAAAAGGCCGTCGGCTCCCCGCCCGACACCGACCAGGGCGAGGTCGACGCAGCGCTGGCCCGCGCGCCGATCACCACGGACCACATCTACTCCACGCCCCACGAACAGAACAACGCCATGGAGCCGCACGCCGCCACCGCGGTCTGGCAGGACGGCGCGTTGACGATGTGGGACTCCACGCAGGGTGTCCACAAAGTCGCCGCGGCCCTGGCCCCGATGCTGGGAGTGGACCAGGACCGGGTGCGCGTGCAGGCGCCGTACGTCGGCGGCGGCTTCGGCAGCAAGGGCGTGCCCCACGGCCCGGAGATGGCGGTCGCGCTGGCCGCCCGGTGGGCCGACGGGCGGCCGGTGAAGCTGGCCGTGACCCGCCAGCAGCTGTTCTCCCTGACCGGGTACCGGACCCGGACCAGCTCGCGGATCCGGCTCGGCGCCGGAACCGACGGCCGCATCACCGCACTCGCCCACGAGGTCACGGTGCAGACCTCCACGGTCAAGGAGTTCGTCGAACATGCCGCGGTCCCGGCCCGGATGATGTACGCCGGTGACAACCGGCGGACCAGTCACCGGGTGGCGGAGCTCGACGTCGCCGTCCCGTCCTGGATGCGGGCGCCCGGAGAAATGCCCGGCGGGTACGCACTCGAGGTGGCCATGGACGACCTGGCCGTGGCCACCGGGATGGATCCCGTCGAACTGCGGGTCCGCAATGAGCCGGAGATCGACGCCGACACCGGCAAACCGTTCAGCAACCGCCGGCTGGTGGAGTGCCTGCACCGCGGTGCGGAGCTCTTCGGGTGGGCCGACCGGCCCGCCGAACCCCGGTCCACCCTCGAGGGCGACTGGTGGGTGGGCACCGGCGTGGCGTCGGCGACCTACCCCGCCAACTTCTTTCCGGGCAACACCGCCCGCGTCGTCGCCCTCGGCGGCGGCCGCTACACCGTCTCCATCGGGGCGGTCGACATCGGGACCGGCGCCCGGACCGCACTGCTGCAGATCGCCGCCGATGCGCTGGGGGTCCGGGTGACCGACGTGGATCTGGAGATCGGCGACACGGACCTGCCGACGGCGACCGTGGCCGGCGGATCGTCCGGCACCGGTTCCTGGGGCACGGCCATCGTCCAGACCGCGCAACAGTTCCGGGCCGACCACGGCGACCGGCCGGAGCCCGGGGCGGAGACCACGACGACCTCGAAGGCCTATCCCGACATGGAGAACCTGTCGATGCACTCCTTCGGCGCCGTGTTCGCCGAGACGCGGGTGCACCGGCTGACCGGGGAGGTGCGGGTGCCGCGGATGCTCGGCGTCTTCTCGGTCGGCCGGGTGATCAACCCGGTCACCGCACGCTCGCAGTTCCTCGGCGGACTCACGATGGGCCTGTCGGCCGCGCTGTTCGAGGAGGCGGTCCGCGATCCCAGGTACGGCCACTTCGTCACCCAGGATCTGGCCACCTACCACGTGGCCTCGCACGCGGATATCGGCGATCTCCGGGTGGAGTGGCTCGACGACGTCGACGAGCGGGCGACCCCCATGGGTTCGCGTGGAATCGGGGAGATCGGCATCGTCGGCAGCCCGGCCGCCGTCGTCAATGCCGCCTACCACGCGACCGGCATCCGCATCCGTGATCTGCCCGCCACGCCCGAGAAGTTCCTCTGACCTTGCCTGCCGAATACGTGGTCGGGGTGCTGCTCGCCGCCGGGGCGGGCCGTCGCCTGGGGCTCGGCCCGAAGGCGCTGTTGACGTTGGCTGGCGCCCCCGACGACGGGCCGCAGGTGGTCCGGATGGTCAACGCGCTGTGGCGCGGTGGCTGCGACGAAGTGGTCGTGGTCGTCGGTGCCGACGGCGCTCACGTCCGGCGGGTGCTGGGCCCCGGCCGGCACCGCGTCGTCGTCAACGAGGCCTGGGAGACGGGGATGGGATCATCCTTCCGGGCCGGCGTCGACGCCGCTGACGACCTCCTCACGGGGCGCCCCGACGGCTCGGTCATGGTGGCGCTGGCGGATCAGCCGGATGTTGACGCGGGCGTCGTGTCGTACCTCAGGGCGGTGGCCTCGCAGCGGCGGGTCACGGCGGCGGGGTTCCCGGATCCGCACGGGCGGCTCATCCGCGGGCATCCCATTGTCTTCCCGGTCGCCATGGCCCGGGAGGCGGCGGCCACCGCCGAGGGGGACGCCGGCGGCAGGGCGTGGCTGCGGGCGCACCCGACACTGGTCGAGGTGGTTGATACCGGGCACCTGGCGACCGGTCGGGACGTCGACACCCCGGCCGACCTCCACCGCTGGTTGAACGAGACAGGAGTTGCGGATGACACAGCATGATGACCTCTGGGGGCCACTGGCGCCGGTGCTGAATCGGACCTGGCGCCCCGGACAGGGTTTCGTCCTGGCCACGGTGGTGGCGACCTCGTCCAGCGCCCCACGGCCGGCGGGAACGCAGATGGCCGTCCTCGATGACGGGACGGTCATCGGCAGCCTGTCCGGCGGATGCATCGAGGCGGACGTCGTGGCTCGTGCGGAAGATGTCGCCGCCACGGGCGAACCCGTGCTCCAGGACTACGGTTACAGCGCTGACACGGCCTTCGGCGTCGGATTGACCTGCGGCGGTTCCATCCGCGTGCACCTCGAGCGGGTGAGCGGGCACGACCTCGACTTCTTCCGTTCCCTCGCAGCGCATGTGCAGGAAGGAAAGCCGGTGGCCACCGTCACGGCCCTGAACGGGCCGGACACGGGGTGGCGCACCATGGTCGTCCCCGGCGATTCCGTGGGGTGCCGCACGGTGCCGGTGGCCGGGCGGGGACTGGAACAGCGGGTCGAGGAGATGCTGCGGCAGCGCGAATCGGGGCTCGTGACCGCGCCGGACATCCCCGGGGCAGAGGTGGGGGAGGGCACCGAGTACTTCGTCCGCAGCTTCGGCGGACCGGACCACCTGGTGATCTTCGGATCCAACGCATTCGCGGCCGCCCTGGCACGGCTGGCCAAGACGGTCGGCTACCGCGTGACCGTCTGCGACGCCCGGCCGACGTTCACCACCCGCGAGCGGTTCCCCGCGGCCGACGAAATCGTGGTGCGCCAGCCGCACACGTATCTGTCGGAGCTGGACGTGGACCACCGGACGGTGCTGTGCGCCATGACGCATGACCCGAAGTTCGACGATCCGCTGCTGGCGGAGGCCCTCCGGTCGCCGGCGCAGTTCATCGGCGCCATGGGGTCGCGGCAAACGAGCGGGGAGCGGTACGAGCGCCTGCGCCGGCTCGGCTTCAGTGAGCGGGAACTGGCCCGCCTGCGCGCGCCCCTCGGCCTGGATCTGGGGGCCGGCAGCCCGGAGGAGACGGCGGTGTCCATGCTGGCCGAGATCATCTCCGCCCGTCAGGGAGGCTCGAACCTGCCCCTGACCCAGACCCGGGGAAGTATTCACGGTTCCGCCCGACCGGAGGCAGTGACGTCGGCGGCAGAAGCGGCAGGGTGAGCACAGCTCCGTCCAGGTGCGGAGGCATCCCGGCGGCGGAGACGCGGAAGGCCGGGACGACACGTCTCCGCGTCGTCCCGGCCTTCCCCGGGGGAGGTGAGGCTGCCGGTGCCTACTTCCTCCGGTTGCGTCCGCGTCGGCGACGCCCCGGCTCCGCGGACGGAGCGGACGGAGTGGACGAAGCGGGGGTGCTGGTGAGCTTCGCCCCGAGCTTCTTGGAGATCCGGTTCACCGGGGACTCCAGCGGGCCCCGGCCGACGGTCTGGTGCCAGACGGTGGCGAACAGCGCGGCGGCACCGATCTGGAGGATGAACCACAGGCCCAGCTGCGTCTGCTCCTCAGGGACGAGCACCGCGATGAAGATCTGGTGGGCGGTGTAGAGGGTCAGCGTCATCGACCCGGCGGCGATCAGCGGGGTGAGCATCTCCCGCCAGACCTGGCACAGCAGCAGGAACGCGCCGAGCGTGGCCAGGGCGATACCGAGGCTGACACCGATGGAGAACAGCGTGTTGTTGTGCGGACCCGTGATGGCCAGCCACCACCAGCTGCCGGTCTCCCGCGGCTGGAAGTCCACCGGGCCGTAGGTCAGGATCTTATCGACCAGCGAGGCGCCGCCATCCATCTCCGCGGCGTCGACGATCGCGTACCAGCCCCCCACGGTGTGGAGCAGGAAGTGGGAGGCGACGGTGGAGACGACCGCGAGGCCGGCGCCGGACGCCAGCAGCTGGATCTGGACCGGGATCCGGGCCAGGTCGATGCGGCCCAGCGCCATGCCGACGCAGACGAAGGCCAGCCAGGTCACCGCCGGGAAGGTACCGCCGACCAGCAGGCTGAGGACGGTCTCGACCGGGGAGAAATAGAGGGTCGTGAAGGTCGGGAAGTAGACGACCTCGTAGGTGAAGTTCGCGGCCACCAGGAAGGAGACCACCGGGCCGATGACGGCGAACAGGGCGCCGGTCAGCAGCAGGCGCAGCGGGCCCATCCGGAGGAAGGGGATGGCCAGCAGGAAGAACAGACCGTAGTAGGGGAGGATGTTGAACAGCTGCAGCGGCAGGTAGTTCAGCAGCAGTCCGAAGGAGAGGATCAGCAGCGCACGGACCACCAGCGAGTTGCGGCTGAGCTTCAGCCGACCGCGGCGGTGGGGGTTGCGCCCGCCCGTCAACAGGGCGAGGCTGATGCCGGCCAGCAGCGCGAACAGTGCGGACGCGTGCCCGGCGAACAGGGTCCACGACAGGGTGGGGGTGAACGTGTTCTCGAAGTAGGGCGGGATGGTGTGGACGGCGATCATGCCCAGGAGCGCGAAACCACGGGCGGCGTCGAGGCCGACGATGCGGGCGCGCTGGCCGACGGTGAGATCCTCCGAGGGTGTTTCGTCAGGGATACCGGTCCAGACGCTGCGCTCGGGGCGACGGCCGGGAACGGGGCGCACGCCCGGCGGGAGGTCACCCTCTGGCACCAGGTGGTGGGGGTTCTGGTCGAGGGTCATCGGACGCTCACCGCTTTCTCAGAGTCGTTGGGGTTGTGCGGGGGCACGGGGGTGTTCTGCCGGGGCCGGTTTTCCTTGACGCGGCGCACCGGGTTGCCCGCCCACACGGAGTCGGCGGGGATCTCGTCCTGGCGCAGCACCAGGGAGCCCGGTGCGACGGTGGAGCGGTCCCCGAGTGCGGAGCCCGGCAGGAGGAAGCTGTTGGTGCCGAGGGTGGCGCCGCGGCCGAGGGTGACGCGCTCCAGGGACATCACCCGGTCGTGGAAGAGGTGGGTCTGGACGACGGTGCCGCGGTTGACGGTGCACCGGTCCTGGAGGGTGATCAGGTCGAACTCGGGCAGCCACCAGGTCTCGCACCAGACGTCGCGGCCGATCCTGGTGCCCATCAGCCGGGCCCACATGTTGAACATGGGCGAGCCCAGGCTCATCCGGATGAGGCTCGGGACGGCCAGCGGCTCGACGAAGTTGTCGGCCAGCTCGCTGCGCCACACGAAGGTGCTGAACAGGGTGCGCTCGCCGGCGGTGAAGCGGCCGACGACCAGCCACTTGACGATGATCGGGATGACGCTGGCGATGATGCCGGCGGCCAGCACGATCGGGCCGGACAGGAGGGTGACGTAGAGCAGGCCGCGCCACGGATCCCCGGCGAGGAAGCCCTGCATGTAGATCATCGTCCCGACGTAGATGATCGCCAGGTCCAGCCAGGCGGCGAGCACGGCGGGGGTCAGGCGCAGGAACTCGACGAGCGCGCGGGCGACCTTGAGCTTCGCCCCCGGGTTGTAGGTGGCGTCTGCGTCGGCGTTGACCTTCTTGCGCGGGATCGCCACGGGCTTGCGGCCCAGCCAGGAGGAACCGCGCTCGGCGCGGTACGGGGTGGAGGAGAGCACGGCCACCAGCGACTCCGGTGGGAGATCGCGGTCGGGGCCGACGATGGCGGAATTGCCGACGAAGCTGCCCTCACCGATGACGGTGGTGCCGACGTGGACCCAGCCGGCACGGTAGCGCGCGCTGGAGGCCAGGGCGTGGTCGGCGAGGAAGGTGCGGTCCTCGATCCACGTGAGGTGGGGGATGGTGACCACGGTGGAGATCTCGGTGTCCCTGCCGACCTTGGCGCCCAGCAGGCGCATGAACACCGGGGTCAACCAGGAGGCGTAGATGAAGTAGGTCGAGGTCAGGGTGCGCTCCATCAGCGCGTGGGTCAGCCACACCGCCCAGCCGGTGCCGCTGCGGTCCGGATAGTAGCCGGGCTTGATCATCGTGGACAGCAGGCGGACCGTGAGGATGACCAGGCAGAGCCAGGTGACCACGGTCAGGAGCACGAACACCGGGATCCAGACCGCCAGGATCGGGAAGACGTACTCGTACATCTGGATGATGCGGACCTTCTCGAAGACGAGGACCGCGCCGGGCAGGATCGCGAGGATCGGCAGCAGGGTGATCCAGCCGAGTCCGAGCATGTGGAGGACGTGGTGGGTGAAGCCGTCGAGGCGGTGCACCGTCGGGGTGGTGCGGGGGTCCTCGGTGGGCCAGTTCTGGCCGGCGTCACCCCAGTGCTGCAGCGGGGACCCGCCCCAGAGCTGGTGGCCGCGCACGGAGCCTTCGACGTGGGAGCCGGGGAGGATCTCCGCGCCGGTGTTGATCGTGGCGTTCGGGGAGATGACCGAGCGGGTTCCCACCCGGACCCCGTCCTCGATGTCGATGGTGCCCACGCGGAACTGGTCGCCCTCGATCCAGTAGCCGTGGAGGTCGACCTCGCCCTCGATGGCGACGTTGTCACCGATGGTGACCAGGCCGGTCACGGAGGGGAAGCTGTGGAGGTGGGCGTGCGAGCCGACCTTGTTGCCCAGCATGCGGTAGAACGTCGGCATCAGCGGCGAGCCGAGCATGGCGTCGAAACGCTGGAAGGTGACCAGGCGTTCGGCCGCCCAGACCCGCAGGTGGGTGGTGCCGCCACGCAGATAGGTGCCGGGGCGCAGGCCCGCGGTGAGCACGCGCACGCCGACGGCGGTCATGAGCATCTTGCCCGCCGTGGAGAACAGCAGGATCCAGGCGATGAGCACCGGTACCAGCGGCGGTTGGGGCACCCACCCGGCGTCGAAGACCTCCTTGAGGATCCACAGGACGAGCAGCGCGCCGCTGACGTAGCGCAGGCCGTTGATGACGTAGAGCCCGGCCACCGTGGCGGCCTGGAACAGGCCGGTGTACCAGGGCAGGGGAGCCGGCATGCGGCGGGTGGACACCTCGGTGTCGAGGGTGTCCAGGTAGGCGGCCATGCGCTCCAGGGTGCGGTTGTTGTAGAGCTCCGCGATGTCCGCGCCGGCGTACTTCTTGCGCAGCTCGACGACCAGCTTGGCGATGGCCACCGAGCTGCCGCCGAGGTCGAAGAAATCGCTGTCGGCGGCCAGGGGCACCGGGCCGAGCTGGTCGGTCCAGCGCTCGGCGAGCCACTCCAGCTCAGCGGGGAGGTCGACCTCCGAGCCCGGGGTGCTGTCGGCCGGCAGCGGCCAGGGCAGGGCCTTGCGGTCGACCTTGCCCGAGGTCTTCATCGGCATCTCGGGCAGGACGCACAGGGTCGGCACGATGCCGCCCGGCAGGGACCTGCCCAGCAGCTCCCGGGCCATGGAGAAATCGATCCGGGCGTCCGGCTCGGCGACGAGGTAGCCGACGAGCACGTCGGAGCCGGCCGGGGTCTTGTGCATCGCGGCGGCGCCGACGCGGACGTCGGGAAGCCTGGTCAGGTGGTCGTCGATCTCCCCGAGCTCGAGGCGACGGCCGCCGAACTTGATCTGGTCGTCGGCGCGACCCTGGAAGATCAGGCCCTCCTGCTCGGCGCGGACGAGGTCACCGGTGCGGTAGGCGCGCTCCCAGCCCATCGACGGCAGCGGGGCGTAGACCTCCGCGTCCTTCTGCGGGTCGAGGTAGCGGCCCAGGCCCACACCGCCGACGATCAGCTCGCCGGACTCGCCCCACTTGACGGGCTGGCCCTCGGAGTCGACGACGACGGCCTCCCACCCGGGGATCGGGCGGCCGATGCGCACCGGTGGATCCGGGGTCATCAGCTGGCCGGTGACGATCACCGTGGTCTCGGTGGGGCCGTAGGTGTTCCAGATCTCCCGGCCCGGAGCCTGGAGGCGGAGCACCAGATCCAGGGGGCAGGCCTCCCCGCCGAAGATCAGCAGGCGGACGTTGTTGAGCGCCTCCTCCGGCCAGAAGGAGGCCAGGGTGGGCACCGTGGAGACGACGCTGATGCGGTGGTGGATAATCCACTCACCGAGGGAATCCCCGGACTTGACGACGTTGCGGTCCGCGGCGACGAGGGTGGCGCCGTAGCGCCAGGCCAGCCACATCTCCTCGCACGAGGCGTCGAAGGCCACCGAGAGGCCGGCCATGACGCGGTCGGCCGGACCGAGCGGGGCGTCGAGCAGGAACATCCGGGACTCGGCGTCGACCCAGGCGGCGGCCGAGCGGTGCTGGATGGCCACGCCCTTCGGCTTGCCCGTGGAGCCCGAGGTGAAGATGATCCAGGCGTCGTCGGTCAGGGTGGGGGTCTGCTCCGAGGGATCGACGGCCGGGCCTTCCTTCATCCTGGTCAGCGACAGATCCCTGCCGTAGACGACATCGACGCCGGCCTCCTCCCACACCGTGGTGGCGCGGGTGTCCGGATCGTCCCAGTCGACGGGTACGTAGGCGGCGCCGGCCCAGATGGTGGACAGGATGGCCACGTAGAGATACGTGGTTCCGGAGGGGACGCGGATGCCGACGCGGGACCCGCGCCCGACGCCGAGCTCGGCGAGACGCCGGGCCTGCTCGTCGAGGACGTGCTCGAGCTCGCCGTAGGTGATGGCGGACCGGCCGTTCTCGATCGCGACGGCGTCGGGGTGGGCCGCGATGGTGGTCTTGAGGATGTCAATCAGGGTTCTCGGAGGGGAGGGGCGCTCTACCCCGAAAATCGCCCGTTCACCGTGATCTTTTACGGGTGAATCAGCAGCGGGGTCAGCATCCGAGGTCTTGTCCCAGTGGTTCATGGCGATGGTGGCTCCTAAATCGGCACAGGGAGGCGGCAATGCCGGGCGGTTGAGACGCAGAGGTCCTCTCCGCGCGGGGCTCAATGTTCTTAGTTACGGCTCAGGTTTGAGGCAGGCTGGTTACGAAACATGCCCGAGCAAGTTGAAAGTATAAAAGTTTCCTGAGGAATGCAATGAGAAAAATATAAGAAAAAGGCTGGGGCAGGGTAGGCTCGCCTGACTCCGTGCGGAGCTTGCGGAGTGCAAAAAATGTAAAGATAATCACTTTTCGCCCCCGATTCACCCTGGAAAATGGGGAATGCATTGATTTCCGGCGGAAAGCCGTCCGAAAAGCGGGAAAAGGTCACCCCCTGAGTGGCGGCCCCGATTTCCTCAGCAAGTTCTTATTAATGAGAAAAATATATGTGAGGTTAGTCACGTTTCTTGGTGGGGATGGGATTGCGCGCCTGTCCACCCTGATTCGGGGGAGGGGTCGAGGGCCGTCGGCGGTCCCGGGGGGATCGCCTCACGGCCTCAGGAGGTCTGGGGTTCCGGGGAAACGGCGTCCACGGGGTGGGCCTCCGCCAGCACGTCGTGGAGCACGTCGACCTCGTCGAGGGTGAAGTGGTCGTCGTCGCGGGTGAAGTCCGTGGTCACATTCGCGAAGCCCTGATCGCGGTAGAACGCCGCGCCCTCGCGGGCGGCGCTGAGGGCGTCGAACTCGGCGGCGGGGTCGGCCCCGGTGTCGCGGGTGCCGGTGGTCCAGTACAGCGGCAGACGTTCCTTCTTCTCCTCGGGCACGGCGCTGAGCACTGCCGCGGGTGCGCCACCGCCGCCGGTCATGATCGCGCCGGCGGTGATCGTGTGCCCGGCGTACGGCAGCAGGCCGTAGCTGATCATCTCCGCGCCCCCGGAGTAGCCCATCCACCACGCGAGTTCGGGGTCGACATCGTCGAGGGTGGAAATCCGCTCCCGGTACAGGGCGTTCAGCCAGCGGGTGTTCTCCCCGAGGTTCGTCCACCAGGTCCGGTCGTCGGAGGGGGACAGCGGCTGCACCAGCACCATGTTGTAGGAGGTGGCCACGGCGGCCAGGCAGCTGGCCAGCTGATCCGAGCCCTCGTACTCGTAGGCGCCGTCACCGTGGAGGCGGACCACCACGCCCACCGGGCGACTGGTGTCGATGCCGTTGGTGAACACGCGGTAGGTGCTGGAGACACCGTCGTGGGTGAACTCCTCCTCGCGGTACCCGCGCTGTTCCGCGGTGAGCTCCCGGTCGCCGGTGTCGGTGACGCCGGACCGTGCGGCGGCGTCGCTGACGCACCCGCAGTCCTGCGCGGTCGTCGGCAAGCAGTAGTCCTCCGGCGGGCCCTGGGCGCCGAGGGGCTCGGTGACCAGGCGGGCGAGGGCGATGGTGGTGGCGAGGAAAATGATGGCGAGCACAAGTATCACCGGCGCGACGGAGGCGGACCGGTACTTCCGGCCACCCTGCCTGTCAGGGGAGGTCATGCTTTCCGGCCCCCCCCCGCCTGAACGGGCCCGCCCGCGTAGTAGTTCATCAAGTTGTCAGGTCTCACGTCCGGTTGGTCCGCAGTGCTCCGCCGCCGGAAAACGGTGGGCGCGTGCGGGAATGGCAGGAACGAAGCGGCGGGGATCCGCGCTTGAGGTGTGGTTTCCGTGCGTGCTCCGGGCATGCCCGGAACAGTCGGAGATTCTACTACACGACAGGGGGGCGGTTGTGTCCGGTCCGGGGCCTCGACCGCCCACGGTAGGGGGTGAGTGGGGGCGCGGGGGTCTGGGGCCCAACGTAGGGTGTGGGACGTGGATTACATTTCAACTCGAGACGCTTCCAGTACGCCCGCCAAGTTCGCCGACATCCTGCTCGGTGGTCTCGCCCCGGATGGTGGGCTCTATCTGCCTGCGGAGTATCCGCAGCTGGATGACGCCACGTTGACGCAGTGGCGGACCCTGCTGGCGGAGAAGGGCTATGCCGCGCTGGCCGCCGAGGTGCTCAAGCTTTTCATCGACGACATTCCGGCCGAGGACATCGAGGCGATGACGGCCCGCGCCTACACCTCGTCGAAGTTCGCGAGCGAGGAGATTGTCCCCGTGACCCGCCTGGAGGGGCAGCTGTACCTCGGCCACCTCTCGGAGGGGCCGACGGCCGCGTTCAAGGACATGGCCATGCAGCTGCTCGGTGAGCTGTTCGAGTACGAGCTCGGCCGCCGCGGTGAGACCATGAACATCCTCGGTGCGACGTCGGGGGACACGGGTTCCTCGGCGGAGTACGCCATGCGCGGGCGCACCGGTATCCGGGTGTTCATGCTGACCCCGGCGGGGCGGATGACGCCGTTCCAGCAGGCGCAGATGTTCGGGCTGGATGATCCGAATATCTTCAATATCGCCGTCGACGGTGTCTTCGACGACTGCCAGGACATCGTCAAGGCCGTGTCGGGCGATGCCGAGTTCAAGCGTGAGTACCGCATCGGGGCGGTGAACTCCATCAACTGGGCGCGGCTGGTTGCCCAGGTGGTCTACTACGTCTCCACCTGGTTGAAGATCACCGAGACCAATGACCAGCAGATTTCTTTCTCGGTGCCCACGGGCAATTTCGGCAATATCTGCGCCGGCCATGTCGCCCGCCAGATGGGCCTGCCCATCGACCGGTTGATCGTGGCCACCAACGAAAACGACGTGCTCGAGGAGTTCTTCCGCACCGGCTACTACCGCCCCCGCACCGCGGAGAAGACCGTGGCCACCTCCTCGCCTTCGATGGACATCTCCCGCGCGTCGAACTTCGAGCGTTTCCTCTATGACCTGCTTGAGGGCGACGCCGCCCGCGTGCGGTTCCTCCTGGACACCGCGCACACGCAGGGGGGCTTCTCCCTGGCCGAGGACAGGATCATGATGGACGTCATCGACGAGTTCGGGTTTGGTGCCGGCAAGTCCACCCACGCCGACCGGGTGGCCACGATCAAGGACACCTGGGAGCGGCTCGGCGTCATGATTGACCCGCACACCGCCGACGGTGTGTTCGTCGCCCGCGACTGGCGCAAGGACGTCGACACCCCGATCGTCTGCCTGGAGACCGCCCTGCCGGTGAAGTTCGCCGAAACCATCGTCGAGGCCACGGGCCAGGAGCCCGAGATCCCGGAGCGTTTCGCGGGCATCCTCGACGCCGAGCGTCACGTCACCGACCTGCCGAACGACGTCGAGAAGGTCAAGCAGTTCATCATCGACTCGATCGAGGGCACCGAGGTCCGCTAGCAACACCCTGCTCCCCGGGGCCGATGCGGTGCCCGGGGGAGCGCCGCGGGAAGGATGCGGGGGTGTCCACGTAAGGTGGTCGGCGTGCACTATATTTCGACCCGCGACGCCTCCCGCACCCCGGTCGGGTTCGCCGACATCCTGCTCGGTGGTCTCGCCCCGGATGGTGGGCTCTATCTGCCTGCGGAGTATCCGCAGCTGGATGACGCCACGTTGACGCAGTGGCGGACCCTGCTGGCGGAGAAGGGCTATGCCGCGCTGGCCGCCGAGGTGCTCAAGCTTTTCATCGACGACATTCCGGCCGAGGACATCGAGGCGATGACGGCCCGCGCCTACACCTCGTCGAAGTTCGCGAGCGAGGAGATTGTCCCCGTGACCCGCCTGGAGGGGCAGCTGTACCTCGGCCACCTCTCGGAGGGGCCGACGGCCGCGTTCAAGGACATGGCGATGCAGCTGCTCGGTGAGCTGTTCGAGTACGAGCTCGGCCGCCGCGGTGAGACCATGAACATCCTGGGTGCGACGTCGGGGGACACGGGTTCCTCGGCGGAGTACGCCATGCGCGGGCGCACCGGTATCCGGGTGTTCATGCTGACCCCGGCGGGGCGGATGACGCCGTTCCAGCAGGCGCAGATGTTCGGGCTGGATGATCCGAATATCTTCAATATCGCCGTCGACGGTGTCTTCGACGACTGCCAGGACATCGTCAAGGCCGTGTCGGGCGATGCCGAGTTCAAGCGTGAGTACCGCATCGGGGCGGTGAACTCCATCAACTGGGCGCGGCTGGTTGCCCAGGTGGTCTACTACGTCTCCACCTGGTTGAAGATCACCGAGACCAATGACCAGCAGATTTCTTTCTCGGTGCCCACGGGCAATTTCGGCAATATCTGCGCCGGCCATGTCGCCCGCCAGATGGGCCTGCCCATCGACCGGTTGATCGTGGCCACCAACGAAAACGACGTGCTCGACGACTTCTTCCGCACCGGCGCCTACCGGGTGCGCTCCGCCGCCGACACGCACAAGACGTCCTCGCCGTCGATGGACATCTCGCGTGCGTCGAACTTCGAACGCTTCATCTTCGACCTCCTCGGACGCGACGCCGGGCGCACCGCCGAGCTCTTCGGCACCCGGGTGCGCCAGGGCGGGTTCTCACTTGCCGACGACCCCGCCTTCGCCGCCGCGGTCGGCAGGTTCGGCTTCCTGTCCTCCCGGTCCACGCACTCCGACCGGCTCGAGACCATCCGCGACTGTCATGAGCGTCTCGGTGTGCTCATCGACCCGCACACCGCCGACGGCATCAAGGCCGCCCGCTCGTGGGCTGTCGACGTCGACACCCCGATCGTCTGCCTGGAGACCGCCCTGCCGGTGAAGTTCGCCGAGACCATCGACGCCGCGATCGGCCGCGAGCCGGCGGTTCCCGAACGTTTCGCGGGCATTCTGGAGGCGGATCGGCACGTCGCGGAGCTGCCGAACGACGTCGAGAAGGTCAAGCAGTTCATCATGGAATCGATCAACAACACCGAGGTGAGGTAGGACAACATGGGCCAGATGCACCACATGCCGCAGGAGTACTTCCAGGAGTTCGATCCGGAGAAGTTCGCCGAGCAGATCAAGGCGCAGGCGGCGGCCGAAGCCGCCGAGGCCGCTGAAAACGAGGCGGGGGAGAGCGCCACGGGCGAGGCACAGGACGGGCAGAACACCGACGACTAGGCCGCACCAGACGTGAAAACCTCAACCTGGGCGGGTGCCGGTGCGGTCCTGCTGGCCCTCGTCGCAGTCGTCATCCTGATCGGCGTCGACCAGAACGGCCGGCTGGCGCAGTCGGTGACCGCGGTATCCGGGGCCGTGCCGGACACCCCCACGCTCGTCGCCGAGCCAGGACAGGAGCCGCAGCCGGCGACCACGCTGCGCGTCCCCGAGGCCAGCCCCTGGGCACCGGGCACCTCCATCACCATCACCGACCACGCACCGGTGCCCGGTGAAGTGGTGCAGGTCGGGCACTGCACCGTCGCCTACAGCTTCACCACACCCGAGACCAGCTGGGCCGTCACGGCCGCGCACTGCGGCAGCCCCGGCGACCTGGTGTGGGCCACCAATGACGGGGCTGAGGTGGACTTCAGCGCCCCCGTCGGACACTTCACCTACTCCGGTCTCTACGGGGCGGAGTCCTCCGAACTCGACGTCGGCATCATCGAGATCACCGATCCCGCCCGTTGGATGAGCGCCCCGGATCCGGCCGCGCCCACCCTGCTCGCCGACCGCGTGGACGACCTGCCCGCGCAGGTCTGCAAGTACGGCACCACCACCGGACACACGTGCGGGGAGCCATTGCTGAGCCACACCCGGGAACTGCTGGTCAACGACGACGGCGTCGAGGTCACCGCGGTAGCCGGCACCGCCCGGGTGTGCGCCCGCGCCGGCGACTCCGGGGGACCGGTCTACGCGAACGTCGGTGAGCAGCGTGTGATCGTCGGCCTGGTGTCCGGCACCCGCGACGCCATCACCGGCACCGGATGCGAGGGACCCGACGCGGGAGAGATGACGATGTCGTACACGCCGATGCCCCGCATCCAGGACCTCGTGGACCGGGTCGTGCCCGGCGCACAGTTCGAGACGCGGATGCTCTGAGCCCGCCCCACGGCAGCAGGGTCATCCGGGGAATACTCCTCTGTCCCACTCCGGAAGGCACACGTCAACACCTCAGGGACGGGGGAGGGCGATCCTGCATTGTCGCTCTCGCTGTCACCGGGCCGGAGGTCGTGGAGGAAGAATTCCCTCCGGATAGACTGTGGCCGACCCGTGGAAGAAAGGACCCTACCCCCGCATGCCCATCCCAGACTTCATCCTCAAGCTGCGCTCCAAGATCGGCCACGACCCGCTGTGGCTGCCGGCGGTCACCGCGGTGGTCATCCGCGACGTCCCGGCCGACGCCCCACTGTGGGCCGTGCCGGAGGTGCTGATGGTCAGGCGGGTCGACAACGGGGAGTGGACCCCGGTGTGCGGCATCACCGAGCCCGGGGAGGAGCCGCACGTCACCGCCGTCCGCGAGGTCAAGGAGGAGACCGGCCTGGACGCGAAGGTGGAGGCGCTGCTCGGCGTCGGTGCGGTCGGCCCCGTCACCTACGGCAACGGGGACGTGTCCAGCTACATGGACACCGCCATGCGTCTGTCCGTGGTCGGGGACGACGTCCCGGTCGTCGGGGACGATGAGAACTCCGACGTCGGCTGGTTCTCGGTCGCCCGGCTGCCGGCGACGAACCCCCGGTTCCGCATGGTCATCGCCGACGCCGTCGCCCAGATGAAGCATCCGGGTGGTTTCCGCCCGCGGATGGGCTACACAAAACGCTCGCGCTGACGGGGGCGGGGGCCCACACAGCCGGATCGGTACGCTGCCGCGTCTCCGGTTTGGCAGTATCGTCGAGGCCATGAGCCCTCATTTCCCCCTCGGCAATCCGGCCAATCCCGACTGGTTCACCGGTGAGGTCCACATGGCCTCCATGGAGGAGCCCACGGAGCTGCAGGCCGCCAACGTCACCTTCGCCGCCGGTGCCCGCACCAACTGGCACACCCATCAGGTCGGCCAGCTCATCGTCGTGGTCGACGGCGTGGGAATCTTCCAGGAGGAGGGCCACCCCGCCCGCCTCATCGCCGCCGGTGATACCGCCTGGGCCGGCCCGGGCGTCAACCACTGGCACGGCGCGGTCGAGTCCGAGCCGATGACGCATGTGGTGGCCAATCTGAAGGACGACGAGGGGGGTTTCGTCGACTGGGGCCGTGCGGTCACCGACGAGGAGTACTCGCAGGCCAACGAGGACGTCCGCGTCTACTAGACGGCTACCGGGGCCCGTCCCAACCTCAGCCGAACGGGCCGTTGGCCCAGGACAGGAGTGAGACGGTGTCGAGGATGACCGCGAGGTCCCCGACGTCGACGACCACCGTCTCGATGAGTGAGGAACCCTGGTGGTTGAACTCGCCCGACGCACCTTGGTCATGGGCTACGGTGTTCACGTTGACCGAGTCATCTACGGGAACGGGTGCCGCCGAGGCGGCGGGTGCGACCGCGAGCGTCCCCGCCACCGTCGAAAAGGCGAGGACTCCCGCGGAAAAGCGTTTTGTCCGGACATGGTTCTCCTCCAGGGGGAGCGGTGGACATTTCCACCAGGATAGAGCGCGGTCGGAGGTTTCGGGGATGCCCGTTCGCCCCGTCGGTCACCAGCCCTCGTCCGTCGGCCACTCCGCCCGCGGCCCCCAGATCGTGCCCCGATCGAGGTGGGTGCTGCAAAACGGCTCCCACCTGCCGTGGAGCGCGCGGTGCAGCTCGTCCGCGGAGTCGACGAAGCAGACGACCTCCAGCCAGGGTGGGGCCGACTCGTCGTGGACCTCGTCCGGCTCGTGCGTACGTCCGCACACCACCAGGTGCGGCGGGCCGCCGTCCGGGGCGAGCACCAGGTTGCCCGCCACGGCCAGCTCGTAGATCAGCGCGCACTGCTGCTCGTTCAACGCCGCGTTGTAGATTTGCCCGTAGAACGAGCGCGCGCCTTCACCCAGCCAGGACGACTCAAACGCCAGCTCCTGCCCACCCATGCGCGGTGGGTTGCCCGCGGCGTCGACAAGCAGGGGAGTGCGGGTGCCGGAGGATAATCCGTGGGTGGCGAAGATGCGGCGGATCTCGTCGAGGTCCGGATCCTCCTCGACCGGCACGAGCGTCAGTGAACGTCCCATGGGGCCGAACCTAGCAGCGGGGGCTGCGGGAGACGCCTACATCCGCACGTACCGTGCGCGGGCGATGGAATATAGACCGTAGAGCCCCAGGCCGATGCCGACGGCGATGAGCGCCAGGGCACCGGCCGGTTGCGCACCGAGAGTGCGGAGGGCGACGTCGAGGCCGCCGGCCTTCTCCGGGTCGTTGGTCCACGCGCCCCACACGATCAGCCCACCCAGAATGGCGAACGCGATGCCGCGGGCGATGTAGCCGGCCATGCCCGCGCCGATGATCGCCGAACCGACGTGGCCCGCCCCGGCGCCGGCCTCAAGGTCCTTTTTGAATCCCTTGGTCGCGCCGCGGTAGATGTTGTGGAGGCCGACCCCGAGGACCACGAGACCGGCGATGATGACGAGGACCATCCCCGCCGGCTGCGCCAGCACCGTGGCGGTGATGTCGGAGGCGGTTTCGCCGTCGGAGGAGGAGCCGCCACGGGCGAAGGTCGAGGTGGTGAACGCCAGGGAGAGGTAGACCACGGCCATGATCGCGCCCTTGGCCTTGTCCTTCGCCTCCTCGCCGATGACCAGCTGGGTCAGCCGCCACAGGCCGAGGGCCACCAGCGCCACGACCGCGATCCACAGCAGCATCCGGCCACCGGGTGCTTCGGCGATGGTCTGCAGGGCACCGGAATTGGAGGCCTCCCCGCCGCCGCTGCCGGTGGCGATCCGGACCGCGATCCAGCCGATGATGAGGTGGAGGACTCCCAGGACGATGAAGCCGGCGCGGGCGAAGAACACCAGGGCGGGCTGGTCGGCCGCCCGCTGCGCCGTCCGGTCGGCCGATCGTCCGGCCTTGTTCTTCGCCTGGTGTAGGTCCATGCCTTCATTAAACCCCAGCGGAGTGCCCGCGACCGTAGGAATGATCGGAGTGCTCGTCGTCAGCCGCGGCGGGTTGTGCATCTGTCGCCCAGTCGGCATGGACGATCTGGACGGAGAAGACGAAGAGGCACGTCAGCACAGTTCCGGCCGGTCTACAGCGATCTGGTGGTCCCGCGACAGGGGAGGTGAGGAGGTCGTCCCCGTACGACGGGGAGCCCGGGGCAGCTGCCTCCGATCACGCCCAGGCGGCCCCCGGGGATCCTGCGTCAGCGCGCGGGCATTCCTGTCCAGCCAGGGCGGGGAGTCATCGGGTCCAGGAGCTCCGTCGTACCGGAGGACGAGGAGCGGGTGCCGGATTACTGGACGCTGTTCACGCCGTGCTGGGCCTGCTCCGGGGTGAATCCCTCGTAGATGAGCTGGTCGTAGAGGCCGGAAGCGGAGAACGCTGAGTATTCCACGTAGCTCTGGGCTGATTCCGCTGCCTCTGCGTACCAGTCGGCATTCACGTTGTCGAGGGCGTACTGTGCCTGCGCCGGGGTGAACTCCTCGTAGAGGAGCTGGTCATAGAGGCCGGTCGCTGAGAAACCGGAATAGTCCAGATAGTCTCCAGCCGAACCAAGTGCCTGTTCATTCCAGTCGGCAGCCACATTATCGACCCCGTACTGGGCATCTTCCGGGCTGAAGCCCTCATAGAGGAGTTGATCGTAGAGGCCGGTCGCCGAGAAGTTCGAGAAGTCGAGGTAACTCTGTGCCTGTCGCAGGGCATTCCGGCTACCGAACGGGACACCGTCCGTTGCAGGCTGTTCCGTTGCGGGCTGTTCCGTTGTCGGCTGTTTCGTGGTGGGCTGTGCTGCCGGGGCATCGGTCCGGCTGTTTGCCGTCGGCGGGGCTGGGGCCGTTGTCGCCTCGGAAGTCGGTGAGGGGCGGTCAGTCACCTCCTGCCTGCTGGTTGTGCTGCTCTCGGTGGCCGTCACCGTGACTGTTGCCCGTGCGGAAGTGCCGGATGTGGTCGTGGTTTCTGAGGCGCCTGGGTTGCAGCTGCCGATCAGGCCGATGAACAGGATCACCGCGATGATGGCGGCGATGGTCTTGCCCTGTTTGTACCAGGGCTTCTGCGGCGGCTGCGGTTCCCCGGGCCACTGGTGGAACTGATTGGAGTTCATCCCGTCAGGCAGGGGTGACCCGTAGCCGGGATTCGGGGTGTTTCCATACGGTGCCTGCCCGTGGTCGTGCGGGGGCGGTCCACCGGCAGGCTGCTGCCGATCTGTGTTTCTGCTCATTAGCTGCGCTTCCTCTTAAAACGATATAAATATTTCCTGGAGATTAACAGAAAGAGATAAAAGAAACCGCATTCATCCGGCGGGTTCATCAGGTGACGGCCCAGCGGCTGGGGAGGTGCCGGTACAGGTTATTCACTGGGACGCGGGGACAGCCGGTGCGCGGTCGCCGTTCGCCTGTTGTGGGACTGGGCGGTACGGACCCGGGGTAGGTGACGTGTCCCTGCCCGGACCGGCCGGCCTGAGCTCATCGGATGCGTGAAAAATCCCCACTCTTGGACCAGAGCGGGGATTCGTCTTGCCGGTGATGCCCGGCCTGAGGGCTCAGCAGTCGTAGTAGAGCTCGAACTCCTGCGTGGTCGGGCGCAGACGGGCCGGGATGATCTCCTCGTCGAATTTGTACTGGATGTGGGTCTCACTGAGGTCCTCGGTGAAGACATTGCCCTCGGTGAGGAAATCGTGGTCGTCGGCGAGTGCGTTGAGCGCCGCCTCAAGCGAGGTCGGCACGCTGGCGACGTCCGCGATCTCATCCGGCGGGAGCTCGTAGAGGTCCTTGTCCACAAGAGCGGGCGGTTCGATGCGGTTGCGCACGCCGTCGAGACCGGCCATCATCATCGCCGCGAAGGCGAAGTAGGGGTTGCCGGACGGATCCGGGGCGCGGAACTCGATGCGCTTGGCCTTGGGGTTGTTGCCCGTGATCGGGAGGCGGATGGCCGCGGAGCGGTTCTGCTGGGAGTAGACCAGGTTGACCGGCGCCTCGAAGCCGGGCGCCCGGCGGTGGTAGGAGTTCAGCGTCGGGTTGGTGAAGGCGAGCACCGCGCCCGCGTGCCGGAGGATGCCGCCGATGTAGTGCCGGGCCATGTCCGACAGTCCCGCGTAGCCGGACTCGTCGTGGAACAGCGGTTGGCCGTCCTTCCACAGCGACTGGTGGACGTGCATGCCGGAGCCGCCGTCATTGACCATCGGCTTGGGCATGAAGGTGGCCGACTTGCCGTTGCGCGTGGCGGTGTTCTTGACGATGTACTTGAAGGTCTGCAGGTCATCGGCCGCGTGCAGCATCGTGTTGAAGCGGTAGTTGATCTCCTGCTGCCCACCCGAGCCCATCTCGTGGTGGGCGCGCTCGACCACGAAGCCGACGTCGCTGAGGATCCCGCCCATCTCGTCGCGGAGATCCTGCAGGTGGTCGTAGGGGGCGACGGGGAAATAGCCGCCGGGTCCGCGGGACCCGGCGGTGGAACCGGCCGCGGCTGGGCATGGTGTCCAGTGTATGGATTTATGGATCTGGAACCTGCCGGGGTGCTGGCCCACCCGCGGCGGGAGGTGGGGCGGACCATAATGAACGGCATGAGCGCTGAGAAGAGCACCAGGAACGAAGCCGCGGAACTGCTGGAGTCGGTGGCCGAACTCGGCCTCCCGCAGCCGGAGGTGGTGCGGGTGCCGACACACGCGCGGCGTCGGCAGGCGTTCGAGCGCTTCGCCCGGGCCACCGCTGCGGGTGAGGTGACCGTCCCGCCGCAGCTGCTGCGCGGCCGTCAACGACGGCGGCACATCCGCGACACCGTCACCGAGGATCACGTGGTGCGCATGCATCTCGCGCCGTGGGCCGTGCGGGAGAAGTTCCGCGAGCTCGCCGCCGACCGGTTCACCTTCTTCCGGGGCACGGCCCTGCTGTACTACCGCGACCTCGCAGGCTCTGACGCGGGACTGCCCGTCGTGCCGACGGTCGGGGACGTGCATCCGGAGAACTACGGTGTGCTGCCCGGGGCGGACGGGCGGCCGGTGTTCTCCATCAACGACATGGACGAGGCGTGGATGGCGCCGTTCACCTGGGATCTGCACCGCGGGGCCGTGGGTTTCGCGCTCGCCGGGGAGCAGCTGGGCATGAAGCGGAAGAAGGCGATGAAGGTCGCGGGCCGGTTCATCGGCGGCTACTTCGACGGCATCGCCGACTGCCTGAACGAGCCGGAGGCCGTCACCCGTCGCATCACCACCGAAAACGCCCCGGGGGTGATCGAGCCCTTCCTGGCGAAGGCCTCCCGCTCACGGAAGAAGTTCCTGGCCAAACGCATCGACTTCGACACCTTGACCTTCCGGGAGGACGACCGGGTGCAGCGACGTCCCGAGCTGATCGACCGGCTGCGGGTGGCGGTCCAGGACTACGCGCGCACCGTGGACCACGGGGAAGACCGCGAACGGCCGAGGGACTTCTTCCGCATCCACGACGCCGCGATCCGCACCCGTTCCGGCACCGCCAGCCGCGGCCTGGCGAGGTTCTGGGTGCTCGTCCAGGGGTGGGGGAGTGCGCCGGAGGAGAAGGTCATCCTGGAGCTGAAGATGGCCCGGCACTCCTCTCTCGACGGGCTCTCGCCGGTGGACGGTGACGGGGACGTGGGGGCGGATGTCATCCTGGGGGAGAGCACGGCGGGGCGCATCGCCACCGCCTTCGAGGCCTTCGTCGCCGACGGCGATCCGCTCTACGGCTTCATCGAGATCGCCGGCATCAGCTTCGTCGTCCGCGAGCGCAGCCCCCAGAAGGTCAACGTCGACGTCGCCGATTTCGATCCCAAGGGGCTGAAGAAGTACGCGCGGCTGTGCGGGCGGATCCTCGCGCGTCAGCACGTGCGGGCGGAGCAGCGGCTGAGCGGATCCGAATCGGGTGTACCGGGGCAGATCCTCCGCGCCGGACACGTACATGTCTTCCACGCCGACGCCGAGGAGTTCGTCGCCGAGCTACTGGACCGGATCGACGCCGATTTCCGCCTGTTCAGTGAGGACGTCGAGCGCGGGGCCTACGAGGTGCTCTCCCTGTCCGAGTTATCCGATAAGGGGTAGACCCGCCAGAACCTGGATGAAGAAACTTTCATTCAGGCTTTCCCACGGTCACGATGTGCTCCGCCGAAGCGCCGGGCTGCTGCGGGAGCTGAACTCAGGCGGCCGCGGTATGTCGGGACCTGCGGGCCTCCTTCGCTGACCGGGTCGCGATCTCGCGTGCCACCCGCCGGGCGATCTTGCCGACGTAGCCGGTCAGGCCCGGACGGTAGACGTAACCCACGAACCGTAGGCCGGGAGCCACCTCACCGCCGGTGCAGTCGAGCGGCAGACCGCGCTCATCGAGCACGTCGAGCCCGGCGACAAGGTCGGGGAGGCCTGTGTCATAGCCGGTGGCGAGGATGACGGCGTCGGCGGTGACGTGCCGGCCGTCAGCGAGGACGACCGTGTCACCGTCCAGGGCGGTGACCGCGGGAACGCATTCGATGGCTCCGCCGCGAATGGCGTCGATCACCTCCCGGTCCACGACGGCGGGTCCGGCCCCGTTTTCCTTCTGCCGCGACATCATGCCCCGGGTGGGACGAGGTAGCCCGTACCCGCTCAGATCCCCCACGATGCGGCGCTGTACCGCGAAGACCAACCGGTCGGCGAGCGCGGTCGGCAGGTGGAAGAGCAGCGGGGCAGGCAGGTCACCCGGTAGGCCGTTGAGCTCCCGCAGCAGGATGTTCGGCGGGGTACGTACCGCGAGCCGGACCGCACGGGCACCGCCGGTGGCCAGCTGGTGGGCGATCTCCATGCCCGAGGAACCGGCGCCGACGACCACGACGGAGCGGCCCGCGAAGTCCGCGGCGTCCCGGTAGGCGGATGAGTGCAGGACTTCGCCGTCGAACCCCGGTTCTCTCGCCCACCCAGGGATGCGCGGCCGGTTGAACAGACCGGTGGCGATGACCACGTGGCGGGCCCGGCGCTCGCCGGCGGACGTGGTCAGCGCCCAGCCCTCGCGGATGCGGCGCACACCGGTGACCTCGACCCCGGTCTCCACCGGAATGCGGTGGTCGGCGGCATAGCGTTGCAGATAGGTGAGATACTGCTCGCGGGTGGGGAACTGACCGTACTCCCGTGGGAAGGGTGCGCCCGGCAACGCCGAGCTGCGTCGGGACGTGTTGAAGCGCAGGCCCTTGTACCGTGCGGCCCACGTGGCGGCCAGCTCGGATCCGCGTTCGAGGACGGTCGTCGGTACGTCGCGGGCCAGCAGTTCGGCGGCGGTCGACAACCCGGCCGGGCCGGCCCCGATGACAATGACGGTGTCGGTGGTGTCGGTGGTGTCCATTGTCTTCTCCCTACTCGATGCCGGGCCCGGAGATCAGGGCCGGGCCTGGAGGACCATGTTGAACGGGCTGTCCGCGATCCGGTGGACCGTGTCGAAGCCGGCCTCGGCGAGCACGTCGCGCAACCTGCGCTCTCCCGCTTGGCCGCCGAGCGCGAGACCCACCGGCTGGGACAGGGAGTTCGGGGTGCACATGAAGGTCGACGCAGCGTAACCGATGGGGGCCGCCGGATTGCTGAGATTCTCCGCGAGGTCGTCGGCCGCCTGCGGCTCGACGATGAGCAGGGAGCCGTCCGGGGCCAGGGCGTTGCGCGCGAAGGCGGCCGCACCCACGGGATCCCCCAGATCGTGGAGGGTGTCGAAGAAGGCGATCAGGTCGTAGTCCTGTCCCGGGTACCGGTGGCAGGGTGCGATCTCGAAGGTCACCCGGTCGTCCACGCCGGCGGCGGCCGCACGTTCCCGGGCAGTGAGGATCGACGGCCCGTGGGAGTCGAAGCCGAAGAAACGGGAGCTCGGGAAGGCCTGCGCGAGCATGATGAGTGCGGCGCCGTGCCCGGTGCCGATGTCGGCGACGGTGGCGCCGTCGGTGAGTTTCCCGGACAGCCCGTCGAGCGCCGGGATCCACTCGGAGAGGAGATGGTCGCGGTACTGGCCGGCCCAGAACCTCTCCGTGGTCTCGAACACCAGGGGATCGTGGTCGCCCCAGGGGATTCCCTCCCCGCTGCGGAAGGCCCGGAGCAAGGGGTCGAGGTCACGGAACATGCCGGCGGGGTTGAGGCACGCGCCCACCAACGCAGGATCGGTGAGGACGGCGGCCCAGGCCGGTGGCAGGGTGAAGCTTTCGTCCGCGGGGTCGAAGCGCAGGAACCCGGCAGCGGCCTGCTGGGCCAGCCATTCGCGGACGTAACGTTCCCGGGTGCCGGTGGACTCGGCGAGCCGCTGTGATGTCACCAGACCGCCGTCGGCCAGGGCCTGATAGAGGCCGAGGCGGTCACCGACGACGATCATCGCCGTGGTCGCAGCCCCGGTGATCAGGCCGAGCAGCTCCTGGGCGTGCTGTTGCACCTCAGCCTGGAGATCGTGGTTTGTGTGCATGTCTTGGGTGGTCATGACGGATTCCTCTGGCGTGTCCGGGTGGTGGATGGTGGGGGTGGGTGTCCGGTTCAGTTCCTACCCTGCGCGCACCCGCTTTCAGGGGGCTTTCATCGCTGCCTCAGAAAGCGGACAATGGAGTCATGGCAGGAGCGCCCGTCCAGATCGACGTCCTGGGGTCGCTTGAGATCCGGCGCGCCGGGGCGCGGGTGGA
The DNA here is from genome assembly GCF_000341345.1 of Corynebacterium halotolerans YIM 70093 = DSM 44683. Classification (NCBI taxonomy): domain Bacteria; kingdom Bacillati; phylum Actinomycetota; class Actinomycetes; order Mycobacteriales; family Corynebacteriaceae; genus Corynebacterium; species Corynebacterium halotolerans. The sequence continues at coordinate 2,138,784 of NC_020302.1, read as the reverse complement.
GCTGCGCGGTTCCCGGCCCCGGGCGGCGCTCGCCGCACTGCTCGTCCACGCCCCGTACCCCGTCTCCCCGGACGGGCTCGCCGCGGCGATCTGGGAGAAGGAGCTGCCGGCCCGACCGCGCGGCGCCGTGCAGACCGTCGTGTCCCGGCTGCGCTCGGTGCTCGGCGACGAGGTGGTCCGGCATGATCCGGTCGGCTACCACCTGGAGCTTCCCGCCGGGACGGTCGACGCCGACCGGTTCGAGGCGCTGTGCCGGCAGGCGGGGGAGCTGCCGACGTCCCGCGCCGCGGAGATGCTCGACTCTGCCCTGGGATTGTGGCGCGGTCCGGCCTACGCCGAGTTCGCAGACCGGGAGTTCGCCGTCACTGAGGCCGTCCGTCTCGGGGAGCTGCGGATGAAGGCGATGGAGGATCGCGCCGTGCTGGCACTGGAGCTCGACGACGCCGATGCTTCGGTGTCCGTCCTGCAGGGAGTGGTCGCCGAACAGCCGCTGCGGGAGCGCGCCCACGGCCTGCTCATGACGGCGCTCTACCGGGCGGGCAGGACGACCGAGGCACTCGAGCAGTACCAGGCGTTACGCCGCAGTCTTGTCGAGGAGCTGGGACTCGACCCGTCGCCCGCGCTGCGGGAGCTGCAGGTGCAGATTCTCGACCATGCGGTGCCGGAGAGCTCCGTGGCCCGCCCACCCCCGCGGCGGGTGCCGCCGTCCTGGGAACCCGCCACCGGTATCTTCATCGGCCGGGAGGACGACACCGGGGAACTGCTGCGCGCCGCAGCCGCCCACCGCCTCGTCAGCGTCACGGGGCCTGGCGGCGTCGGCAAGTCGCGGCTCGTCGCCGAGGTGCTGCCCGAGCTGACCCGCCGGCTCGACCGGCCCGCCGCCGTCGTCGAACTCGAGGATGCCCAACCGGAGCAGGTCGATGAGAAAGTCGCCGCCTCGCTGGGGCTGGGGTTCGCCGCCGAACCGCGGGCGGCGGTGCTCGAGTACCTCGCCGCCTCTTCCCTCATCCTCGTGCTCGACGCGTGCGAGCGGGTTCTCGACCGGACACGGTCTCTCGTCCGGGAGATCCTGTGGGTGGCGCCCCGGGTGAACCTCGTGGTGACGAGCCGACACCGGTTGGATATGGGTGCCGAGCAGGTTCTCCCGCTGTCACCGCTGACGCCCCCGGATCCCACGGACGGGCCGGACCGCGCGGTCCTCGCGCCGGCGATGCGGCTGTTCATCGAGCGGCTGCGCCGCGCCCGGCCCGCCACCGATCTCAGTGTCCCGTTGGTCCGTGACGCGGGCGAGGTGTGCCGCCGCCTCGACGGCCTGCCGCTGGCGCTGGAACTGGCCGCCACGCAGGCGGCCACCCTCGGCGTCCGCACGGTCCTGACCGGCTTCGGCACGGGGCTGCACCTTGCAGGGTCGGCCGGAACAACCGCTGCGCTCCGTCGTGGCCCGTTCCCATGACCTGCTGGGGGAGGCGGACCGTGCGCTGCTCGGACGGCTGTCGGCCTTCACCGGATCATTCGAGCTGGACGACGCCGGGACCCGACCGGCGTACTGGCGGTGGGCGGCGGAGAGCGCCGGACGCCGGGCCGACGAGGCGGCCGGGCCGGACGCGGCGAGGGCACTGCGCCGACTGGATCTCGCCTCGGCGGATCTGACCGCGGCGGCGGAACAGTCGCTCACCGCAGGCCGACTCGACCTGGCCGCGCGCACCGTCGGACACGTCGGACGGTGCATCCTCTGGATTCCGGGGATGGCCCTGGCCGAGGTGACCCTCGCGGTCGGTGATCATCCCCGGCTCCCCGGGGTCGCGGGGGAGTCGCTGGCCCGCGGGGCAGCGGCGATCGCGGCGGTGGAGCGCGGTGAGCTCGAACGGGCCGAACGACTCGGTCGGCTCGCCCGGGAGACGGCCACCGCCCCGGCCGAACGGTTCCTTGCCTCCGTGGCGCTGGGGGTCACCGCGGTGTACGCCGGAGACTGGGAGCTTGCAGTCCGGCGGTGGCGCCGGGTACTCACGATCGACGGTCTTCCCGCCGCCTACACGGCCGACGCGCACGCCGTCCTGGCCTTGCTCCTCGCGGCCACCGGCAGCCCCGGGGAGCCGGGGAAGCACGCCGCGGAACACGCGGCCGACGCGCGTAGGGCGGCCGAGCGCAGCGGGGCCCCGTCACGGACGGCGTTCGCGCTCTACGCCAGCGGGGAGGTGCTGCTCGCGACCGACCACGTTGCCGCCGTCGACGTCCTCCGCGAGGCCGCCCGCATGGCCGACACCGCGAACGCCGTGCAGGTGGCGGCGGTCGCACGGGTGGCGCTGCTCGCTGCGCTGACCCGCACGGGCCGGACGGCGGAGGCCGTCGACCTGTCGCTGACGCTGCTGGAGCTGCAGCAGCGCCGCAGTTACTGGGCCCAGCTGTGGAACATCATGCGGATCCTCGCTGAACTGTTCACCGCGGCGGGCCGGCTCGAGACGGCCGAACTGATTCTGGCCGCCGCCGAGGCCTCGGAGTCCGCGCCGGTACCGGCGGGCGTCGACATTGAGCGCCACCGGCTCCTGCGCCGGCGGGTGCACGAGGGGCTCGGCACCGAACGGGCCGACCGGATCGCGGCGATCGCGCGGCTGCTGCCGCGCACGGAGATCCTCAACCGTGCCCGTGACACCGCCCGGGCGCTGAGCCGCGGGGAACCGGAGCACCCGACGGATACCCGGTGAGTCTGCCCGCCGGCGGAAGCGGTCAGAGGACGAAGACCACGAGCACCGAGAGCATCATCACGATCACCGGCAGGATGAATACGCCGGCGACCACGAACGGGCTCCACTTCGCCATGGGATCCGGCGGGACCGGGGTATTCTGCAGCTCAATGGTCGCGCGGGAGTGTGCGATCTCCGCCTCGACGAGACGCCGGATGTACTCGTCTTGTTCGAGAGGGGACATGACGTGCTCCTTTCCACCCACACGATACTGCTGGATGATTATCGTAGCCCTCCCGGCGGACACGTCCGGCCTTTGCGTCGTCGCACGAACCCACGCGGTCTTCCCGCCGGCCCCGGCGCCTCAACGCCGGTCCCCGGCACCGCGCCCCGTTGACCGCTCGGCGGGTTCCGCCGCGGTGTGCTCCGGCGCCTGGACGGTCACCGGCCGCCGTTCCGGGAACAGCAGGTGGCTGCCGATGAGCACCAGCCACATCGCGAGCAGGAACGGCCAGGTGAACACGATCACCGGGGTCAGCTCCAGCACCGGCTGGAGGAGCAGGGTCAACCCTCCGACGACCGTGCCGAGCACCCGGGTCACCGCGCCGCGGTCGGCCCACAGCACGGCCCCGAGCCCGATGGCGACGAGCACCGCGGAATAGGCGTGCAGGCCCGAGGAGGCCTCGCCGATACCGTGGATCACCGCGGCGCCGCCGAGCGCCAGCGCGGCGCCGGCCAGTCCGAATCCGGCGGCCGTCGGGGAGTCGATGAGCAGTGCCGCGACGATCAGCGCCCCACACAGCAGACCGTCGGCCAGTAGGACCTCGGAGAAGCTGTTGAACAGGCCCAGCGCCACACCGGTGGGAAAGTCCGCGGCGGTGGTGGGCTCCCCGGGCCCGACGAGTTGTCCGACGGCCCCGAAGATCAGGCCCGCGACGATGCAGAACGGGGCCGTGGCCACGGGCAGGGAGAACCGCGCGAGCGCCGGGGTGGCGAACAACCACCGCACCAACTCGTGGACGGCCACGCAAGCGAAGGCACCGGTGACGGTCAACAGCACGGAGGCGTGGGTGTACCCGGCGTGCAGTCCCGCGGCGGCACCCACCAGAGCGCCGTTGTAGCCCAGCAGGCCGTGGCGGACGTCGTCCCGCAGGCCGACGGCCCACCCCACGAGGCTCTGGGCGGCCGAGCCGAGCAGGACCAGGGCCGCGAACCGCGGATCCATGACCGACAGGCCACACAGGATGAGCAGCCCGGACACGGCGTTCTCGAGGAAGATGATCTGTGATACCCCGCGCAGCACGTACCGGGCGGGGGACAGCACGGTGGACAGAGGCAGACGATGTCTGGGGCGCACGGCCGACCACCTCCTTTCCCTGCCGTCGCGCGGATCGACTCTGAGGATACGGTGGTGACGTCGCGACGGCTCCCGCTTCCGGGCGCCCTCGCTGCGCTGACTCGGTTATCGTGGGGCCGTGATCACACGCAGCCTGCAAGCCGGTTCCGTCGTCGTCCTCACCTGCCTGGCCCTGACGGCCTGCGGTACCGAATCCGGGATGTCCGACACCGCGGGGCAGACCACCACGGAGCAGACCACCGCGCCGGATCTGCCCCACGACTACGTCGCGCTCGGGGACTCCTACGCGGCCCTCGGCAGCCGGGACGCTGCCCTCAGCGGGCCTGCGTTCTGCCGGCGTTCCGCCGACAACTATCCCTCCCAGGTGCTTGCCGACGCCCGCGTTACCGGACAGGACGTCAGTTGCCAGGGCGCGGTCACCGACAACCTGCTCCGCCCCAGGAACACCGGCTCGGAGGAGATCCCCGCCCAGCTCGACTCGTTGACGGAGGGCACGGACCTGGTGACGCTGTCCATCGGCGGCAACGACATCGAGTTCGGGGGCATGGCCGGATGCTTCGGCCAGGCGATGCGCGCCGGCCTGCCCTCCGACTGCGCGGCCACGTGGGACGGGCCCGCCCGGGCCCAGCTGGCGGAACTGCCGGACGCCCTCGATCAGGTCCACCAGGCGATCACCGACCGTTCGCCCGACGCCCGGGTCATCGTCACCGGTTATATGCCGTTGATCGCCCCGGGGGATGACTGCACCGAGCTCGCGGCAATCAGCGAGGCGGACCGGGCATGGGCGGTTGCGCTGACCGACGAGCTCAACCAGGTGGTCGCGGACGCTGCGGAACGTCACGGGGCGGACATGGTCCTGCCGGCGGGTACCGGGGAGCACACCGGGTGCGCGGCCCCGGAGCAGCGCTGGGTGGCCTTCCACGGCAATGAGACCGGGGCGTATCCCATGCACCCGACCCCCGCGGGACAGGCGGCCATGGCGGAGACGGTCCTGGCCGAGCTGTAGCGGTCGAAGACAGGGCCGGCCCCCTGCCACGCGCGGCGGAAGGGAGCCGGTGGGACCTGTGTCAGGGCGTGCTACGAAAGTCGTTTCATCCATCGGTCGATGTTGGCGAACTGGACGGTGGCCTCGAACCGGACCGTGAGTTTGTCGTAGCCGGTGGCCACGCCCCAGTTGTGCTTGAGTGCGTTAAAGCACCGCTCCACGGTATTGTGTCCCTTGTACGCCTCAGCGTTGAACTTCGGGGACCGGTCACCACGGCGGCCACAGGCCTTACGATGTCTGAGCTGGTCGGGGCTTGTAGTCCCTGGTGTCCCGAGAGCGCGGGTGCTCCCGATTCGCCCGCGAGGAGTAGGTCTTGTCCGCCAGCACCCGATCAGGTCTCGTGCGTGGACTGTCCCGGCCCGGACACGCCACCCGGATCGGGTCGAGCATCGGGATAAGCTGTGGGCTATCATCGGCCTGACCAGTGGTGAGCACAAACGACACCGATTGTAGACGCCGGTCACAGACCAGGTTGGATCTTTGTCGAGAAGCCTCCCCGGGGCCAGCTCAGCCTGTGGCCAGCCGGATCACCGTCGATCCGTGAAGGCAAATCACGCCGGGCACCGGCGGCGTGAATGCGGGCACGGGTAGTGGGGGAATCCACTGAGACGTCCCACCTGAGTTCTCCTTGTTCATTGGCTTGGGACTGGAGTTCGGTACTGCTCAAGGTCATGGTCCAGGGTATCCGCTGTGTGGCCGCGGACGTCACCGGGCCGGTGAGGTCGTCGTCAACGGCGAGACCGGCTGGCTGGCGCTCACGGCGACGTCAATAAGCTCGTCGAAGTCATCGCACACGTCCTCGCGCCGGGCGACGAGCACCTGGTCCACGACGCCCGTGCACTGGTCAAGCGTAACTTCGACTTGCACCTGCAGGCGGCGGAACTGCGGGCGCTGCAGGGGTGGGAGAGATAGTAGGGAACACCTACTTCCTACGCCCCAGCTTCCCTCAAACACAGACGGTGCGAGCTTGACCGCTTATCTACCATGGCGGAGGCGGTGCACCGGGCTGGAGATTCTGGCATAAGAATCCGCGCAGCGGACGGGCAAAGGAGTCATGGAAGATAGGGCAGGCTGAAGTGAAGATTCAATCCGCTTCGAGTGTCCACCCGCTCGGTTCCGACCTGGTACACCGTCGAAACCGTTTCTTCTCTCAGCACGTCATCGGGCCAACCCTGCGCGACCACGTGCCCCCTCTCCAACAGGGCCAACCGGTCACAGTATCGGGCTGCCAAATTGAGGTCGTGGAGGACCACGACCACCGTCTTGTCCAACTCGTGGACGAGCTGCAGGACTTCATGCTGGTAGCGGATATCTAGGTGGTTGGTCGGCTCATCGAGGAAGATGTAGGGGGTTTCCTGGGCGAGAGCCCGGGCGATCAACACCCGTTTCCGCTCGCCTCCGGACAATTCGTTCAATGGCTGGCGTGCGAGGTCGAGGGCTCGCACCCGCTCCAGGGCCCAGACCGCGATGTCGCGGTCGATCTTGCGGTAGGACTGGAACCCACTGAGGTGGGGCGTTCGACCGAGCAGCACGAGCTCGGCGGCAGTGAGCCCGAGTGGGATCTCCGCGTCCTGGTCCACAACGGCGATCAACTGAGCGGTCGAGAGGTCGGAAATGTCGCGGCCGTCGATGCGCACGGATCCTCGGCGAGGGGACAGTGCGCCGCTGAGGAGGCGGAGCAGGGTGGTCTTCCCACTACCGTTCGGCCCGATCAAGCCGAGCACCTGGTCCGGTACACTGCTCAGGTTCACATCATGGACTGCGTCCGCCTCACAGTAGGCGAAACTGACATCTGTCGCGGTGATCATGAGTAGAACTTCTCCACTATATTCTCGAGGCCGGTCACCGTCAAGGGCGTGGCTGGCTCCGTGAAGTTCATCAGCTGTACCATCACGTCGTCGTTACGCAAGGCATCGAGATGGCCAGCACCGGGCAGCTGTTCCACCGCATTCTTCACCATCTCTGGGTCGCCGTCGGAGTGCAGCAGGATCAGCACATCAGGATTCCTGCCTATGAGCTCCTCATCGGTGATCTCGAAGACGCGGTTGTCGACGTCACCGAAGACGTTGGTAAACCCCGCGGCCTCCAGTTGAGGATGGGCCATGCTCTGAGTGCCGTAGGCGTAGGTTGTACCACCACCGACGGTGGGATAGAGCACGGCGGCGGTCCGCCCCGCTGCACCGGAAGCCGACACTTTCGCCTCCATGGATCTGACCCGATCCTGCAGGTTGGTGATCACTTCCTCCACCCGGTCGCCACGGTTGAAAACTTCACCGTAGACCCTCAGTTGTTCGTAGATACTGTCGAACGAGGGGTTGTCGAGCCCACCCGGACACATCGCGGGTTCCTCGATCGTCGGGATACCCGTCGGCGCGAGCGTTTGGCGGTTGAGGTTGTCCAGCTCTCCGAGCACGAGGTCCGGTTCCTGAGCAATCGCGACATCGGTGGACAGGAGGGTATGGCCTGTCTGATCGGTGTCCTTGGTGAGGTGTTCAATCTGCTCAAGCTCGGAGAGGGTCTCCTGGTCGTAGTAGTCCTCCGGGTAGGCACCGGCGCGGGCGACAGCTCGTTCGAGGACCTCAAGTTCGTGAAGAGCCGGCACTGCGGCGCTCTTGAGCAGCAGCAGTCGTTCCGGCTCCTGTTCGAAAGTCACCTGCGTGTCGCAGTTTTCGACCGTGACGGGGTAATGGGAATCACCAGCGACGGAACTGGTCTGGGACTCAGCGTCCGCACAGCCCGAGAGCAGGAGCGCGCCGGCTGCCATGATTGTGACAGCCGCGAACCTGATGGAGCCGGAATGGTGGAGATGGGCGCTGTGGAGCATGAACTTCCTTCTGAGATTCAGGCCGTTCGGGTACGGCGAATGAGGAGGATGAGAAAGGGGGTGCCGAGCAGAGCCGTGATGATGCCGATCGGTAGCTCCTGAGGTTGAAGTACAGTGCGGGCGGCAAGGTCGGCGAGGACGAGCAGCACGGCCCCCAATAGCGCGGCGACCGGGAGGTTGTGGCGATGCCCCGCACCCACGAGGGCACGTGCCAGATGGGGAACGACGAGACCGACGAATCCAATGCTTCCTGCTGCGGAAACCAGTACACCGATGCAGGCGGCAACAATGACGAGGAGGAGTGTGCGCTGACGTTCCGGGTTGACCCCAAGTGAGCGGGCGGCCCCGTCACCGATGCTCAGGGCGTCGATACGCCGCGCCTGAGCCCACAGCACAGTGAGGGCGCAGGCGGTGACCGTGACGACCGCGAGTAGGGGAGATCCCCAGGACGCTGACGACAGTGAACCCAGAAGCCAGAACATCACCGAGCGTGTCCCTTCGGCATCGCCGCTGAGGAACACCAGGAAACTGGTGAGGGCGTTAAGGGCGTACCCCACAGCGACCCCGGCGAGCAGCAATTTCAATGAGCTCATCGGACCTCCGGTCCGTGCGAGCCCGTAGACGGCCAGCGCGGCCACGAGCGCGCCGAGGAACGCCGTCAACTGCAGCGCATGGGCGGAAAGGCCCATCCCGAGGCCGAACAGGATTGCTGCGGCGGCACCACACGACGCCCCCGAATTGATTCCCAGCAGATGCGGGTCCGCCAACGGGTTGCGGACCATCGCCTGCAGCACGAGCCCGCAGACGGCCAGGCCTGCGCCGACAACGGCACCCAGGATCACCCGGGGCAGCCGCACCTCCCAGACGATGGCGTCTTCAGCCGTGGTCCACACCGGAGTAGTGAACAATTGCCCCATGCTCGCGTGGTGGGCGATAACCTGCACGATGACCCGGGGATCGATGCTGACGGCCCCGATCGCCACTCCGGCGATACAGGCGGTCAGGAGGGCGAAGATCAATCCGAGCACCCACAATGACACCCGGCGACGTTGGTGCTCCAGCCCCAGGGGATCATCAAGGCCATCACTGTCGCCTCCTGTTAAAGGCGCCGTCTGGACGTGGGTATTCACCGCGGTCACTGAGCATTCTCCGAGGTTGAGGCGGAGGACTGATCAGAGTCTCGCTCGATCGATCGGTCGGCAGGTTCCACGGAGGTTTGGTCAGGCGCCTCCGAAGTCACTGGCCGCCTCGCGGAGACCAGCAGGTGATCGCCGACGAGGACCAGCCACATCGCCAACAGGAATGGCCAGGTGAACACCGGCACCGGGGTCAGGGCCAGCAACGGCTGGATGAGCAGGGTCAGCACCACTCCGATGAAGGAACCGAGAACACGGACCGCCCAACTCCGGTCGGTCCACAGGAGGGCGCCGAGCGCGATGGTGACGAGAACCGCAGAATAGCCGTACAGACCTGAGGAGGTTTCATCGACACCGCCACGGACGACAGTGGCAACGGCAAGCGCCACCGCGGCCCCTCCCACGCCGAATCCGGCAGCCGCCGGAGAGCAGAGGAGCAGGGCGGCGACGATCAACAGCCCGCACACCAGACCGTCGGCCAGCAGTACCTCGGAGAAACTGTTGAACAGGCCCAGGGATACGCCGGCAGCGAGATCCGTGGAGGTGCTGAGTTCCCCTGGCTCGGCCAGTTGCCCGACAGCTCCAAAGGTCAGCCCCGCGACGATGCAGAACGGGGCCGTGGAGACAGGAAGCGAGAAGCGACTGAGAACTGACGAGGCGAACAACGCACGCGTCAGCTCATGGACGGCGACGCAGGCGAAAGACCCGACGATGGTCAGCAGCACGGAAACATGGGTGTATCCAGCATAGAGACCCGCGGCCGCACCCACCAGGGCGCCGTTGTAGCCCATCAGACCGTGACGGACCTCTTCGCGCAGGCCGAGGAACCAGCCACCGATGCTCTGGACCATCGAGCCGAGCATGACCAGGACCGCGAACCGCGGATCCATGAACGACAGCCCGACCAGGATGAGCAGTCCGGACACGGAGTTCTCGACGAAGAAGATCTGTGAGACTCCCCGCAGCACATATTGGACGGGGGACAGCGTTGTCGGCATGGTCGTCTACTTCCTGTTTCTAGTGTTTACGCAGATTCACGGCTGCGCGGCCACCGGTTACCCGGCGCAGCAGGGTGACCACGTCGTGGTGGAGGGCAGTGATCGAACCGGTGGTTTCGGCCAGGGAGCGGATGAACACGCATCTGGGGGCGTCACCGTCAGAGCGGGGAAGGCCGGCACAGGTAATACCGGAGTAGGTGTCCGAGGCGTCGACCAACTCCGAGAGTACGGAGATGACGCTGTCGTCGATGCGGGGATCCATCAGAATCAGCTGCCCGGTGTGGCTGTGACCCTCCATGAAGCCGACTCCGGAGATCACGGAGTCGGGGATGATCCGCAGCTGGTCCACGGCATGGATCCGGGATGATCCGGTGCTCTCATCGAGCAACCGCAGTTCCGTGCGCATCCGCAACTCATCGAAAGTGAAGTTCGCCCCTTCCGGGGACCACCCGGGTGTGATGACCTCGGCTAGGACGACAGTGGCGCTCGGGTGCGCCTCGATGACCGTCCTTTGCCGGTAGGAGCCGTCGCGGTAAACGATCAGCTGGTCGGGGAGGTACTCGAAGGTCGCGCCGGCGCCGACGACAACCCGCATGTCTTGGGTGGCGGGTCCTTTCGGCGCGCGGTAGACCTTCGTCGCCGACTGGGTCGTCAACAGCAACGAGGACTCCGGCGAGATCTCGATGTCGATCAGATACCGGTCCCCACTGAAGTACGCACCGCCCGGATTGATCAGGGTGTAGGTGACCTGCCCCGATCCATCCAAGTAGTGGGGCCGGAGGATGCGCAGGGCCCCACGGTGGAACTGCCTGCGCGCCCGGGAGACACCGTCGCGGTGGTCCACCATGAGCCGCAGTTCACCGGCCGGTTCGACGGTCGCTGTGGTCATACGAGGTCCATCATCAGCGCATCGTGTCGGATCCAGTCGAGAACGTCAGTGAGCCCCTCATCCGTGATGAGGTTCGTCATGGCGAAGGGCTTGTCCTTGCGGAAGACGCGGGAGTCCGCCTCCATCACCGACAGGTCAGCATGGACATGGGGCGCGAGATCGGTCTTGTTGATGATGAACAGGTCAGACTTGATCATTCCCTGGCCGGCCTTGCGCGGGATCTTCTCACCCTGTGCGACATCGATGATGTAGATCGAGAAATCGACCAGCTCGGGGCTGAAGGTCGCCGAGAGATTGTCACCGCCGGACTCGACGAAGATCAGCTGCACGTCGGGGATCCGCTTCTTGACCTCCTGGATAGCCGCCTCATTCATGGAGGTGTCCTCGCGAATCGCGGTGTGTGGGCAACCTCCGGTCTCGATGCCGATTATGCGCTCCTCCGGGAGCACCGAGTTGCGGGCGAGGATCTTGGCGTCCTCAATGGTGTAGATGTCGTTCGTGATGGCGGCCATCGAGATCTCGTTGCTCATCGCTCGGGTGACACGCTCAATGAGCTGGGTCTTGCCGGATCCGACGGGGCCGCCGATGCCGATGATCACTGGTTCCATGTTGTCCTCCTGGGGGATGGGTGGGGTTGGGGTGTGGTGGGGCTGAACGGTCAGCTCATGAACATGCGGGAGCGTTGCCGCTCATGACGCATCTGGGCGATCTCGAGTCCGGGAGCGATGGCCCCCAGGTCGTCGAGGGAGAGCGACCTCGAGTGCTCGACCGCCTGCAGGACGGTGTCGTGTGCGTGGCGGATGACGCGTTGCCCGGCGTTCTGGCCCAGGGGAACCGCGCGGACTGCGTTCTGGGTCAGGGAAATGGCGGTTGCGAGCAGGTGCTGGGCGACGGCGGTGTCCTCGTCCAGCCCGGTGGAACGGGCCAGCACCGCCCATACGCACGCTTGGTGGGCGTGCATCTCGCCCTCGTCCACGGCAGTCCGGTACCGCTTCTGCCACGGCCCCGGGAAGGACTCGGTACCGATGGTCAGCAACCGCTTGCCCATGGTTATCCCGGCCTGCCGGACCTGGCGGGGAAGTGCCTGGGCGGTCGTGAGGTTGTCGACGGCCACGATCTCATCGAAGTCCTCGGCGTGGTAGATCAGGCGGATCGCCAGAGCATCGGTGAAAGTCAGCTGCTGGTTGATGAACATGCCGATCCATTCCCTGAACGATTCCTCGTCATGGATGCGGCCGTCGTCCAGGTAAGTCTCGAAGCCGAGAGAATGGCTGAAGGCTCCGGTCGGTATAGCCGAATCGGTCAGCTGCATGGCTGCGAGAACAGACGTGAGGTGGAACGTCTTCTCCGCGGCGGTGGTGGTCATCTGTGCCTCTCAGTGCGAGTGGTCGGCGTGCCGGAATGGAACCGGCATGATTCGCCGCTGCCGCGCGTAGGGGATCTCCTGCTGTTCGAGGAAGTCCTCGACAGTGTGGTCGTACTGGACCACCATGACCTCCGCGCCGTAGTCGCTGTCCACGTCGAAGAACTGAGCCTGCAGGTGACGGTTACCCAGGCTGTGGGCGACGAACCCCATCCGGGTGATGGTTTCCGGGGCGATGACGAGCACGTCCGTGGGTAGGACGCTGACGATGATGGCGTTGACTACCTGCGAGTCCCTCCCAGGTAAGGCGAGGATGTCACCGTCGCGCAGATCCGGTGAGCGTGGAGGAAGACGCACGCCGATCTCGGTGTGATGGTTCGTGGTGACCCGTTGGATGCGCTTGACGAGCGCGTCGCCAGCAAGCACCACCTTCTCGATGTGGTGGTTTCCGAGCATCGCCCGACCGGCCGGGTCATTGATGTTCCCGAGGATCTCGGTGATGATCATGGGTGGTCCTTACATATGTTCGACACGGCCCCGGCAGCTCGACGGAGTGACTGGTGCCAGCGGCAGTGTTGGGCGGGGGTTAGAAGAGGAAGTACCTCTGGGCCATCGGCAGCACCTTGCTCGGTTCCGAGGTGATGATCTCGCCATTGACCCGGACTTCGTAGGTTTCGGGGTCGACCGACAGATTCGGGGTCTCCCCATTCAGTTTGAGGTCCGACTTCGTAAGAGAGCGGATGCCGTGGCACGGCCTGATGAGTTTCTGAAGGCCCAGCTGACGGGGGACCCCGGAGTTGAGGGCGGCTGCCGACAGGAACGTGATCGAGCTGGTGGACACGGCCGAGCCGTAGGCCCCGAACGAGTAACGGTAGACGCTGGGCTGCGGGGTGGGGATGGACGCGTTCGGATCTCCCATGGCGACGTTGACGACCTGTCCACCCTTGATCATCAGATCAGGCTTCACCCCGAAGAACTTCGGGTTCCAGAGCACGAGATCGGCGAACTTGCCCTCCTCGACGGAACCGATGCTGTCGGAGATGCCCTGGGCGATGGCCGGGTTGATGGTGTACTTCGCGATGTAGCGGCGGATCCGGAAGTTGTCGCCGACGATCCCTTCATCCTCCGGTAGCTTTCCCCGCTGCCGCTTCATGGCGTCCGCGACCTGCCAGGTGCGCAGGATTACTTCACCGACCCTGCCCATGGCCTGGGAATCGGAGGAGGTGATGGAGAATACGCCGAGATCATGGAGAACGTCCTCGGCGGCGATCGTCTCTGCACGGATACGTGAATCGGCGAATGCGACATCCTCCGGAATATCCGCATTGAGGTGGTGGCACACCATGAGCATGTCGAGGTGTTCCTCAATGGTGTTGCGCGTATAAGGCAGCGTGGGGTTCGTTGACGCCGGGAGGATGTTCGGCTCCGCGGCCAACTCGATGATGTCCGGTGCGTGGCCTCCGCCGGCGCCTTCGGTGTGGAAGGTATGGATCACCCGGCCGGCGATGGCGGCCTTGGTGTCCTCGACGAAGCCGGCTTCGTTGAGGGTGTCGGTGTGAATGGCCACCTGGACGTCGAACTCGTCGGCTACTTGGAGAGAGGTGTTGATCGACGACGGTGTGGAACCCCAGTCCTCGTGGACCTTCAGTCCGATCGCCCCGGCGCGGATCTGCTCGGCCAGAGGTGAGACGGAGGAACCGTGGCCTTTCCCCAGCAGGCCGAAGTTCATGGGGAAGCTCTCGAAGGAGCGGAGCATGTTGTGGATGTTCCACTCGCCGGGGGTGATAGTCGTGGCCTTGGTGGACTCCGACGGCCCGGTGCCACCACCGATCATGGTCGTGATGCCCGAGACCAGGGCGGTCTCGATCTGATCCGGACTGATGAAGTGGATGTGGGTGTCGATCCCACCGGCGGTGAGGATCTTGCCCTCGCCGGAGATGATGTCGGTTGCCACCCCGATAATGATGTCGACGCCCTCCATGGTGTGGGGGTTCCCGGCCTTGCCGATCTTGACGATGTGTCCGTCGCGGATTGCGACGTCGGCCTTGTAGACACCGGTCCAATCGATGACGATCACGTTCGTGATCACCAGGTCCGGGACCCCGACGTCGCGTACGAGCTGGCCATTCTGACCCATGCCGTCCCGCACGACCTTGCCACCTCCGAACACCGCCTCCTCACCGGGAGTGGTCAGGTCGCGCTCGATGGTGGCGAACAGCTCAGTGTCGGCGAGCCGGACCGAGTCCCCGACCGTGGGCCCGTAAAGGCTCGCGTATTGTTCTCTGCTGAGTTCAAAGCTCATTACTGTGCGTCCTCTCCACGGTTCTCGTGACTTTCATTGCCGTATCCGCGGCGGGTCTTCAGCGGCTTCGGCGCATCTCCGGCCGCGGACAAGTGACGGTCCGATGGCGCCTCGTCAAGATTGACGTCAACGGCGGAGCGGTCATCGAGCGAGCCGTCGACGAGATCGCGGAAGCCATGGACCTTGCGGTCACCACCGAGCGGGATGAGTCGGACCGTGGTGTGGTCACCGGGTTCCAGTCGAACGGCTGTGCCGGCAGGAATGTCGAGGCGATGCCCCAGGGCAGTCCGGCGGTCGAACTCGAGAGCCCGGTTCGACTCGGCGAAGTGGAAGTGGGAACCGACCTGGACAGGGCGGTCACCGCGGTTGAGAACGTCAAGCTCGATGGCTGTGCGGCCTTCATTGCAGACAACCGGGGGCTCGGCGAGGATGTACTCTCCTGGTTTCATGGTAGGCCTCTCAGCGGATCGGATTGTGGACGGTGACCAACTTGGTTCCGTCAGGGAATGTTGCCTCCACCTGGACGTCGTGGATCATCTCGGCGATGCCCTCCTGGACGTCGTCCCTCGACAGAATCGTGGTACCCCAACTCATGAGGTCGGCGACTGTTCTGCCGTCACGTGCGCCCTCCAGCAGTTCGTAGGTGATGACGGCGATCGCCTCGGGGTAGTTGAGCCTCAGGCCCCGGGCCTGTCGCCGACGGGCAAGGTCGGCTGCGACGACGACGAGCAGCTTCTCCGTCTCTCGTGGCTGTAGTTGCATGATTGGCTTCCTTCGCGCGGTTTCAAGAGAAATGGATGGGTCGGTGCGGGGCAGAGCGGGTGTACCGGAAAGTGTCTTGCATACTGGGTTTACTAACGGTCAATCGACAGTTAATTCAGGGCAGGCCAATGCTCCCGTTTTCCACGGAAGCAGGTGCTGTAACTCGGGGACCGGGAAAAGGAAGGGTGGCCCGCGTCATGCTCCACTGGCGATGGGAAGTGCGGACCACCCTCAAATCGCTGGGATGCAGGGGCAATCCCGGCGGCTCAGTGTCCGACTAGCAGTCGAAGTACATCTCGAACTCCTGCGGGGTCGGGCGCAGGCGGTTCGGGGTGATCTCGTTGTCGTACTTGAGCTTGATGTAGGTGTCGATGAGATCGTCGGTGAAGACATCGCCCTCGGTGAGGAACTCGTTGTCCTCCTGCAGCGCGGCCAGGGAGGCCTCCAGGGAGGTCGGGGCCTGCGGGATGGAGGCGGCCTCCTCCGGCGGGAGCTCGTAGAGGTCCTTGTCCACCGGGGCGTGCGGCTCGATGCGGTTCTTGATGCCGTCCAGACCGGCGAGCATCATCGCGGCGAAGCCGAAGTAGGGGTTGCCGGACGGATCCGGGGCGCGGAACTCGATGCGCTTGGCCTTCGGGTTGTTGCCGGTGATCGGGATGCGGATCGCGGCGGACCGGTTGCGCTGGGAGTACACCAGGTTGATCGGGGCCTCGAAGCCCGGGACCAGGCGGTGGTAGGAGTTCAGCGTCGGGTTGGTGAAGGCCAGGACCGCGCCGGCGTGGTGGAGGATGCCGCCGATGTAGTAGCGGGCGATGTCGGACAGGCCGCCGTAGCCGGACTCGTCGTGGAACAGCGGCTTGCCGTCCTTCCACAGGGACTGGTGGGCGTGCATGCCGGAGCCGTTGTCGCCGGCGATCGGCTTCGGCATGAAGGTCGCGGCCTTGCCGTGGGCGGCGGCGGTGTTCTTGACGATGTACTTGAAGGACTGCAGATCATCGGCGGCGTGCAGCAGGGTGTTGAAGCGGTAGTTGATCTCCTGCTGGCCACCGGTGCCCACCTCGTGGTGGAAGCGCTCGATGTGGAAGTCGGCGTCGGCCAGGTGGCGGACCATCTCGTCGCGGAGGTCCACGGTCTGGTCGTAGGGGGCGACGGGGAAGTAGCCGCCCTTGAGCCGGGTCTTGTAGCCGCTGTTCGGGGAGCCGTCGGTGTTGGTCTCCTTGTCGCGGTTCCACCAGCCCTCGTTGGAGTCGACCTCGTAGAAACCGGCGTTGACCCCGGCGGAGTAGCGCACGGAGTCGAAGAGGTAGAACTCCGCCTCGGCGCCGAAGTTGCAGGTGTCGGCAATCCCCGTGGAGGCGAGGTACTCCTCGGCCTTGCGGGCGATGTTGCGCGGGTCGCGGGTGAAGGGCTCGCGGGTGAACGGGTCGTGGACGAAGAACTTCATGTTCAGCGTCTTGGCCCGGCGGAACGGGTCGATCTTCGCGGTGGCCGGGTCCGGCAGCAGCATCATGTCGGACTCGTCGATGGTGGTGAATCCGCGGATGGAGGAACCGTCGAAGGCCATGCCCTCCTCCGCGGCGTCCTCGTCGAACTCCGAGGCGGGGATGGAGAAGTGGTGCTCGATGCCGGGAACATCGGTGAAACGGATGTCGACGAACTCGACGCCTTCATCCTTGATGTACTTGATGACGTCTTCGGTGGTGTTGAAGGCCACGATGGCTCCTAGTAGGTGTTTTGGCGCTCTGCTGGTGGGTCGCGGTTCGCTTGCTGCGGGCATTCTCCCATGTGGGAGTGCCTGCTGGAAATGCCCGGGGCCGAGTTTAATGGATTTTCTGTCGAACGATCAAAATAGGGGAGGGATATCACGGTTTTCCCTCACCCACACACCCCCGGCTAGATTGTTCAGTATGGCTGATCCTAAGCGTAGCTGGCTCGACGGACCTCAGATCCCCGCGGAGTATGACGACCCCGACGCCCCCGGCCGCTGGCCCGGCGAAAAACTCGGCCTCCCGCAGTCGGGGCCCGGCTCCCTGGCCTCGGTCGCCCGCCGCACCGGGGGAGTGGCCATCGACTGGGTGATCGCCTGGATCATCGCCTCCTTCGTCGGCACCTTCACCGACGTCCTCGGCGGCGTGTCCACCATGACGCTGATGTTCTGGGCCGTCCTCGGCATCATCTGCGGTTGGCTGTTCGCCCGCACCCCCGGTCAGGCGGTGCTCGGCATGGGCATCGCGCGTGTCGACGTCGGCGGGGCCAAGGTCGGCCTGTGGCGTGCGGTGGTGCGCACTCTGCTGACCGCGTTCATCCTCCCGGCCGCGTTGGTGGACTCCGACGGCCGCGGCATGCACGACCGCGCCACCGGCACCAGCGTCATCCAGGGCTAGTTCCCACCACCCCCGCAACGGCAGGACGCCCCGCTACCGAGGGGAGGTAACGGGGCGTCGACACGCGCGGACCCGGGGGTGGGTCAGCCCTTCTTCTTGCGCTCGCCGGCGCGGCGCATGCGGCGGTTCATACCACCCATGTTCGCGGACTTGGGCAGCGGACCCTTCGGCAGGCCGGCGCCGGGGCCGCCCTGGCCGACGTTGTCCATCGCCTCGATCTTCGCGGAGAGGGCGTAGACCTCGTTCTTCTTGTAGTTGCGCGGCAGCTTCGTCATCTCGCGCTGCAGCTTCTTCAGCGGCACCTGGCCCTCGCCCTCGCCCACGATGATCTCGTGGACGGGCACGCCGCCGACCAGGCGGTTGAGACGCTTCTTCTGCTGCTCGAACAGCGGCTTGAGGCGGTGCGGGGCACCCTCGCCGACGAGGACGATGCCCGGATTGCCGATGACGCGGTGGACGGAGTCCAGCTGGGTGTTGGCGGCCACGGCCGTCTTGGTCTGCCAGACGATGCCCACGGTGTTGCGCATGTTCTCCAGCGTCCAGCCGGCCGCGCCCGGGGTGTCACCGACCCGGTCGTACATCGAGTTCTGCAGGCGGCGGGAGAAGATGAACATCGCCAGCACGAAGCCGACGCCGATGCCGAGGATGAGCATCCACCACTGCCCACCCCACAGCAGGCCGATGAGGAAGAAGACCAGCGCCGCACCCAGGATGGCCAGCAGCATGAGCGGGATGAGCTTCTTGTCCTGCTTGCGCTGCAGGTTGAACGCCTGCCAGAACTGGGACCACGTCTGCTTGCGCTGGGCGCGCTTCGCCGCCCGCGCTTCCTTCTTCGCGGCCTTGTCCGCCGCCTTCTTCGCGTCTGCCATGGCCTCTACTCTAGGCGAAGGACCAGTGGAATCGGGAAACGGGGCCGGGGCCGCACCACCCAGGTGCGGCCCCGGCCCCGCCGGGTGGGAAACAGCCGTGGGAACTAGCGGGAGGAGCCGACCGGGACGTCCTGGGAGGGGCCGTACTTGTCCAGCAGGGTGGAGGCCTCCTGGGTGGTCGCGCCCTGGGAGGTCTGCTCCAGGTGCTTCAGGTTCTCCGGGACCTCGAGACCGCGGGCGTGCATGGCCTCGGTGTAGAGGCGGCCGGCGCGGTAGGAGGAGCGGACCAGCGGGCCGGACATGACCGCACCGAAGCCGAGCTCCTTGGCGTACTCGGCGTGTTCGACGAACTCCTCCGGCTTCACCCAGCGGTCGATGGGGTGGTACATCGGGCCGGGGCGCAGGTACTGGGTGATGGTGATGATGTCGGTGCCGGCGCTGTGCAGGTCGGCCAGCGCCTCGCGGATCTCCTCGGGGGTCTCACCCATGCCGAGGATGAGGTTCGACTTGGTGATCAGCCCGAAGTCCCGCGCCTGGCGGATGACGTCGAGGGAACGCTCGTAGCGGAAGGCCGGGCGGATGCGGCGGAAGATGCGCGGGACGGTCTCCACGTTGTGGGCGAAGACCTCCGGGCGGGACTCGAAGACCTCGGCGAGGAGATCCGGCTTGCCGGAGAAGTCCGGGACCAGGTTCTCCACGCCGGTGTGCGGGTTGAGCGCGTGGATCTGGCGCACGACCTCGGCGTAGAGCCAGGCGCCCTCGTCCTCGAGGTCATCACGGGTGACCCCGGTGATGGTGGAGTAGTTCAGGCCCATCTCGCGGACGTTCTCGGCCACGCGGCGCGGCTCGTCGCGGTCCAGGGGCTCCGGCTTCGCGGAGTTGATCTGGCAGAAGTCGCAGCGGCGCGAGCAGTTCGCGCCACCGATCAGGAAGGTGGCCTCGCGCGACTCCCAGCACTCGTGGATGTTCGGGCAGCCCGCCTCCTGGCACACGGTGTGCAGCGAGGCGCCGGAGACACGTTCCTTCATGTCCCGGTACTCCGGACCGGTCTTCACCGAGGTGCGGATCCAGCGGGGCTTGCTCTCGATCGGGGTCTGGGCGTTGCGGGCCTCGACCCGGAGCATCTTGCGTCCTTCAGGTGCGATAGTCACAAAATTCACCGTACTCTTTCGTCTGATAAGCGTCGAACAAGTGAAAACGGGGGTGGGGTCAGCTCCGGACCCGGTTGCGCGGCAGCCCCTTCGTGGGGTCCGGGGCCGAGCCGAAGGTGTGGTCGGCGACGGTCAGCCGGCCCGCCAGGGCATCGTCGAGCGCCGTGATCAGCGGGTCCGTCATCTCCTCGAGGGTGACCTGCCGGCCCAGCTCGAGGCTGAGGGTGGTCACGTCCGCGTCGTCGATGCCGCAGGCGACGATGTGGTCGTAGAACTCCAGGGTGTTGGAGCAGTTCAGGGCCAGACCGTGCATGGTCACGCCGCGGCTGATGCGGATGCCCAGCGCGGCGACCTTGCGGTCCCGGCGGGTGCCGTCGGCGGGCACCCACACCCCGGAGCGGCCGTCGATGCGCCCGGCGTCCGGGATCCCGGCCCGGCGCACGACCTGGATGACCGCCTCCTCGAGGCGGCGGACGTAGTCGACGACGTCGACGGGCTCGGCGAGCCGGATGATGGGGTAGGCCACCAGCTGGCCCTCGCCGTGCCAGGTGATGCGCCCGCCCCGGTCGACGTCGATGACGGGCTGGCCGTTGGTGGGGCGGTCCTCGGGCTGGGTGCGTTTGCCCGCGGTGTAGACCGAGGGGTGTTCCAGCAGCAGCAGCTGGTCGGGGATCCCGTCGGCGGCGCGCTGTCTCGCCAGGGAGGCCTGCAGCTCCCAGGCCTCCTGGTAGTCGACGGTGCCGAGGCGGCGGATCTCGACCGGTTCGGAGCTGGCGCGGATGGAACGGTCGGCGGGGAAGAAGGGATCGCGCGGTGCAGTCATGATGTATCCAGGGTACTAGGCAGGGGCGCCGTGGTGCCCCGAACGGGGCCGGTGAGCGCGGCGTCGGCAAGCGTTGCAGCCCAGGCGCCGCAACGACAAAACCCCCGGGCCGCACCGACGCCGGGGACGTCGGCACCACCCGGGGGAGAACCGCGCGTTCCGCGACTACACGCCGTTGGCCTCCGCGTACTCCGTGGCGGTCATCAGCGGACCGGCCTCGGTGACCTCGACCTCGAAGAGCCAGCCTTCGACGAAGGGGTCCTCGTTGATGATGCCGTAGTTGTCGTGCACGGCGTCGTTGACCTTGGTGACGGTGCCCGTGACCGGGGAGTACAGGTCGGAGACCGACTTGGTGGACTCCACCTCGCCGCAGGTCTCGCCGGCGGTCAGCGAGTCGCCCACCTCGGGCAGCTCGGCGAAGACGACCTCGCCGAGGCGCTCGGCGGCCACGGAGGTGATGCCGACCTTGACGGTGGAGCCGACGACGGCGTCGGCGGCGACGTCGATCCACTCGTGGTCCGCGGAGTAGGAGTAGTTCTCGGGCAGGGTGGCCATGGCGCGTGCCTTTCTGTCTTCAGATGATGTCGGTGAAATTCTAGCCTGCCCCGCCGGGGGCGGGGCTGCGTTGCGCGCTACTTTTCGCGCTGGTAAAAGGGGGTCTTCGCCACGGTGAAGGGGTGGCGCTTACCCCGGATGTCGACCTCGAGCTCCGTGCCCTCGCCCGTGGCGGTCGGGTCCAGCAGAGCCAGGGCGACCGGGTACCCGAGAGTGGGGGAGGGCTGGCCGGAGGTGACCACGCCGACCAGCCGGTCACCGAGGAACACCTCGGAACCGCCCCGCGCGGCGCGCCGGCCCTCGCCCACCAGCCCGGCGATCAGCCGCTCGGGCTGGCGGCCGCCGAGTGCCTCGCGGCCGACGAAATCGCCCTCCTTCTTCGCGAAGGCGCGGGCCATACCGGCCTCGACGGGGGTGATGTCGGTGCTCAGCTCGTTGCCGTAGAGCGGCATGCCGGCCTCCAGGCGCAGGGAGTCGCGCGCGGCCAGCCCGGCCGGCCGCACCCCGGCCTCACGCCCGGCCTCGAGCAGGGAGCGCCACAGTTCCACGGCGGAGTCGTTCGGCACGTAGAGCTCGAAGCCGTCCTCCCCGGTGTAGCCGGTGCGGGCCACCAGCGTCTCGACGCCCGCGACGGTCAGCGGGGCCGCGGCGTAGTATTTCATCTCCCGGATGACGTCGCGGTCGGACTCGGCGACGAGCCCGAGCAGGACGGCCTCCGACTCCGGGCCCTGGACGGCCACGAGCGCGGTGTCCAGCGACTCGTCGGCCAGCCGCACGTCGAAGCCGTCCGTGCGGGCCTGGAAGGCCTCCCGGACGACGTCGGTGTTGCCGGCGTTGGGGATGACCAGGTACTCGTCCTCGGCCAGCCGGTAGGAGATGAGGTCGTCGAGGATGCCACCCGCGGCGTCGACGAGCATGGAGTACTTCGCCTTGCCGACCTTGAGGGTCGACAGGGTGGAGATCAGGGCGTAGTCGAGGAACTCCCCGGCCCCGGGGCCGCTCACCCGGATTTCACCCATGTGGGACAGGTCGAACAGACCCGCGGACTCGCGGACGGCGCGGTGCTCGTCGAGCTCGTTGCCGTACTTCAGTGGCATGTTCCACGGTCCGAAGGGGGTGAAGCTGGCACCGAGCGCCTCGTGCTCGGCGTGCAGGGGGCTGTGACGCAGGTCGGTCATCTAGTTCTCCTCGTGGTCAGCGGTCTCGTCGGTCTCGTCGATGTCGAAGGCCTCCGGCGGCGGGCAGGCGCACACCAGGTTACGGTCGCCGTAGGCCTCGTCGAGGCGGCGCACCGGCGGGAAGTACTTCACCTTCCGCAGGCCCGGCACCGGCCAGGCGGCCTGCTCACGACTGAAGGCGTGGTCCCACTCCGAGTTGGACACCGACCAGGCGGTGAACGGCGCGTGCCGCAGCACGGAGTCCTCGTAGCCGACGCGGCCGTCGATGATCTCCTGGATCTCGGCGCGGATGGTCCGCATCGCCTCGATGAAGCGGTCCAGCTCGGCCAGGTCCTCGGACTCGGTCGGCTCGACCATCAGCGTGCCGGCGACCGGGAAGGCCAGGGTGGGGGCGTGGAAGCCGAAGTCGACCAGCCGCTTGGCGACGTCCGCGGCCGTCACCCCCGACTGGCTGGTCAGCTCGCGCAGGTCGAGGATGCACTCGTGGGCCACCAGGCCCTCGTTGCCGGTGTAGAGGATGGGGAAGGAGTCGGACAGCTCACGCGCCAGGTAGTTCGCGCCCAGGATGGCGTGCGCGGTAGCCTGCGCCAGCCCCTCCGCTCCCATCATCGCGATGTAGGCCCAGGAGATCTGCAGCACGCCGGCGGAACCGAAACGCGTCGAGGCGATCGGCACGCCCGCCTCCCCGCTGACCGGGGCCGACGCGTCGGCCGTCGCCGGGTCGGAGGGCAGGAACGGCACCAGGTGCTCGGCCACGGCCACCGGGCCGACGCCCGGGCCACCACCGCCGTGCGGGATGGTGAACGTCTTGTGCAGGTTCAGGTGGGAGACGTCGCCGCCGAACTCACCCGGCTTCGCCAGGCCCGTGAGGGCGTTCATGTTCGCCCCGTCGATGTAGACCTGCCCGCCCGCGGCGTGCACCTTCTCGCACACCGTGCGCACGGTGTTCTCGAAGACGCCGTGGGTCGACGGGTAGGTGATCATGATCGCCGCGACGTTCTTGCCGTGCTTCTCCAGCTTGGCGTCCAGATCCGCCAGGTCGATGGAGCCGTCGTCGGCGGTGGCCACGACCACCACGCGCAGGTTCGCCAGCGTCGCCGACGCCGCGTTGGTGCCGTGCGCCGAGGCCGGCACCAGGCAGATGTCGCGCTGGTCGTCACCCCGGGACAGGTGGTAGCGGCGGATGGCCAGCAGGCCGGCCAGCTCGCCCTGGGAACCGGCGTTCGGCTGCACGGAGACCCTGGCGTAACCGGTCAGCGCCGCCAGCCAGCCCTCCAGCTGCTCGATCAGCGCACGCCAGCCGACGGTCTGGGTGTCGGGGGCGTAGGGGTGGACGTTCGCGAACTCCGGCCAGGTGATCGCCTCCAGGCCGGCGGCCGGGTTGAGCTTCATCGTGCACGAACCCAGCGGAATCATGGTGCGGTCGAGCGCGAGATCCTTGTCGGACAGGGTGCGCAGGTAGCGCATCATCTGCGACTCGGAGTGGATGGAGCTGAAGATCGGGTGGGTCAGCGGCGTCCCGGCGCGGACCAGCCCCTCCGGCAGCGCGGACGCGCCCTCAACGGCCGCGGAGGCGCCGAAGGCCTTCGCCAGCTCCGCGACGTCGGCCGCCGTGGCGGACTCGCCGAAGGAGACGCCCACGGTGTCGGCGTCGATGGGCCGGACCAGGTAGCCGGCCTCGGCCAGCTGGTCGACGACCGCCTGCGCCCGGCCCGGGGTGCGCACCGCGACGGTGTCGAAGAAGTGCCCGTGGACGACCTCGGCGCCGGCCTCCCGCACGGTGGCGGCGAAGCTGGTGGCCAGGGAGTGGACGTGCTCGGCGATGTTCTTCAGGCCGGCGGGGCCGTGGTAGACGGCGTACATCGACGCCGTGACGGCCAGCAGCGCCTGGGCGGTGCAGATATTGGAGGTGGCGCGCTCACGCCGGATGTGCTGCTCACGGGTCTGCAGCGCCAGACGGTACGCGGGACGGCCGTCGGCGTCGACGGACACGCCCACCAGGCGGCCGGGCAGCTGGCGCTTCAGCTTGTCGCTGACGGCCATGTAGGCGGCGTGCGGACCGCCGAAGAACAGCGGCACGCCGAAACGCTGCGAGTTGCCCACCGCGATGTCCGCACCGAGCTCCCCGGGCGACTCCAGCAGCATCAGCGACAGCGGATCGGTGACCACGGTCGCCAGCCCGTCGCGGGAGTGGATCGCCTCGATCACCGCGCGCGGATCGGCGATATCGCCCTCCGTGCCCGGGTAGGCGATGACCACGCCGACGAGATCCTCGCCGACGAGCCCGGAGCTCAGATCGGTGATCTCCACCTCGAGGTCGATGGCGCGCGCCCGCTCGGCCGCCACCCCCAGGACCTGCGGGTGCAGGCGGGAATCCAGGATGACACGGCGGCCCTTCTTCTTCGCCCGCGACATCAGGCCCACGGCCTCGGCGACGGCGGAGGCCTCGTCCAACAGGGAGGCGTTCGCGACCGGCAGACCGGTCAGCTCGGAGACCATGGTCTGGAAGTTCAGCAGGGCTTCCAGGCGACCCTGGGAGATCTCCGGCTGGTAGGGGGTGTAGGCGGTGTACCAGCCCGGATCCTCCACCACGTTGCGGCGGATGACCGGTGGGGTGATCGTGTCCGAGAAACCCTGACCGTAGAAGGCCTTGAGCACGACGTTCCGGCCCGCGTAGTCACGCAGGACCGCCTGGGCGTCGTACTCGCTCAGCGCCTCGTCGAGCTGCGGGGCCGCACCGGCCCGGATGTCGGCGGGCAGGGCGGCGTCGAGAAGCGCATCCAGCGACGAATAACCGACACGCTCGAGCATCACCGCCCTCTCCTCGTCGTCAGGGCCGAGATGGCGCGCCGGGAAGGACGCGGGGTCGGTGACCGGGGTCAGAGTCATACGGAACAAGCTCCTTGAGACGGTGTGCTGTGTCGCCCTGATTATATGGTGCGCCGAACTGTTAACCGGACGACAGTCCGGCTGAAGGGCGACGAAAGGTATTCACTTATCGACACCCGCGGGGCGTGGTGGGCGATCAGCGCCGGTGAGAGTGCGCAGCCGCGCACTTTCCGCTGTCCGTGGGAGGGGCTGGACGGGGGAGGCGCGGACCGTGATCTCCTCACCGGGATCGGGGGGATCGGAAGCGCCACGCGGGTGGGCGGTGGCGGGCTTCCGCCCACCCCCGGAAGACACAGAAGACACGGAAGACACGGAAAACCGCCCGCTCCCGGGTGGGGAGCGGGCGGTTCCTACCGGCGCCGTGGGTTACAGCTGCAGGTCGGACTCGAAGTCGGCGGTCTCGAGACGGTCCTTGATGGTGGTGATGAACCGGCCTGCGTCGGCACCGTCGACCACCTGGTGGTCGTAGGTGAACGGCAGGTAGGCCATCTGGCGGATGGCGATGGAGTCCACGCCCTCGTCGGTGACGACGACCGGGCGCTTCTCGATCGCGGCGGTGCCCAGGATGCCGGCCTGCGGCGGGGTCAGCACCGGGGTGTCCAGCAGGGCGCCCTCGGAGCCGATGTTGGTCACCGTGAAGGTGCCGCCGGACAGGTCGTCGGGGCGCAGCTTCTTGTTGCGCGCACGCTCGGCCAGGTCGACGATCTCCTTGGCGATCTCCGGCAGGGACAGGTCCTGGGCCTTCTTGATGACCGGGACCAGCAGACCCTGCGGGGTGTCCACGGCGATGCCGATGTTGACATCAGCGTGGTAGGTCATCTCCTTGGTCTCGGCGTTGTAGGACGCGTTGACGTTCGGGTGGGAGACCAGAGCCTCGGCGACGGCCTTGACGATGAAGACCAGGTAGGTCGGGTTCGCGCCGTGCTTGTCCACGAAAGCCTGCTTGTTGGCCTTGCGCAGCTCCGCGACCCGGGTCATGTCGACCTCCTGGACGTGGGTCAGCTGCGCGGAGGTCTGCAGGGACTCGACCATCTTGGCGGCGGTGATCTCGCGGATGCGGTTGACCTTCTGGGTCGTACCGATCAGCTCGGCCTTGGCCGGGTCCACGGACTTGGTGGACCAGTTGGCGCGCTCGCCCTTCGGGGCGGCCTTCTCGTCCTTGCCCTCGGCGCCACCCTCGGCGGCGGCCAGGACGTCCTGCTTACGGATGCGGCCACCGACGCCCGTGCCCTCAACGGTGTTCAGGTCGACGCCGTGCTTGTCGGCCAGCTTGCGCACCAGCGGGGTGACGTACGGGACGTTGTCGTTGTTGACCTTCTTCCCGGACTCCTGCTTCGGGGCGCCCTTGCCCTCACTCTCGGAGGAGTCGCCGGGGCTCCGCCCGATGGGCTCAGCCTTCGGAGCCTCCTTCTTGGGCTCCTCCTTCTTCTCAGGCTTAGCTTCCTTCTTCGGCTCGGCCTTGGGCTCTTCCTTCTTCGGAGCCTCCTTCTTCTTCGGGGCTTCGCCGGAGCCGATGCGGGCGATGATGGCGCCGACGTCGACGGTGTCGTCCTCCTCGGCCAGGATCTCCTGGAGGGTACCGGCGACGGGGGAGGGGATCTCGGTGTCGACCTTGTCGGTGGAGACCTCGAGCAGCGGCTCGTCGACCTCGACGGTGTCGCCGACGGACTTCAGCCACTGGGTGATGGTGCCCTCGGTGACGGACTCGCCCAGCTCCGGCATCTCGACATCGGTGGCGTCGGCGGAGTCAGCGGAACCGGAGTCGTCGGACTCGGGCTCCTGGGCCTCCTCGACGGTGTCCTTCTCATCCTTGGATTCGGACTCCTGGATGGCTTCCTCGGACGGGACCTCGCGGTCCTCCTCCTTCTCCTCGGCCTGCGGGGCCTCGCCGGAGCCGATGCGCGCGATGATGGCACCGACGTCGACGGTGTCGTCCTCCTCGGCCAGGATCTCCTGGAGGGTACCGGCGACGGGGGAGGGGATCTCGGTGTCGACCTTGTCGGTGGAGACCTCGAGCAGCGGCTCGTCGACCTCGACGGTGTCGCCGACGGACTTCAGCCACTGGGTGATGGTGCCCTCGGTGACGGACTCGCCCAGCTCCGGCATCTCGACATCGGTGGAGGAGCCCTTGGCTTCGGTGGCCTTCTCGGAGGAGTCCTGTGCGGGGTCGACCTGCGCGACATCCTGGCCGCCGGAGGGATCGACCTGCTCGGCGTTCTCGTTGACCTCATCGTCGGAAGAATCGGAGTCACCGGCGGACTCACCCTCCTCGCCGATGGTCGCGATCACGGCGCCGACGTCGACGGTGTCGTCCTCCTCGGCCTTGATCTCCAGCAGCACGCCGGCGGCCGGGGAGGGGATCTCCGTGTCGACCTTGTCGGTGGAGACCTCGAGCAACGGCTCGTCGACCTCGACGGTGTCGCCGACGGACTTCAGCCACTGGGTGATAGTGCCTTCGGTGACGGATTCGCCCAGTTCGGGCATCTCTACGGAGAACGCCATGTTGTTCTGACTCCTCGGAAAGTCGTGTGTAAATCGGAAGCTAATAGTCCTCAGCGTACCGGTTCACTCCCGCTCCCGTGTCCACAGCCGGGGGTATGTGTCGACCGGTGGCCGTGGGATCGACGGAGGTGACCGCACTGGAGAAAACTTTGCCCCTACAATTGTAGGACGTGTTCAACATATTCGGTCGCAAGAAGCCCCGGGGAGGTCTGCGCCCGCCCCGCGGGCCCGGTGAGACCATCCGTCCCGAGGACCGCGACCACCTGAAGAACTGGGCGGCCGGGCGCGCCTTCATCGAGGCCTACATTGAGCCGGAAACGGTGGTCAACGAGATGTCCGTGGTGCTCGTCGACGAGAACGGCGAGTTCACCCGCCGCCGTATCGGCGGGCCGAAGGGCATTGACGCGGTGGCGAAGCTGCTCAACTGCCCGATCTACGACGTCGAAGACACCGGGTACCCCCAACGCATGCGCCGCCGCATCGAACGCGACCGGCTGCTGCGCAAGCGTGCGGAGCAGCGGGCCCGCCGCGCGCGATTCGAACGTGGCGAACTGCCCGACGCCTGAGCCGGCTCCGCCGAGGGGAGTGGCCGGCCGGAAAATACACTTCAGCCCAGTCCACGCGGAGTTGTGAACTGGGCTGATGCACTTCCGCGGATCCACGGAAGTGTATTTTCCCGCGCTGCGCTGTCCGTCGAGCGCCGGCTACTTCTGCTCGGCGAGCTCGCGCAGCAGGGTCACGAAGGTGCGCACCGGCACGCCGGTGGCGCGCTTGACGGTGTAGCCGCTGACCCCGCCGGTGTTGAAGGACGGGCCGGCGATGTCCACGTGGGCCCACTCGATGTCCTCGTGGATGAACTTCGACAGGTACAGGCCGGCGAACAGCATGCCCGCGTTGCGGGAGTTGTGGGAGTTGCGGATGTCGGCGACCGGGGACTTCAGCTCCTCGGCCTGCTCCTCGAGCAGCGGCATCGCCCACGCCGGCTCGCCGACGGAACGCCCCGTCCCGGCCACGCGGTCGCGGAACTCGTCGGTGCCCATGACACCGGCGGTCCTGGCTCCGAGGGCGACCATCTGCGCACCGGTCAGGGTGGCGGTCTCGACCAGGTAGTCGGGGTCGTCCTCGCTGGCGCGGGCCAGGGCGTCGGCGAGCACGAGGCGGCCCTCGGCGTCGGTGTTGATGATCTCGGAGGTCAGCCCCCCGTAATGGGTGATCACATCCCCCGGGCGGGTGGCGGTGCCGGACGGCATGTTCTCCGCCAGCGGCAGGGTGGCGGTGACCTTCACCGGCAGGTTCAGGCGTGCGGCGGCGATGATCGTGGCGGCCACGGCGGCGGAGCCACCCATGTCCGAGATCATGTCCTCCATCTTGGCGGCGGGCTTCAGGGAGATACCGCCGGTGTCGAAGGTGATGCCCTTGCCCACCAGTGCCACCGAGGTCTTCGCCTTGCGCGGCGACCAGCTCAGGCGCACCAGGCGCGGCGGACGGGCAGAGCCCCGGCCGACGGCCAGGATGCCGCCGAAGCCCTCCTTCTCCAGCGCGTCCTCGTCGAGCACCTCGACGTCGAGGCCCGCGTCCCTGCCCGCCGCGGCCAGGATGCCCGCGTAGGCCTCGGGGTAGAGGTGGGAGGCCGGGGTGTTGACCAGGTCGCGGGCCAGCAGCACCGACTCGGCGGTGATCTGGGCGGTGACGAACTCATCCTTGGCGGCCTTCGTGTCACCGAGGAAGATGACCTTCTCCACCGGCAGGGCGTCGGCGGTCGGCTCCTCGCTGCGGATGCCGCGGAACTGGTAGGCACCCAGTGCCACGCCCTCGACGGCCGGGCCGAGCCCGAAGTCGCCCACCGTCGTCACGGCGGTGCCCACGCCCGTCAGGGAGCGGGCGGCCGCACCGGCGGCGCGGCGCACGGTCTCGTGGGTCACGTCCTCGGAGTCGCCGAGGCCCACGGCCACGATGGAGTCGGCGGCGACCTTCTCCGGGGCGGGCACGCGGGTGATCTCGTCGGCCTTGCCGGTGGCGCCGACGGCGGTGAGGGTCTCCAGCACGGTGCGCAGGGCGGCGTCGTCAAGCAGTGCGGAGGCCGGCAGCTCGAGGCCCTCCTCACCCTTGAACACGGGGACGAGATAGACGTCCGCGTTCTTCGGGGCCTTCTTCGCCAGTTCCAGGTCAGGGGAGGCGCCGCGCGCCGGAAGCTGGAAGGTGGGTTTCGCCATGAGGGTTCCTCTCGGTCGGTCACTGAGTTGAATTGCGTATCGGCCCCAGCTTAACGACGACCGCGCCACGGCAGCCGGGAGTGCCCCGCCTCACGTCCGACCGGGGCAAACCCCCGGTGTAACGTTTCTGCCATGACGTCTCTCAACTTCACCGTGAACCGCACCGAGGCTCCGACGTCCCCGGAGGAGCGCGCGGACATCCTCGCGAATCCCAGGTTCGGCAAGAATTTCACCGACCACATGGTCACCATCGACTGGACCGAGGAGGACGGCTGGCACAACGCCCAGGTGGGCCCCTACCAGGCCATCCCGATGGACCCGGCGACCACCGTGTTCCACTACGGACAGGCCATCTTCGAGGGCATCAAGGCCTACCGCCAGCCGGACGGCGCCATCGCCACCTTCCGCCCGGAGGAGAACGCGCAGCGCATGCAGCGCTCCGCCGAGCGCATGGCCATGCCGCCGCTGCCGGTCGAGGACTTCATCGAGGCCATCCGCCTGCTCGTCGACATCGACTCCGAGTGGGTGCCCGCCGCCGGCGGCGAGGCCAGCCTCTACATCCGCCCGTTCATGATCTCCACCGAGGTCTCGCTGGGTGTCTCCCCGGCGAACGCCTACCGCTTCATCGTCATCGCCTCCCCGTCGGGCGCCTACTTCACCGGTGGCGTCAAGCCGGTCTCGGTGTGGCTGAGCGAGGACTACGTCCGCGCCGCCCCCGGTGGCACCGGCGCCGCGAAGTTCGCCGGCAACTACGCCGCCTCTCTGCTGGCCCAGGCCCAGGCGGAGGAGAAGGGCTGCGACCAGGTCGTGTGGCTGGACGCCATCGAGCACCGGTACATCGAGGAGATGGGCGGCATGAACCTCATGTTCGTCTACGGCTCCGGTGCGGACGCGAAGGTGGTCACCCCGGCGTTGTCCGGTTCCCTCCTGCCCGGCGTGACCCGCGACTCCCTGCTGCAGGTCGCCCGCGACCTCGGCCACGACGTCGAGGAACGCCGCATCTCCACCGACGAGTGGCGCGACGACGCCGCCTCCGGAGCGATGACCGAGGCCATGGCCTGCGGCACCGCCGCCGTGATCACCCCGGTCGGCCGCGTGCTGTCCAACGACGGCGAGTACCTGGTCAACAACAACGAGGCCGGCGCGGTGACCATGGCCATGCGCGAGCGCCTGACCGCCATCCAGCGCGGCGAGGCCGAGGACATCCACGGCTGGCTCCACACCCTGGTTCCGGCGAAGTAGGACACCCGACCGCACCGGCGCAGGTTTCCCACCCAGAGAGACACCCACGGCCCCGGCCCGCACCTGAGAACCAGGTGGCGGGCCGGGGCCGTTGCCGTTGAGGGGAGTCGTGGCCGCGGTCAGCCCTCGTAGCGGTGCGAGCCCGATTGGGCCCGTTCCTCCGCCCGCGCGGCGAATTCGTCGGCCACCAGCTCGACGGCCACCGAGAGCAGCGGAAGCGCGGCCAGCGCCCCGGTGCCCTGGCCGACCCGCATGTCGAGCGCGAGCAGCGGGGTCAGCTCGAGGGCCTGCAGGGCGATCAGGTGCGCCGGCTCCGGGGTCAGCTGGCCGGCGGCGAACCAGGCCCGCGCCCCGGGGGCGAGCTTCTCGGCGACGTAGGCCGCGGCGGTGACGGGCGCGCCGTCGAGAAGCACCGGGGTGCGGCGCACGGCCGCCTGCGCGATGAAGGCCACCAGCGCGGCGAAGTCGGGTGACGAGATCGTCTGCAGCACCTCCAGCGGGCGGCCGGTCATCGAACGCGCGCGGAACATCGCGTCGCGCAGGGCGGAGACCTTCACCTTCCAGACCTCGTCGGTGATGCCGGAACCGGGGCCGATGACCGCGACCGGCTCGGTGCGGGTGAAGGACCCGATGACGGCGGCGGCGACGGTGGTGTTGCCCACCCCCAGATCGCCCGGGACGAGCAGATCCGCCCCGGCGTCGATCTCCTGGTCGGCCACGGCCTTCCCGATCGCCAGGGCACGGTCCAGCTCCCCGCGGGTCATGGCGTCCTCGACGTCGATGGCACCGCAGGAACGGGAGACCCGCTCCTCGCCTGCGACGTCGTGGTCCAGGGAGACGTCGACCAACCGGACGGAGGCCCCCGCCGCGCGGGCGAAGACGTTGACCGCACCACCCCCGGCGGCGATGTCGGCGGCCTGGTGGACGGAGGAGGACGGGTCCAGCGCGGAGATGCCGCGCTTCGCGACGCCGTGGTCACCGGCGAAAACGACCACCCGCGGGCGTCGCAACGGGGCCGGCGGGGTCGCACCCTGGCAGGCGGCGACCCACGCGGCGACCTCCCCGAGCCGGCCCAGCGACGCCCCCGGGGTGGCGGCCCCGGCGAGTGTCTCCCGCACCGCCTGGCCCGCCTGCTCGTCGGGGACGGTGATGGGGGCGAACAGCGGCGGGGTCGTTTCCATGGATTCTCCTGGTCGGTGGGCGGGGGAGGGGATACTCACGTACCCCCCGAATCTAGCGAGTCCGGGGAGTCGGTTATCCGTCGGCTACACCTGGTCGCCGATCTTCACCCGCGGCTTCGGGGTACGCCACTTACGCGGCTGGGTGGCGCGGGAGTAGGCGTAGAAGCCCAGGGCGAAACCGGTTTCCGTGGTGCCCGGGAACTTCGCGCGCACGGACTTGTTGACGGAACGGCCCAGCCAGATGCCCTCGACGAGGAAGACGAGGATCAGGACCATGCCGGCCAACGAGGTGACGTTGGCCAGCGTGGGCAGCGCGGAACCGAGCAGCAGGACCAGGAGCAGGACCAGGGCGACCGGCATGACGGCGTTGCTGACGAAGCGGCGGGAGTCCACCCAGTCGCGGACGTAGCGGCGGACCTCACCCTTGTCGCGCGGCAGCAGGAACTTCTCCTCGCCGCGATCCATGGCCGCCTGGGCCTCACGCTGGCGGCGGCGGGTCTCCTCGCGCTCCTTGCGCTTGTAGTCCTTCCACTCCTCCTTGGACATGGACTTCTTCAGTTCCTTGCGCCTGGCGGCCGCCTCCGCCTGATTGCGCGGCACGCCGCTGGGATCGCGGATGACGCCGCGCTCGATCTCGACCTCGCGACGCTTCGGGGTGGGCCGGCCCTTCGGCGGGGTGTAGCCCTTGGGGCGCTTCTCCTGCGGAACGGCCTCGTCGGATGCCACAGCGCCCGTGTCATCGGCGCCGAGCGCGGAGGCGGCGGTCGAGGAGGCCTTGTTCGGGGAGGAATCGTCGGGTTTCTGCCAGGGGAGTTTCACGCTCATAAGGCTACAAGGCAAATGTGGCCGAGAGGGAATACGGGTCGGCCTCCAGGCGTTTATACCGAGTGAGCCCGTGAATTAAGATGGTGTTGTTCCGCCCCCGCGCCGGGGAGCGCACCATCGTCACCGGTCATCCCGTACTAACCCGTGGGGTACCGTTACCTTCTCATCCGGAGTAGGGTGGGCGACAACAAAGGCTTCCCCGCTGGCCGGGGAGTTCCTGGCGCACCACGAAGTAACACAGGCAAGGAGAACAATATGACTGCCCCGACCTCCAGCACCGGTGTGATCCTCACCGAATCCGCGGCTGCCAAGGCCAAGGCCCTGCTCGACCAGGAGGGTCGCGACGATCTGTCCCTGCGTATCGCTGTTCAGCCGGGCGGCTGCGCCGGTCTGCGCTACCAGCTCTACTTCGACGACCGTTCCCTCGACGGCGACAAGGTCGACGAGGTCGGCGGTGTGCGCCTGACCGTGGACAAGATGTCCGTGCCGTACCTGACCGGTGCACGCATCGACTTCTCCGACACCATCGAGGCACAGGGTTTCACCATCGACAACCCGAACGCCGGCGGCTCCTGCGCCTGCGGCGACTCTTTCAACTAGGCCTTCAGTTCGGATCTTCAGTTCGCAGAAATTGCGGCGCCCCTTCCCCGAGGTGGGGAGAGGGCGCCGTTTGCGTTCGCGGGGGAGCGTGGGACGGCCGACGTGCCCTGCGCGGGACGGCACCGCGGACCCGGGCGTCACAGTGACGGTACGGGAAACGGACCCCCGCCCAAGACGAGACCCCCGCCCACCCTCCGAGAGGAGGGTGAGCGGGGGCCGTCAAAACCCGACGGTCAGCTGTCGGCGGTCAGCCAGGATCAGAGGTCGACCGGGTAATCCTTCCGCTCGATCTTCGGATCGATGCGCTTCTCCATGAAGATGCCGTGCCAGACCATGAACGCCAGCACGGTCCACAGGCGGCGCGAGTGGTCGGTGACGCCGTCGCGGTGCTCCTTGAGCATCTCCAGGACCTGCCCGCGGTCGAAGATCTCATCAGTCTGGGACTCGGTGATGGTGTCCTGGGCCCAGCCGTACAGCTCGTCGCCGGCCAGCCAGTGGCGCATCGGCACCGGGAAACCCAGCTTCCTGCGGTGCAGCACGTGCGGCGGGACGATCTGCTCGAGCGCCTTGCGCAGCGCGTACTTGGTGGTGCCGTCAGCGATCTTCAGGTCGTGCGGGATGGTCTGGGCGACGTTGAAGACCTCCTTGTCCAGGAACGGCACGCGCAGCTCCAGGGAGTTGGCCATGTTGATCTTGTCGGCCTTGACCAGGATGTCGCCACGCATCCAGGTGAACAGATCCAGGTGCTGCATCCGGGCGACCGGGTCCATGTGTCTGTTGACCTCGTAGACCGGGGCAGTGACCTCGCGGTGGTCCCACTCGGGCTTCGCCCAGGGCAGCACGCGCTGCAGCTGCTCGAAATTGAAGGAGCGGGCGTTGCCGTAGTAGCGCTCCTCCATGGTCATGGTGCCGCGATCGAGCAGAGACTTGCCCTTCATGCCGTCGGGGAGCACCTGCCCGAGCTTCCGCAACCCCTTGCGCAGCGGGGAGGGGATTTTCTCGAAGGGCGCGAGCGACAGCGGCTCCTTGTAGATGGTGTAGCCGCCGAAGAGCTCGTCGGCGCCCTCGCCGGAGAGCACGACCTTGACATGCTTGCGGGCCTCGGCCGCGACGAAGTACAGCGGCACCAGCGACGGGTCGGCGACCGGGTCGTCGAGGTACCACATGATCTTCGGGATGGCATCGGCGTATTCCTCGGGGGAGACGACCTTGACGATGTGCTCGACGCCGATGGCCGCGGCGGATTCGGCGGCGACGTCGACCTCGGAGTAGCCCTCGCGCTCGAAGCCGGTGGTGAAGGTCAGCAGATCCGGGTTGTGGCGCTTGGCCAGGGCGGCGATGGCGGTGGAGTCGATGCCGCCGGAGAGGAAGGAGCCCACCGTGACGTCGGCGCGCATGTGCTTGGCGACGGAGTCCTCCAACGCGTGGGCGATCCGGTCGAACAGGTCCTGTTCACGGCCCTTGGGGACCGGGGTGACGTCGAAGTTCGGCTTGAAGTAGCGCCTGGCGACGACCTCCCCTCCCGGACGCAGGGTGGCGGTGCAGCCGGACTCGAGGCGGCGGATGCCGGTGTGCAGGCTCTCCGGCTCGGGGACGTACTGCAGGTCCACGTAATGCTCGATCGCGCGGCGGTCAAGGTCCAGATCTAGACCCAGCTCCGGGGCCATCTCCAGGAGGGACTTCTTCTCCGAGCTGAAGGCCGTGCCGGCGGCGGTCGTGGCGTAGTAGAGCGGCTTGATGCCGAACTGGTCGCGCGCCAGGAACAGCACCTTCTCCCGGGTGTCCCAGATGGCGATGCCGAACATGCCGCGCAGGTGCTCGACGACCTTCTCTCCCCAGTGGTGGTATCCGACGACGATCGTCTCGGAGTCGCCGGAGGTGTGGAAGGTGTACCCGAGGTCCTGGAGCTCCTCGCGCAGTTCCAGGTAGTTGTAGATCTCGCCGTTGAACGTCAGCGCGTAGCGCTCCGGCGACTCGGCCGGCCCCCACCGCAGCGGCTGGTGGGAGTGCTCCAGATCAATGATGGACAGACGGTTGAACCCGTAGACGACGTCCTCGTCGTGCCAGCTACCGGCCTCGTCGGGGCCGCGGTGGCGCATGCACGGCAGTGCCCTTTCCACGGCGTCGGTGAACTGTGCCGCATTCGCGTTGCTCGTCAGCATGCCAAGAAGCCCGCACATGGTGGTTGATGTTCTCCTCTATATATGGGACAGGCGAGAAGTGATGGTCCCACCTTACGGCCCGTCCGGTACAAGGTGTGAACGCGCCACGGACAGGGCGGCGTCTCAGGTGCTGACGGTGTGGCGGAGACAACCGGTAGAGGATACTCCCACTTCCCGTCGGTGGCCCCGGGGAGGACCGGAAAAGGGGGAGGGGGAGAAAAGAACCCCCCATGGGTGGGAACTTTCGGATGATGCCACCCATTTCCGCCTGTGAATTGTCTAACAGCCGGGTAGTGAGGGGGAAGGGGACATTCGCCGGTTCCTGCACATGGGCTGTAACATCCTGGGTGCTTCATAGGGACACCTCTGTGGGCGAATCCGGCTCGGCGGGAGACAACCGCGTGGATGAAGTCTGTCCATGAACTATCCTGCTTAGTTAGGAATACTTCACAAGTGTTCAAAGAATTTGTGTGGACAGGAAGGCAGACACACGTGGAACAGCGAAATAAGCGTGGCTTCGCCCGCAAGGCGGGTCTCGCCGGCGTTGTGGCCCTCGGCGGTTTGGCTCTGGCCGGCTGCGATATCGCCGCGCCGGAATCCGTGAGCCGGATTCTGGACATGGGCTGGCCGGACCCCATCACCCCTGAGGGTGAGGCGATGTACAACTTCTGGGTCTGGGTCTGGGTCGCCGCCTGGATTATCGGCGTGATCATGTGGGCCCTGTTCCTGTGGGCGATCTTCAAGTGGAGCGCCAGCAAGGCCGAGAAGCAGGGCAAGGGCGAGTTCCCGAAGCAGCTCCAGTACAACGTTCCACTTGAGCTGGCACTGACGATCATTCCGATCGTCATCGTCATGGTGATCTTCTTCTTCACCGTCCAGACGCAGCAGAAGGTCGTCGCCCTGGACAAGGATCCGGACGTGACAGTCGACGTCACGGCCTTCCAGTGGAACTGGAAGTTCGGTTACCAGAACATCGGCGCCGATCTGAGCCCGACGGGCTCCGAATACGATGGCATCGACGAAGAGCGTCAGGCCATCGCCGAGGAGACCAAGCATGACTCCGAGGAACTGCGCAACGCCAACCCGATCCACGGCACCTCCAAGGGTGACCTGTCCTACCTGAGGTACAACGAGGTCGAGACCCTCGGCACCACCGAGGAGGTCCCGGTTCTGGTTCTCCCGTCCAACACCACAATCCAGTTCGATCTGGCCTCCGGCGACGTGGTCCACTCCTTCTGGGTCCCGGAGTTCCTGTTCAAGCGTGACGTCATGGCCCACCCGGAGCAGAACCAGCAGCAGGGCTCCTTCCAGATCGAGGCCATCGAGGAAGAGGGTGCCTTCGTCGGCCGCTGCGCCGAGATGTGCGGCACCTACCATGCGATGATGAACTTCGAGCTCCGTGTTGTCTCCCCCGAGCAGTTCACCGACTACATGGCGTTCCGTCTCGACAACCCGGAGGCCCCGAACTCCGAGGCACTGGCGTCGATCGGTGAGGAGCCCTTCGCGGTGACCACCAGGCCGTTCAACTCTTCCCGTCAGACCAACGACGGCGAGAACTTCGACGTCCCCAACCAGAACGTTTAAGGCGAGGAGAACAACATGCGAGCTGGTTCAAAAGTCATTTACGCCATTGCGGCATTCCTGGGTGTTCTCGCCCTGATCTACATTCTCGCTACCACTTTCGTCGAGGACGACGCTAACTACGGAGGTTCAGAGTGGGCCGGCATCACCGCCCTGGTCCTCTCTTTCGGGCTGGCGATGATGCTCGCCGTCTACCTCAACATCACCGAGCGCCGCGCCGACGTGCTCCCGGAGGACTGGGAGGAGGCCGAGGTGGAGGACAAGGCCGGCATCCTCGGCTTCTTCTCCCCGGGCTCCATCTGGCCGGTGGTCATGTCCGCGAGCATCCTGGTTCTCGCCTACGGCATCGCCTTCTGGCACTACTGGATGATCGCTCTCGGCGCCGCGCTCCTCATCTGGGCCTGCACCATGCTCAATCTGCAGTACGGCATGCCGAGGGAGAAGCACTAGTCTTCGCCGCCTGAGAAGCACACGCCACACGAGCTCACGGCGTCCGCGTTCACCGCGGGCGCCGTTTTGTGGATCCCGCACCCGCGTGGTGGGGGAGAAGGGCACGGCGCCCGGGAGCCACGACCGGCCCATGCGGGGAGTGGGGCGCGGCCCGGCTGCACCGGGGCTTTCGCCCCTTCCCGCAACCCGAACGGGAAAGTGCTGGAAGCAGGGGTCATTCGAAAGTATGAAGTCGAGGCAAAACGGCCCGACCCGGTGTGATTTGTATCTCCGGGGCGCGGTGAGTCGATTCGATGCTGTCCGGCGTGTCGTGGGGTAGGATATCGACAATCAGTCGCCGCCCGGGGTGTGGTGGCCGAATCGGGAGAGGTGACCTGCGGGAACGCTGCGTCGGATGCCGGGGTCGAAAAGTTCCCGGGGGTGGCGAAATTTTTCAGAAACCGCGGAGCGGGGCCAAAACCGCAGGTTGACTCTCTCTTTTGCTCCCGAGAGCGGGGGGAGATGAAGTGACTTCTCGCCCCGGAACAGCCATACTGTTCTACGTGACGAGCGCAGTTTCAAACCAAGCAACGACAGCAACACCGCGTGTCGACGCACTGAACCGCCCCAACATGGTCAGTGTCGGCACGATCGTGTTCCTGTCTCAGGAATTGATGTTCTTCGCCGGACTGTTCGCGATGTACTTCACGTCGCGTGCCAACGGTCAGGCAGGTGACTGGTCGGAGCAGACGGCCCATCTCAACGTGGTGTACGGGGCAATCATCACCGCGATTCTGATCACCTCCTCCGTTACCTCGCAGTTCGGCGTTTTCGCGGCTGAAAGGGGTGATGTTTTCAAGCTGAGGCGCTGGCTCGGGGTCACCGTCGCCCTCGGTGTGATCTTCCTCGGTCTCGTGGCCTTCGAGTACTACGAGATGATCTCCCACGGTGTGACCATCCAGTCGAGTGTGTTCGGCTCCGTGTTCTACATCATCACGGGCTTCCACATGGCGCACGTGACCGCCGGCATCATCGCGTTCATCGTGGTGCTGCTCCGCATCACCAAGGCGAAGTTCACGCCGGCGCAGGCCACCGCCGCCATGGTGACCTCCTACTACTGGCACTTCGTCGACGTCATCTGGATCGGCGTCTTCATCGTCATCTACCTCATTCAGTAGGCCGTAGTCCGCCGAGATCCCTCGGCCTACAGCCCTTCACTTTCCGTTCACGAGTTTTCTAAAAGGAAAATGATGGAAACCAATTCGAACAACGCCGAGCAGTCCGAGAAGTCGACAGCTTCGGCCAAGAAGGCCCGGAACCGGCGCAAGCTGCGTCGGACCGGCGCCGGCGCCCTGGCATTGACTCTGGGCCTCACCGGCGCCGGTGTCCTGGCCACCGCCCTGACCCCGGACGCCCAGGTCGCCACCGCGCAGCGGGACGACCAGGCCGTGATCC
Source organism: Corynebacterium halotolerans YIM 70093 = DSM 44683 (assembly GCF_000341345.1). Taxonomy (NCBI): domain Bacteria; kingdom Bacillati; phylum Actinomycetota; class Actinomycetes; order Mycobacteriales; family Corynebacteriaceae; genus Corynebacterium; species Corynebacterium halotolerans. The sequence goes on along the minus strand of NC_020302.1, from coordinate 2,099,388 downwards.
AGGAGGGCAAGGACCTCTACGACGTCGCCTGCATCACCTGCCACGGCGCCAACCTGCAGGGCGTGCCCGACCGTGGCCCGTCCCTGATCGGCGTGGGCGAGGGCAGCGTCTACTTCCAGGTTCACTCCGGCCGCATGCCGATGATGTCGAACGACGCCCAGGCCGAGCGCAAGACCCCGCGCTACACCGAGGCGCAGGCCCTGGCCCTCGCGGCCTACGTCGCCGCCAACGGCGGTGGCCCCGAGCTCGTCTACAACGAGGACGGCACCATCGCCATGGAGTCGCTCCGCGGCTCCAACTACAACGGCCAGATCCAGCCCGAGGACGTCGCCCGCGGCTCCGAGCTGTTCCGCATGAACTGCGCCTCCTGCCACAACTTCACCGGCCAGGGCGGCTCACTGTCCTCCGGTAAGTACGCCCCGCCGCTGGATCCCGCCAATGAGCAGGAGATCTACCAGGCGATGCTCACCGGCCCGCAGAACATGCCGAAGTTCGCCGACCGCCAGCTCTCCGCTGAAGAGAAGAAGGACATCATCGCCTTCATCAAGAGCGCCGGTGAGACCCCGAGCCCGGGCGGCTGGTCCCTCGGCGGACTGGGCCCGGTCGCTGAAGGCATGTTCATCTGGATCGTCGGCATCACCGTGCTCGCCGGTGCAGCTATGTGGATTGGATCGCGCTCATGAGTAACGAAGTGAAGAAGAACTACACCGCTCAAGAACTCAACTCGATGAGCAACGACGACCTCGCGCGTCTGGGCACCGAGCTCGACGAAGTGACGGTCGCCTACCGCAAGGAGCGCTTCCCGGTCCCGAATGACCCGGCCGAGAAGCGTGCCGCCCGCGGCATCAGCATCTGGCTGGTCATCGGAATTGTCGCCGCCATCGCCTTCCTCGGCGTCTACCTGTTCTGGCCCTGGCAGTACCAGGGCCACGGCGACGAGAACCTGGGGATGTTCACCCTCTACACCCCGCTGCTGGGTCTGACCTCGGGTATCTCCATCCTCGCCCTCGGTTTCGCCTGCGTGCTCTACGTGCAGCGGATCATCCCGGAGGAGATCTCGGTGCAGCGCCGTCACGACGGCCCGTCCGACGAGGTCGACCGCCGCACCGTCACCGCACTGCTGAACGACGCGTGGACCACCTCCACCCTCGGCCGCCGCAAGGCCATGAAGGGCCTGCTCGGTGCGGCCGGTGTCCTCGCCGGTCTGGTCGTCATCGCCCCGCTGGGCGGCATGGTCAAGAACCCGTGGAAGCGCGGCGAGATGACTTACCACGGCGACGGCACCCTGTGGACCTCCGGCTGGACCCTGCATGAGAACGGCGTCAAGCTGTATCTGGCCCGGGACACCGGCGCCATCGCCGAGGAGCACAGCGGCCCGACCGGCACCCACTTCACCACCGCCGGCGTCTCCCGTCTCGTGCGCGTGCGCCCGGAGGATCTGGACGCCGGCGGCATGGACACCGTCTTCCCGCTCGCGGCGGAGGACGTCAACGACGGTGATCTCTACGATCCGCAGCGTGACGTCTACGAGAACCACATGCACTCCATCCACGGCCCGCGCAACGCCGTCATGCTGATCCGTCTGCGCACCGCCGACGCCGAGCGTGTCATCGAGCGCGAGGGCCAGGAGGACTTCCACTACGGCGACTACTACGCCTACTCGAAGATCTGCACGCACGTCGGCTGCCCCACGTCGCTGTACGAGCAGCAGACCAACCGCATCCTGTGCCCGTGCCACCAGTCGCAGTTCGACGCGCTGCAGTACGGCAAGCCGGTCTTCGGTCCGGCCGCCCGTGCTCTGCCGCAGCTGCCGATCACCGTTGATGAAGAGGGTTACCTCGTCGCCGGGGGCAACTTCATTGAGCCCCTCGGCCCGGCATTCTGGGAGCGTAGGTCCTAATGAGCAACAAACTCGCCCAAATGGGCAACAACATTGATTCCCGTTACACCGTTTCCGGTCTGCTGCGCCCGCAGCTGAACAAGGTCTTCCCGACGCACTGGTCCTTCCTGCTCGGTGAGATCGCGCTGTACAGCTTCATCATCCTGCTGCTGACCGGTGTCTACCTGGCACTGTTCTTCGACCCGTCGATCACCAAGGTGATCTACGACGGCGCCTACCTTCCGCTCAACGGCGTGGAGATGTCGCGCGCCTACGCCACCGCCCTGGACCTCTCTTTCGAGGTCCGTGGTGGACTGTTCATGCGTCAGATGCACCACTGGGCCGCCCTGATGTTCATGGCCTCCATGGTCGTGCACATGCTGCGCATCTTCTTCACCGGCGCCTTCCGGCGCCCGCGTGAGGCCAACTGGATCATCGGTGTCACCCTGATCCTGCTGGGCATGGTCGAGGGCTTCATGGGCTACTCCCTGCCGGACGACCTGCTCTCCGGCGTCGGCCTGCGCATCATGTCCGCCATCATCGTCGGCCTGCCGATCATCGGCACCTGGCTGCACTGGCTGATCTTCGGCGGCGACTTCCCGTCCGACCTGATGCTGGACCGCTTCTACATCGCCCACGTGCTGATCATCCCGGGCATCATCCTCGCCCTGATCGCCGCGCACCTGGCACTGGTCTGGTACCAGAAGCACACCCAGTTCCCGGGCGCCGGCCGCACCGAGAACAACGTCGTCGGCATCCGCATCATGCCGGTCTTCGCGGTCAAGTCCATCGGCTTCGGCCTGCTGACCGCCGGCGCCCTGGCGCTGATGTCCGGTGTGACCACCATCAACGCGATCTGGAACCTGGGCCCCTACAACCCGTCGGCGGTCTCCGCCGGTTCCCAGCCGGACTGGTACATGCTCTGGACGGACGGCGCCGCCCGTGTCATGCCGGCATGGGAGCTCTACCTGGGCAACTACACCATCCCGTCGGCTTTCTGGGTCGCCCTGCTGTGTGGCCTGCTGGTCGTGCTCCTGTTCGCCTACCCCTGGATCGAGAAGAAGCTCACCGGCGACGACGCCCACCACAACCTGCTGCAGCGCCCGCGTGACGTTCCGGTCCGTTCCGGCATCGGTGCCATGGGCATCGTGTTCTTCGTCCTGCTCACCGTCTCCGGCGGTAACGACCACGTCGCGCACTTCTTCCAGATCTCGCTGAACGCCATGACCTGGGTCGGCCGTATCGGCCTGCTGCTCCTGCCGCCGATCGCGTACTTCATCACCTACCGCATCTGCGTCGGTCTGCAGCGCTCCGACCGTGAGGTTCTCGAGCACGGTATCGAGACCGGCGTCATCAAGCAGATGCCGAACGGTGCCTTCGTGGAGATCCACCAGCCGCTGGGCCCGGTGGACGCACAGGGCAACGCGATCCCGCTGGAGTACGCCGGCGCCCACGTCCCGAAGCAGATGAACGAGCTCGGCTTCGCCGGCTCCCCGGGCCGCGGCGGCTTCTTCTCCCCGGACGACGCCACCATCGCCGAGCGTGCCGAGCAGATCGAGCACGACAACGAACGCGAGGAGAAGGCCATGCTGGAGAGCCTGCAGGCCGCCAACCGCGAGAACGACCGTGAACAGGGCCGGCTGGACTAACAAGGTCCGCCCCCTTTCCCGCACTGCGCTCACAGGCGCGACCCTCGCCACCCGGTACCACTCCGGGGCAGGCGGGGGTTTCGCCTTTCCTGGGACGCGGCGGTTTCAGGGACGTCGACAAGCGCTCCTTACTGTAAGGAACGGTTTCGCGGCGTTGCAGCCGCCCTGTCGACCGTGCTGCCGCCTCAGGCGGGGCTCCGGGCAGGAGAGCAGGGGAGGCGACGCCCAGTGCCCGGAGGAGGGGACCGCGGGGCCGAAAGGAGACCGTCCGAACTTTCGTCTCCCGCCGCTCTCCGGGTGCCGGTTTCTGTGTCCCCGCTCGCGCTCCTGCATTGCCTCCTGACGCTCTGGAACCGTCGCCCGGGGCCACTACCCGGCGCCGCCACCACAACTGTCCAGTGGGCGCCGGAGGCGCCACCTTCCCCGGGCCAATCCGGTGCCTGCCCACCCGTAGGGACTCACCTGGGAGTACTCAACCGCGGCATCACCGCGTTACTGAGTAACCGCACCCCGTCGCATCGCGGGGAACGGCGCTCCGGATCTGGTCGTCGTGATGAAACGAGAGTGAATAACGGGGCGGAAGGGGTGAAACGGTTTCCGTTGCGAGCAAGGTCACATATATCTGATCCAGTGAAAAACATCTCTTATCGGCGGTTTTTCTGCGGTGTACGGATGCGTGACGTGACCCCACTATTGGTGCAGGTCACCGTGGCGAAATGCTGGGGGCGCTCCTGTTCGGAGATCGCTTTTCTTTTGGCGGGGAAAGTTGATGAACGTCGCGCATCAGGTAAGTAACGGGTTGATAACAGCGACACGTTGAACGTCCCGTTGGACAATTTTCGTTGCGTTTTCGTAACCTGATCGAGACATTGCGAACAGCCCCCTGCGGGCCCGCATGATCCGAACTGAAAACTAAGCCGAATCTCCGCCCACGCCGTACCCACTCCGGGACGGCCGGGCGGGGAGCCGGGGAACCACCACAGACCATCTGGGGTGAATCCTCCGCGAGAGCGCCGCACGATCCTCACCGGTCCGTGCGGCGTGGGCCGGGGGAGGGAAGCTTCCGTACTCCCAACCCGCCAGCTAACCCGGTAGGCACACAGGAAGATTTGGAGAAACATTCGTGGCTAAGCACCGCCGTCAGGGCCTGACCACCCGCCGCATCGCGGCCGCCTCCGCCGTCGCCGTCGGAGCCACCGTCCTGACCCCGGGAGTCGCCGGCGCCGTCGAGGTCGCCATCCCGAACACCGACATCCGCGTCGAGGTCCCGGGCCTGGAGAACGTCCCGGGCTACCAGGAGGTCGCCCCGGCTCTGCAGGGCCTGTCCTCCCAGGCCACCACCTACACCGCCGACGTCCAGGTCCCGAACGCCGCCGCGGCCCCCGCTCCGGCACCTGCCGTCGCCCCGGCCAGCTCCTCCACCGGCCAGGCCATCGTCGACGCCGCCCGTTCGAAGATCGGTTCCCCCTACGGCTGGGGCGCCACCGGCCCGAACGCCTTCGACTGCTCCGGCCTGACCTCCTGGGCCTACCAGCAGGTCGGCAAGTCCATCCCGCGCACGTCCCAGGCGCAGGCCGCCCAGGGCACCCCGGTCTCCCTCGGCAACATGCAGCCGGGCGACATCATCTCCTACTACGGCGGTGCCTCCCACGTGGCCATCTACGCCGGCAACGGCATGATGATCGACGCGCTGAACTCCGGCTCCACCGTCCAGGAGCGTCCGATCAACTACATGCCGATCAACTCCGTGGTCCGCTTCTAGCCGATCACGCGCATCCGCGCAGTCTCCGTCCCACCGCCCGCCGGCCCCCGCCGGTCCGGGCGGTGCGTCGTTTCCGCGCCCGGGGACGGCGTAGGGCACCGCCGGTTCCCGGCCGGTGGCCCTATAGTTGATGTGTTCCATTCCTCCCGCCCGTGAGAAAGAAGAGAACGTGCGTTTCCCCCTCGGTTCGCCGGGTCGCCTGACCCGGGCGGGCGTCGCCGCCGCCCTCGGCGTCGCCCTGCTGACCACCTCCACGACGCTGACCCCCGCCCCGGTGGTCCACGCCCAGGAGATCGACACCCTCATCGCCACGATGGAGGAGGTCTCCCGTGAGGCCTCCGCCAAGAATGAGGAGGTCAAGCAACTCGAGCTCGACATCGAGGCCGGTCTGGCGGATCTCGCCGTCCTGCGTGACGACGCCGAGGCCGCCCGCGTCCGCGCGGAGGAGGTCCGTGCCGCCGAGCACGTCCACCAGGCCGAGGTCGACGACGTCGCCGGGGCGAAGTACCGCGGGCTGCTCGTCGATCCGGTGGTCAACGCGCTCGCCGCCGAGAACCCCCAGAACGCCATCGACCGGATCTCCTACCTGGAGACGCTGACGCGCAACACCGAACGGGCCGTGGTACAGCTGGCGGAGGCCACCGCCCTGGCCGGAAAGGCGCACACCGACGCCTCCCGCGCCGTCGCCGAGGCCGCCTTCCAGCAGTCCGAGCTGGAGCGCAAGCGCGCCGAACTCGACGCGGAGCGTGACGATCTGGAGGAGCGCATCCGGCAGATCGAGGAGCGGGTCAACGGTCTCAGCGAGGCGGACCAGCTGCGCTGGCTCGAGAAGAACGGCCCCCTGCCGGCCGACCTCGACGGGGTGACCGGCCCGGAATCCGGCATGGCCGCGGTCCGGGCGGCGCTGGGCAAGCTCGGCTCGCCGTACGGCTGGGGCGCGACCGGCCCACACACCTTCGACTGCTCGGGTCTGATGGTCTGGGCCTACCAGCAGCAGGGCAAGGCCATCCCGCGCACCTCCCAAGCGCAGCTGGCCGGCGGCACCCCGGTCTCGCGCGCCGAGCTCCAGCCCGGCGACATCGTCGGTTACTACCCGGGTGTGACGCACGTGGGCATGTACATCGGCAACGGCCAGCTCGTCCACGCCTCCGACTACGGCATCCCCGTCCAGGTGGTCTCCGTGGACTCGATGCCCTGGGCCGGAGCGGTCCGCTACTGACCCGCCCGGATACAGTGGTGACCATGCCCCGGACCCTGCTGGTGACCAACGACTTCCCGCCGACCCTCGGCGGGATTCAGTCGTATCTGCGTGATTTCCTGGGCACCCTCGACCCGTCCGAGGTGATCGTCTTCGCCTCCACCCAGGACGCCGACGCCGCGCGCGGCCACGATGCAGGCCTGCCCTACCGGGTCATCCGCTGGCCGCGGCGGGTCATGCTGCCCACCCCGGCGACCGCCCGGGCGGTCGCCGGCGTCGTCGCCGAGCACGGCGTCGACACCGTCTGGTTCGGCGCCGCCGCCCCGCTGGCGCTGCTCGCGCCCGCCGCACGGGGGGCCGGGGCCCGGAGGATCATCGCCACCACCCACGGCCACGAGGTCGGCTGGTCCATGCTGCCCGGCGCGCGTCAGCTGCTGCGGCGCATCGGCGACACCGCCGACACCGTCACCTACATCTCCGACTACACCCTGCGCCGGCTGCGGCCCGCCTTCGGCGACCACCCGGACTACGTCCATCTGCCCTCGGCGGTGGACACGCAGACCTTCCGTCCCGCGGGAGCGGGCGAGCGGGCGGCCACGCGTGCACGCTTCGGGCTGGGGGAGGAGCCGGTGATCGTCTGCATCTCCCGGCTGGTCCCGCGCAAGGGTCAGGACCAGCTCATCCGTGTCCTGCCGCACCTGCGCGAGAGGCACCCGGGCACCCGGCTCGTCCTCGTCGGGCGGGGCGGTCACGAACGCCGCCTGCGCGAGCTGGCGGCCGGGACCGGGGGGGTGGTCTTCACCGGTCCGCTCCCGCACGCGGACATGGTCGCCCTGCTCGCCGCGGCGGACATCTTCGCCATGCCGGCCCGCACCCGTGGCAAGGGGCTCGACGTCGAGGGCCTCGGCATCGTCTACCTGGAGGCCCAGGCGTGCGCAGTACCCGTCGTGGCCGGCGACTCGGGTGGTGCCCCCGAGACCGTCACCGCGGACACGGGCACCGTCGTCGACGGCCGCGACCGCGGGGAGCTCACCGCGGCGCTGGACCGGTTGCTCGCTGATCCGGACCTGCGGGCCCGGATGGGGGCGGCGGGTCGCGCGCACGTCGAGCAGCACTGGACGTGGGACATCATGGGCGCGCGGCTGCGCTCCCTGACCTCCGCCGTGTGAGCGTCCCGCAGCGGGCCGCTATACTCTCAAAGTTCATATCTTTCCCCCGTCCCCTCCCACGAAGGCAGCATCCATGTCAGCCATGTCCCGGACATCGCCCCCCGCGACGGTCGGTTTCGACATCGGCGGCACGAACCTGCGCGCGGGCGTCGTCACCCCTGAGGGCACGATCATCGACGCCCGGTCGGTGCCCACCCCTGACACGGCGGAGGAGCTGGAGGCGCGCATCGCCACGCTCGTCGACGAGCTGCGCCGCGAGCACGACGTCGCCGCCGTGGGTCTGGCCGTGGCCGGTTTCCTCGATCCGGAGTGCGAGCGCGTGCGCTTCGCCCCGCACCTGCCGTGGCGCGAGGCCCCCGTCCGCGCCCGGCTCGCCGGGCGTCTCGGCCTGCCGGTGCGTCTCGAGCACGACGCCAACTCGGCCGCCTGGGGTGAGTACCGCTTCGGCGCGGCACAGGACGCCGACACGTGGGTCTTCTTCGCCGTCGGCACCGGTATCGGCGCGACCCTGATGGTCGACGGGCAGATCTACCGCGGGGCGTACGGCACCGCGCCCGAGTTCGGGCATCTGACCGTCGTACCGGGCGGACGCGCCTGCCCCTGCGGTAAGCGGGGCTGCCTTGAGCGCTACGCCTCGGGCACCGCGCTCGTCGACACCGCCCGCGAGCTGGTCGACGCCCGCGGATTCGCCGACGCCGCGCTGACCCGCGCGCTGACCACGGCCCCCGGGTCGGTTACCGGCCGGGACGTCATGGCCGCCGCCCACGCCGGTGACGCCCTCGCGCTCGCGGTGATCGATGAGTTCGCCGGCTGGCTGGGGGAGGGGCTGGCGGTCGTCGCCGACGTGCTCGACCCCGAGCTGATCCTGCTGGGTGGGGGAGTCTCCCGCGATGCGGGCCTCTACCTGGGCACCACCCGGGCGCAGATGACCTCGCGGATGGTCGGTGCGGGGCACCGGCCCGTCCCGCGCGTCGGCACCGCGGAGCTGGGGGCCGACGCGGGTATGATTGGCGTGGCTGATCTGGCCCGCCGGAGCCCGCACCGCTGATCTTCCACTGCGCCGGGCGCGACCATCGACATCTACGAGACCGAGGACGAGACATGCAGAACAAGTGGTACTGGGCCTTCAAGCACATTCTGATCGGCCCGTTCCTGCATGTCTACAACCGCCCCGAGATCGAGGGCGTCGAGCACATCCCGGCCGAGGGGGCGGCGATGGTGGCCTCCTCCCACCAGTCCGTCATGGACTCCTTCTTCTTCCCGCTGATGTGCCCGCGCCAGATCACCTTCCCGGCGAAGAAGGAGTACTTCACCGCCCCGGGTGTCACGGGCGCGGTGAAGAAGTGGTTCTTCGGGGTCCTCGGACAGGTGCCCGTCGACCGTGGCGCGAAGGGGGCCGGGGACGCCACCCTCCACGCGGCGAAGGAGGTCTTCGCCCGGGGCGAGGTGTTCGGCATCTACCCGGAGGGCACCCGCTCGCCCGACGGCCGCGTGTACAAGGGGCGCACCGGCATGGCGCGCATCGCCCTGGCCACCGGGGAGAAGATCATCCCCGTGGCCATGATCGGTTCGCGCAACGCCAATCCGATCGGCACCGTCATTCCCCGTCCGGCGAAGGTGCGCATGAAGGTCGGTGAGCCCATTGACGGCCGCGCCTACGTCACCTCGCTGGGTATCGACCCCGACAGCCGGGAGGCGGCGCGCCCGCTGACCGACCACGTCATGCACGTCCTCGCCGATCTGGCCGGCCAGCCCTACATCGACGTCTACGCCTCCGAGGTCAAGGAATCCCTGGCCGCCGGGAACGGCTACCCGCCCGGGGCCGGGCCGCGCGCCTGATCCGCCCCGCGGTGGCCGGGCCGGTGGGCAACTTCCCGGCGGCGGGTGTACCCTCGACCGGATCCGGGGGTATTGGATCGGATCCGTCCGGGACGCTATAGTTACCGCCGTACAACTTCAGGCGGCGGAAGGCGGGGGCATGGCGACGACACGGGGATCTTCCGCGCGCACGCGTCTGGCCTGGCCGGACGTCGCCAAGGGGGTTTCCATCCTCGGCGTCGTCCTCCTCCATGTCAGCCTCGCGGTCCCGCAGGGCATGGAGACCGTCGCCGCGGGCGTCAACCACATCCTCGACCCGCTGCGGATGCCGCTGTTCTTCCTCGTCAGCGGATTCTTCTCCGTCAAGGTCCTCCGCTTCACGCTGGGTGAGCTGTTCGTCAAGCGCCTGTGGTTCTTCCTGGTTCCCTACGTGATCTGGGTGCCCATCGAACTGTGGTTCAAGTTCCGTGAGTACCGGATGTTCGACGGCACCCCCATGCCGGGCATCGGGACCTATCTCGAGCATCTGCTCGAGGCACGCAACATGTACTGGTTCCTCTTCGCCCTGACGGTGTTCAACCTGTTCCTGTGGGCCATCCGCCGCCTGCCCACCTGGGCCGGCATGCTCGCCAGTTTCGCCCCGGTGCTCCTCCTGCCGCTGCACAGCGACTACCACATGGTGGGCAAGGCGGTGCTCTACCTGCCGGTCTTCATCGCCGGGGCGTACCTGCGCGCGCAGATCGCCGAGCACGCCGAAAACGCCCTGTCGCCGCGGAAGTTCCTCCCGGCCGCAGCGGCCTACCTCGCCGGCTTCGCCCTGCTGACGGTCTGGACGGTCTTCGCGGACCGCTCCACCCCGGAGTTGCCGTGGCTGCTGCCGGGCGCCGAGACCGTGGGTTACGCCGAGCTGCGGCTGGTGGTCAACACGGCCGTCCAGCTGCTGATGATCCCCATCGCGATCGCCGGGGCGGTGGCGCTGGCGAGGATCCCGTATGTCTCGGGGGCCCTGCGTTTCCTCGGCCGCCACACCCTCGTCATCTACCTCGGCCACCCCATCGCGCTGACGGTGCTCTACCACTACAACATCCGCGCCACCGACCTGGAGATCTCCCGGAACGCGGACACCCTCCTGGGTGGCACCGCCTTCTGGATGGTCGTCGCCCTGGTCATCTCCGCGGTCGGTTCGCTCGTCCTCTGGGGCATCACGAAGATCCCGGGGCTGCGCTGGACGCTGATGCCCCCGCGCCTGCCGCTCGCCGTCGGCGCCGACCGTCGCGCACCTGCCGACGCCGCCGCCACCGGCCCGCAGCTGGACGCCGGCGCCCGCGACTACGTCGACCATCTGCGGTTGGGCTCCCACCCCGCCGTGAACCGCGGTCTCGAGCCGGGCACCGGGGACGTGACCCCGGAGGCGTAGGATTCTCCGTCAGCCCCACCCGACTGGAAGGACCCACCGCACCATGGACCGGATTGCCGTCACCAGGCTCGCCCTCGTCGCGCTGCTCATCGTCGCCTATGTCGTCGTCGCCGCCCTCGAGCTCAACCGCAGCGTGCTGGCCCCGATCATCGTGGCCGCGATCGCCCTGGTCCTGTTCCTGCCCGTGCGGCGGCGGAAGGACGAGAACGCCGAGACCACCGAGACCACCGGGACCGCGCCCGGCTCCGACGTCTGAGAAGTCCCCGTCCGTTCGCTCCTCCCACGGCGCGCGGGGAGGTCCGCACCTACAGTGGGGCACGAGACACCCGCCGACAACCGGTGCGGGGCGGCCACACCGAATCTCCGCACCGAGATGAGGAGGAACCATGGGCTCGAAGGACGACAATCTCGGACGTCCACGAGGGAACGCGCCAAGGCGATGATGACCGCCAAGAAGAGCGCGGAGTCGATCAAGAAGTCCGGCAAGACGGCCGAGGAACGCGACACGTCCACCGGCATCACTGAAGAGCAGGCGCTCGCCCAGCTGGAGAACTGGCCGGAGGCCCCGAAGAGCCTGGGTAGGACCATCATCGGGCACTACGGGCCGCCCCACGAGATGACGCCCACGAAGATGTTCTGGTACCGCGTGGAGCAGTGGGCGCAGATGGAACTGACCGCCGACGAGGTGGTCCACAACTTCCCGACCCCGCACACCGATTTCTTCGCCCAGTTCGTCGAGTATCCGGTGGACCCCGCCAAGGTGGCCGAGGTCGCCGCTTTCGACGGCAGCGTGATCATCAACCGCACGGCCGGGCAGATCGGTTCGCGCTGCGACACCGAGGGCGCGAACACGCTCACCCTCAACGTCCTGGTCGACCTCCTGGGGGGCAGGAAGTCCCTCGCCGAGGCACGCACGTTCCTGGCGGAGAACCTCGCCGCCTTCGGAATGGGCCGGGACGCCCCCTACGCCGAGAAGCTGCAGTTCACCCCGGTGCCGAGTTCCCCGGACCCGGACGAGGGTATCATGGGCCAGGCCGCTATGGACCAGATCGTGGAGAAGGTCAAGGACGTCGTCGGAGAGGGCAATCCCCCGAGCTGACGGGCAGGGGCGTTTTCGCTCAGGAGACCCCCGGACGTGGGGTAGCCGAACCAGAGAATCAGTGAGCCCGCGGCGAGCAGGACCGTGAGCACCAGCTGCACCACGGCCCAGCCGTGGGCCACCCGCGCCGTTGACGCCGTGCCCCCGCCCTGGACGGTGGGCACCAGGAGGCGCGGGACGAGCAGCACACTGAGCACCGCGAAGACGGCGATGATGAGATAGGTGTTGCCCAGCGGCTGCATCCACAGCGCCCAGTCCAGTTCCCGGTCATGCGTGTTCGGCAGGTTCCAGTGGGGCTGCAGCCATGCGGCAGCCACCGTCAGGGCGAACACCCCGCCGGCCAGCCGGGCCACGAGCCGATCCCCGCGGGATGTGGCGCCCCAGGCGGCGGCCCCCGTGACGGCCGCCAGGGGAACGAGCCACACCCAGTGGTGCGACCAGGAGACCGGCGAGCAGACCAGGGCCACCAGGGAGTTGAGCACCACGAGCCCGACCGCGGAGTCGACCGGTGTGGGCGCGGCCCGGTGCACCCGCACCATCGCGGCGATGATACCGGCGAGGGCCACCAGCACCAGCCCGAACCACACGGGATCCACCGCGTCCTCGGGCAGGATGCGGAAGAGCATGCCCTGGATGGACTGGTTGGCGGTGTAGGCCAGCCCGCCGATGCGGCCGGTGTTGCTGAGCGTGTCCAGCCAGTAGGTCCACGAGTTCGTCGGGCTGACCACGAAGGCGGCGAGCGTGAAGGCGACGGCCGAGCCCACCGTGGTGGCCGCGCCCTTCCAGTCGCGGCGGACCAGGAAGTAGAGGATGAACACCGCCGGGGTCAGCTTGATCGCGGCGGCCAGGCCGATGAACACGCCCCGCGGCAGCCAGGGGCGCCGGGTCAGCGTGTCCACCAGCACCAGCGTCATCAGCAGAACGTTGACCTGCCCGAACCCGAGGGTCTCGCGCACGGGCTCGAAGAGCAGCGCCACCGGCAGCACCCAGGTGGCCAGCACGCGGTGGTCGGCGGCGGCGAGGCCGGGCAGGCAGCGGCGCAGGACGATGACCAGGCACCACCACAACAGCACCGCGGTGATCACCGTCCACAGCGCGGCCGCGGCCGCCAGCGGCACCCACGCCAGCGGGGTGAACAGGATGGCGGCCAGCGGGGGATAGGTGAACGGCAGGTTCATGCCGCGGACCTGGTAGTCCCGGGTGTAGAGATTGTCGCCGGCCAGGAACGCGAGCCCGCCCTCGCGGTAGACGTCGAAGTCGATGTGGTAGCGCAGGATCCCGTCGTTCCCGGCGCTGAACAGTGCCGGGAGGTCGAACACCCACGGCACCAGGGCCGCGAGGGCGGCCACCACCGCGACGGCCGTGCCCACCCGGTGGCGGGGGCCGGCCAGGCGGGGCGGGGCGTCAGCGTGGGCGGTGTCAGGGGTGGGGGAGGTTGCGGGCACACGCCGACTATACCGGGGACCGGCTGGCCTTCCACCCTGCAGGGCGGGGGCGGGCGTCGGCAAGCATGGCGCCACGGGTTAGGCTGGACTGCGACCCTGCATCCCGCGGGGAGCGCCGGATTCGGGAAGGACGTGAGGCGCGTGCGCTATTTCTATGACACGGAGTTCATTGAGGACGGGCGCACCATCGAGCTGGTCTCCATCGGGATCGTGGCCGAGGACGGCCGGGAGTATTACGCGGTGTCCACCGACTTCGACTCCTCGAAGGCGAACGCCTGGGTCCGGGACAACGTCCTCGCCAAGCTGCCGAACCCGAATGACGCGGTCTGGAAGTCCCGGGACACGATCCGCTCGGAGGTGTACGAATTCCTCACCGCCGGCCGCCGCGCCCCGGAACTGTGGGCGTGGGTCGGGGCTTATGACCACGTGGTGCTGGCCCAGCTGTGGGGCGACATGGCGGGACTGCCCCGTGAGATGCCCCGCTACACCCGCGAACTCAAGCAGTACTGGGAGATGGCCGGGCGGCCGGGGCTGCCGAAGGCCCCGGAGGACAACCACGACGCGCTGGTCGACGCCCGCCACAACCTCACGAAGTTCCGCGCGTGCCACGAGGCGCTCCCCCTGGGGCGGTCCAACAAGGTCAACCGCTAGTTCAGCTGATGACCCCGCACCCCCCACGTGCTATGAATAGGGTGTGAGTTGGACCATTGACATCCCCCAAGAAGTACTTCCGGACCTTCCGCCGCTGCCACAGGGCCTGAACGAGCAGTTCCAGGACGCCGTCGCCCGCGACGCCAAGCAGCAGCCCTCCTGGGACCCCGCCCAGGCGGAGTACGTGCGCAAGCTCCTCGAGTCGGTGCCGCCGATCGTCGTCGCGCCCGAGATCATCGAGCTCAAGGCCAGGCTCGCCGATGTCGCCAACGGCCGGGCCTTCCTGCTGCAGGGCGGTGACTGCGCCGAGACCTTCGAGTCCAACACCGAGCCGCACATCCGCGCCAACATCAAGACCCTGCTCCAGATGGCCGTCGTGCTGACCTACGGCGCGTCGACCCCGGTGGTCAAGCTGGCGCGTATCGCCGGCCAGTACGCCAAGCCGCGCTCGGCCGATCTGGACGCCAACGGTCTGCCGAACTACCGCGGCGACATCGTCAACGGCGTGGCGGCCACCCCCGAGTCCCGCCGCCACGACCCGGCCCGCATGATCCGCGCCTACGCCAACTCCTCGGCCGCCATGAACCTCGTGCGCGCCCTGACCGCCTCGGGTACGGCCGACCTCAACCGGGTGCACGAGTGGAACCGCGAGTTCGTCGCCAACTCCCCGGCGGGCGCCCGCTACGAGGCGCTCGCGGGCGAGATCGAGCGCGGCCTGCGCTTCATGGACGCCTGCGGGGTCCACGACGATACCCTGCGCACCTCCGACATCTTCTCCTCCCACGAGGCGCTGCTGGTCGACTACGAGCGCGCCATGCTGCGTCTGGGGGAGGACGAGAACGGCGAGCTCAAGCTCTACGACCAGTCCGCCCACCAACTGTGGATCGGTGAGCGCACCCGCGGCATGGACGACTTCCACGTCAACTTCGCCGCCCTGATCGCCAACCCGGTCGGCATCAAGATCGGCCCGACGATCACCCCGGAGGAGGCCGTGGCCTACGCCGGGAAGCTCGACCCGAACCGTGAGCCGGGCCGCCTGACCATGGTCGCGCGCATGGGCCACGACAAGGTCCGCACCGTCCTGCCGGCGGTCGTCCAGGCCGTCGAGGAGGCCGGCCACAAGGTGATCTGGCAGTCCGACCCGATGCACGGCAACACCTTCACCGCCTCCAACGGCTACAAGACCCGCCACTTCGACAAGGTCATCGACGAGGTGCAGGGCTTCTTCGAGGTCCACCGCGCCCTGGGCACCCACCCGGGCGGTATCCACATCGAGCTGACGGGTGAGAACGTCACCGAGTGCCTGGGTGGCGCCGAGGACATCGCCGACGTGGATCTGCCGGGCCGCTACGAGTCCGCCTGCGACCCGCGCCTGAACACCCAGCAGTCGCTCGAGCTGGCGTTCCTCGTCGCGGAGATGCTGCGCAACTAGCCGCGCCGGTACACAGACCCCCCCTGCCCGGGACCGTGTCCTCCCCGTCACCGGGGAGGGCGCGGTCCCCCGCCTTTGCCGGGGCGCCCACCGGTCAGAATGGTGGGTGGCCGTCCTCCTCCCACCCGGTCCCCTCACCCCGGGCCTCCTCGCGCTGCCGCTTGCGCAGCTGCGCCTCCCGGCGGGCCCGGTTGCGCCTGGCCGTCAGTCGCTGACCCACGGTGGTCTGCCAGCGGCGTGATTGTCCGGCCAGCGGACCCTGCGGCTCGTCACATGCCCAGGACTGGTCGTCGAACAGCCAGTACACCACGTCCGTCTCGGGGTCGAGGAGGTAGAACGCCCGACGGGCGGTCTTCTCGTTGTGGTGGTGCTGGCACAGCGAGACCAGATTTCCCGCGGCGGTCGGCCCGCCGTCGGCGTAGTCGATGCGGTGGTCCTTCTGGCAGCGGGGGGCCGGGCGATCGCAGCCCGGCCACCGGCACACACCGTCGCGACCCTCGACGTAGGCCGCGATCGTCTCCGGGGTCTGGTAGCCCTCGGCCTCGACGTCGGCGTAGGCGTCGATGTCGCGGGTGTGGGTCACCCGGGCCATCATCCGTTCCTCCTCACACTCACTGAGGTGGCCCGCGCCGGGCACGTAGGCCGGGGAGTCGGGCCGGTCGCCGGCCTTGTACATGTTGAGCACCACCTTCGTGCCCTCCGCGCCGAGGAGCAGATCG
Organism: Corynebacterium halotolerans YIM 70093 = DSM 44683; assembly: GCF_000341345.1. Lineage (NCBI taxonomy): Bacteria > Bacillati > Actinomycetota > Actinomycetes > Mycobacteriales > Corynebacteriaceae > Corynebacterium > Corynebacterium halotolerans. The sequence goes on along the minus strand of NC_020302.1, from coordinate 2,083,150 downwards.
ACGAGTGCCTCCAGCAGGGTCATGCCGACGGCCTGGGCGTGGGCACGCACGCGCGTGTCGACGGCCGTGCCCGTCGCCGCGTCGAGGGAGGCGTGCAGGTGCGCGGTGCCGTCCGGGTCGACGGCCATGTCGTAGCGCTGCGCGTCCGTGCCCTCGTCGCCGTCCGCCGGCTTGTCGTCGGTGGCGATGGTGGTGTCCAGGGACTTGAGGATCTGGTTGATCTTGCGCCGCAGCGCCTGTTTGTTCGGCAGCACCTGGTTGGCGCGTTTCGGGGTCAGGTAGTCGGTCAGCGCCTCGTCGATCGTCGCCATCATCGCGGAATCGTCGTGGTCGGCCTTGAGGAGGGTGTCGCTGATGATGCGCAGCCGGTAGAGATCCAGGTGGCACAGTTCGTCCTGGAGGGCGCGCAGGCGGGGAAGTTCGGCGAGGGTGGCGTAGGCGTGGATCGCGTCGACGAGGTAGGTCTCGGAGTAGCCGGTGGAGCGGTACAGGCGGGCGGTCAGCGTGGCGACGCTCTCGGTGTCGAGGACGTCGATCTCACCGGGCAGCACCTCGGCCCACAACTCGTGTTCGGCGCGCAGCAGCCGGTGCCGACGTACGGCGACCGGATCCGTCACGGAACACACCGCGTAGTAGGCGGAAGGGTTCCGCGGGGGTGGGGTGGATATCGGGGAGGGCGTCGGGGCGGGCAAGGGGCACATCACCTCCGGGGTGAAGGGCTCGCAGGGAACAGTCATTAGATCAGGTGTTCGACATGAACCCTAGAACAGCGCCCGGACACGGGCCTTCTCAGCCACCCGGTTTATAGTGAGTCCCCGCGCCCACCTGCGGGAACAGGGCAGCCGCGCTAGTCCCCCTCGGCGCGCACGCGCACCCGCGACCGGTCGTTGACCACCTCGCCGGCCGCCGGCTCCTGGCTTGTCACCTGGCCGTCGCCGTCCCCGCGCTTGCTGAAGCGCAACCCCGCCCCCTCGATCGTCTGCTCCGCCTCGTCCAGCGACATGCCGGTCACCGAGGGCACCGTGATCCTGCCCGGCACGGTGAGCACCACCTCCGTGTCGCCGACCTCGGCCGGGTCGATGTGGGTGCCCGGAGCGGGGGAGACCTTCACCACGGTGTCGGCCGCGGAGCCGGTCTCGTCGTTGTCGCGGGTGACGTCGACGTCGAAGCCGGCATCCTCGACCGCCTGCTCGGCCTCGTCGCTGTTCATGCCGGTCACATCCGGGACCGTCGCCGCGTTCGAGACGACCAGGTCCACCTCCGAGCCACGCTCGAGCGACGTGCCGGCCGTCGGGTTGACGTCGGTGACCTGGTCCGCCGGGGCGTCGTCACTGAACTCCTCCGTCACCGAGCCGACCACCAGCCCGGCGTCCTCGAGGACGGAACGCGCCTCGCTGCGGTCCATGCCCACCACGTCCGGCACGTCGATGGGCTGCGGCCCACGGGAGACGTGCACCGTCACCGTGGAGCCGATCGGGACGGGCTCACCCGGCGACGGCTCCGTCTCGGCGATCACGCCAGGCGGAACGCTGTCCGAGTAGACCTGCTCCCCGGTGGCGGTCTCCAGGGTGCGTTCGGCCGCCAGCGAGCGGTACGTCTCGACGTCCGCGCCGGTGGGCACGTCGGGCACGGTCGGCTGCCCCTGGGAGACCAGCACCGTGACCTCCTCGCCGCGCACCAGGCGGTCGCCGATGGGCGGCTCGGTGCCGGCGATCTGGTCCGAGGGCACTTCATTGCTGTAGACGATGCGGGTGGCGGTGGTGAACCCGGCCTCCTCGACGGTGGCGACGGCCTCCACGCGGTCCATTCCCAGCACCTGCGGGATCTCCCCGTAACGCCCCGAACCGAACCACCACGCGCCGACGGCCACCGCCGCGGTGAGCGCCACGATGACCACCAGCCACACGACCAGCCCCACCCGCGAGCGGTTGGTCACCGGCTTCGGCTCCACCGGCAGGTCCGGGTCATTGAGGGCCGCGACCGACAGGGCGGTGGCGTCGGCGTCCCCGGCGTCGTCCCCGTCGATGTCACCGGTGTCCTCGCGCCGGGCAGGCACCGCCGGGGGAGCCTGCGGGGCCGCCGGATCCGGGTAGGGGGCCGGCGGTCCGGAGGGCAGGATGGAGGTCTCGGAGGGAGAGGGGGTGTCCGCGGGCCCGACGGGACCGAACACAGCGGTCTCGTCGGTGGGGTCCGGGGCCGCGGCGGTCGGGCCGATGATGCCGGTGGCCTCGAGTGGCCCGACGATGTCGGTGGTGTCGGTGGGCACCGCCGCGGCACGGTGGGCGGCGGAGTTGCGCGGCACCGGCACAGTGAAGGCCGGCAGCGCCAGCTCCCCGGCGACGTCGTCCAGGGCGGCGAGGAACTCCGCGGCGTCGGAGAAGCGCTCCCGGGGATCGCGCGTGGTGGCACTGGCCACCAGGGCGTCGAAAAGCGGCGGAATACCGGCGATGCACGTGCTCGGCGCGGGCACGTCGTCGTTGAGGCGGGCGAAGGCGTGGCCGAGCTGGGTGTCGCCGGAGAAGGGCGTGGTGCCGGTGAGCAGTTCGAACAGGACCACACCGGCGGAGTAGACGTCGGAGGCCGGGGTGATCTCGGTGCCGTCGACCTGCTCGGGGGAGAGGTAGGCGACGGTGCCGACGATCTGGTCGGAGCTGTGGGTGGCCGCGCTCGCGGCCCGCACCAGTCCGAAATCGGCGAGCTTGACCCGGCTGTCGCCGTTGATGAGGATGTTGTCCGGCTTGAGGTCGCGGTGGACCATGCCCGCCTGATGAGCCACCGACAGGCCGGTGAGCACCGCCCGCATCACCGCGGCCGCGGCGTGCGGGGGCATCGGGCCACGCTCGGCGAGCAGCTCGCGCAGCGTGCCGCCGGTGATCAGCTCCATGACGAGGAACAGGTGGTCGCCGTCGGAACCGAAGTCGTAGACGTTGACCAGGTTCGGGTGCGTCAGCTGCGCCATCGCCCGCGCCTCGCGGCGGAAGCGGGTGCGGAAAACGTGGTCGTCGATGTAGCGCTCGTCCATGACCTTCGCGGCCACGGCCCGACCCAGCCGCAGATCCACGCAGCGGTAGACGGTGGACATGCCACCCCGCGCGATCGGGTGATCGATGCGGTAGCGGTCCTCGAGGACGTCTCCCACTGTCAGCTGAGCCATGCGCACTAGTATGGTCGATCGCTCGTCCCGCATGCCAGCCGCCCTGCCGGACCCGTGGTGCAGGTCCGGCACGTAGAATGTTCACCGTGAGTTCCACTGACAAGACCCTCGATGAGCTGCTCGCCGATGAGCGGCTGCTGACCCTGCCGGAGACCGCCGACCGCCTGGGGGTGGTGGTCACCCGCGTCCACGACCTGCTCAGCGACAAGAAGCTGCTGGCCTACCGGCGCGACGGGCAGCGCCTCATCCCCGCCTCCTTCCTCGGCGAGAAGGACACCGTCAACAAGTTCGTGCCCGGTGTGATCACGCTGCTGTCCGACGGCGGCTACAGCGATGAGGAGATCCTGCACTACCTGTTCACCGAGGACGCCTCCCTGCCCGGCCGCCCCGTCGACGCCCTCCACGGCCACCTCGCCCGCGAGGTCCTGCGCCGCGCGCAGGCGATGGCGCTCTAGCGCTCCCCGGCGTCCGCCGGGGCCTCCGGGGTTGCCGGGGCCGCTGGGGTCTCCGCCTGCACGGACAGTTCCGCGCGGTCGTCGAAGATGAACTCGGTGAGCAGCCAGGCGGCGATGCCGGCCGCGCCCATCCACCAGAGGTTGTAGAGCTGGTGGTTGCCGCTGCCGGTGAACGACAGTGCCACCACGAGGGAGGCTCCTGTGGCCACCCGCAGCACCCACGCCGGCGGGCGGAACGTGCCCACCAGTGACAGCACCGAGGCGTAGTACCACGGCAGCGTCACCGAGTTGAAGACGAAGGCCACCTGGTAGGCGGCGGTGATGCCCATGATCGCGCGGCGGTCGTTCTGCCGGAACAGCCACCACGTCACGACCAGCCCGACGAGCATGGCCACCATGCCGATGCTCCGGAAGACCGCCAGGGCGACGTTGTAGTCAAAGTCCTCGTAGAACACCTGGATGAGCGGGGTGGATACGTCGGTCAGCAGCGTCGGCAGCGCCAGCGGGTTGATCACCTTGGAGTTGCCGGTGATCTCCGACAGCCAGCCCCACGACGAGCCGGACGCCCAGGTGACCACCGCGACGACGCCGAGTGTCTCCACGACACCGATGAAGCCGGTGACGAGGAAAGCGGTGACCCGGCGACCCGTCCCGGCGGCCTCACCCGCGTAGTGGTTGGTGGCCATCCACACCACGAACGGCAGGGCGATCGCGGCGGTGGCCTTCAGGGAGACGGCCACGGCGATCAGGGCCACGCCGATGAGGAAGCGCTTGCGCAGGCCGGCCAGCAGTCCGAGACTGACCAGGCCGACCATCACCGACTCGTTGTGCATGCCGCCGACCATGTGCAGCACCATCACGGGGTTGGCCACGCCCAGCCACAGCGCCAGGCCGGGATCCCCGCCGAGACGCTGCGCGATGCGCGGCACCGCCCACGCGATCGCCGCGAAACCCGCCACGGAGATGAGCTTGTACAGCAGCACTCCGGCGGTGACGTTGTCGCCCACCAGCCGGGTCACACCCTCGCCGATCCACAGGTGCAGCGGGCCGTAGGGGGTGGTGGTGTTGCGCCAGTCGTGCGAGACCTCCAGCAGGTAGGGTCCCGGGTTGATCGCCGCGCCCTGGGAGTAGGGGTCGAAGCCGTCGCGCAGCATCGCCCCCTGCATCAGATAGGAGTAGACGTCCCGCGAGAGCATCGGGGCGGCCAGCAGCAGCGGGACGACCCACGCCCACAGTGCCGTGCGCACCCCCCGCAGGCGCGCACCGTCGTCGGTCGAACGACGCAGCCCCCTGATGACGTCGCGGCCCAGCAGCACCCACGCGCCCAGCAGGCAGAGCAGACCGGCCCAGAAGACGGCGTTCGAGATGCCGCCGCCGTGGCCGTAGGCGAGGAAGTCCAGACCGGCGGCCTCGAGAAGCCCGCCACGATTGCGGGTGGCGCCGCCACCGAAGGAGCCGAGCGTGAGCAGGACGGCGCCCACGACGCCGAGCGGCAGGGCGCGGGGGAGCATCGCGGCGGTCAGGTGCACGGCGGAAAACCTCGGGGTCTCGGGCTGGGGAGGGGGCGGCGGGGGAGAGTCACATGCGGCGTTCGGTGACGCGCACGGCCAGCGCGCGCAGCGTCTCGGTGACCTCCGGGGCGGTGCCGGCGGCGTCCAGGTGGGCAAGGCCGGAGGTCGTTAGCGCGCTGATGCGCTCCTCGACCTCCTCGACCGCGCCCGTGGAACGGATGATCTCCGCCAGTCGGGCGAGCGTGGCCGGGTCACCGGTGGCACCCACCCCACGGCGCAGTTCCGCGGCGGCGGCCGGGTCGCGCTCGTCGGCACGCCGCAGTGCCAGGGCGAGCAGGACGGTGCGCTTTCCCTCGCGCAGGTCATCGCCGGCGGGTTTGCCGGTCACCGCCGGGTCGCCGTAGACACCGAGCTGGTCGTCGCGCAGCTGGAAGGCCATGCCGATGTCACGGCCGTAGCCGCGGAAGGCTTCGATCAGGGCGTCGTCGGCACCCGCGAGCGCCGCGCCCAGGTGGAGCGGGCGTTCGATGGTGTAGGCGGCGGTCTTGAAGCGGTTGACCGATTCGGCCAGCTCGACCCGTTCATCCGCGGCGGCCTCCAGGGAGATGTCGAGCAGCTGCCCGCCGATGACCTCGGTGCGCATCGCGCGCCACGGCTCGCGGGCGCGCCGCAGCGCGTCCACGGACAGACCCGAGTCCTGCAGCATGTCCTCGGCCCACACCAGGGCGAGGTCGCCGACGAGGATGGCCACGGACTCGCCGAAGTGCGCGGCGTCGCCGAGCCAGCCGTTGTCCGCGTGCCGCTTCTCGACGGCGCGGTGGACCGTCGGGTTGCCGCGGCGGGTGTCGGAGGAGTCGATGATGTCGTCGTGGACCAGCGCGCAGGCCTGGATGAACTCCAGTGAGGCGGCGGCCTTCAGCACGGCCGCCGGCTCCTCCCCGGTGCGGTCGAAGCCGCCGGCGCCGACGAAGCCGGCCCAGGCGTAGAGCGGGCGGATACGCTTGCCGCCGCCCAGCACGAAGGACTCCAGGTGCGCCACGGCGTCGGTGACCGGGGCACCGATGCCGGCGATCTGGCCGCGCCGTGCGTCGAAGAACTCGGAGAGTGCGTCCCGGGCGGCGCCGGGAACCCGCTCGAGAGTGAGGGTCCTGGGGTCTGTGCTCGTCACTGTTTCAATTCTCCGCTGCGTTCGTCGGTGGGGCGCCCCGGCCCCGGTTCCGCTCCCACGATACCCAGCTGCAGCGCAGGCCCGCGCTCCAGGGCGGGTGGAGGTCAGGAACCGGGGGAGGACAGTTTCTCCGTCGCTTCCGGCAGGGGGAGGGGGACCTCGAGGATGGCGAAGGAGCGGCGGTCGCCGTTGAAGTGGAAGTGGCGCATCACGTCCCGGAATCCCATGGAGCGGTACAGGCCGAAGGCGTTGTTGGCCTCGTCCGGCACCTCCGGGGTCGACAGCATGGCGTGGGAGGCGGGGGCGTGCCGCAGCAGTTCCACGAGCAGGTGGCGCCCGATGCCGTGGCCCTGGAGCCCGGGGCGGACGTGGATCTCGGCGATCTCGAAGTAGTCGCGCAGCAGCTCCAGGTGCTCCACGTCCGGGCCGCCGGTGTCGCGGAAGCCACGGCGGATCTGCTGGTCCCACCAATGGTCCGGGGAGCCGAGGTAGCCGTAGGCCAGGCCGACGACCTCCTCGTGGTGGAGCGCGCACAGCGCGGTGAAGCCGGGCTGGGAGATCTCCCGCCGCCACACGTTGATACGGCTCTCCCGGATCGAGGGGTCGTAGTCCATCGCCTCGATGTATATGTCCACGAGCTGAGGGGCGAGCACAGCGAACTCAGGTCCCGACAGCCGACGAATCTCCACAGTCACACCACCATCGAATCATGAACCGGCCCCGGAGTGTGAGGGTTGGTCCGAGTTTCCGGCGGACGGATCCCGGGCGGGCGGGGAGCCGTGGCTATCTTCCGTCGAACAACCGAGGGAAAAGACCTGGAGAAAGTTGCGGGAGACCATTGATCAGTTCGAATGGACGTTCTATGATTGGGGTGTGATGTCCTCCTGGGGTTCTACGGTGGGCACCAGCACGGCGGAAGAGGTTCCGCTGGCAGACGCAGGACACGGGAAGCAGGGCATGGAAAGGAGAAAGTCCGATGGCAAAGATCATCTCGGCGACGACGAGGTTCGTGGGAGCCGGCACGGCGGTCGACCGCGGCACCAGACGTGCGGACTTCATCCTCAAGGCCCGGGCCCTGCTCGGCCAGTCCCGCAGGCACCGCGAGGCGGGGGAGTGGGAGCTCGCCCTGGAGACCGCCTACCAGGCGGCGCTGCGCTCGGCGGGCGCGCGCATCTCGGGCTCGGCGGTGTCCAGGCGGCGGCGTCGCCCCTCCGGCGCCTGGGAGCAGCTGCGCCTGGTCGATGAGAGCGGTGAGCGCCGGGCCGCGGAGTTTGAGCAGTACTCCCGGCTGCGCTCCCGGGTCGCCTCCGGGTTGGAGCCCGATGTGGACCACGTGATCGTCAACCGCATCATGGCCATGGCCGAGGAGTTTCTGGCGGAGGTGGAGCTGGAGGCGGGCTGGACCACGGCCGCCGCCTAAGGTGGGAAAAGGGGGTTCCCGGGGCGGCTGGCATTCGCGGGAACATTCCCGATAGTCTGGGCGTTAACTCTATGTACAGAGAAAAGCGCCCATCCAGATCCGGGAGGAACAGTGTCGCTTTCAGAGCAGGAGCAGCGAGCGCTCCGGGAGATCGAGCAGTCTCTCCTCGCTGACGACCCTAAGTTCGGGGCTTCCGTGGCGGGCGACAACGGTTTCGGGGGTTCCGGCACCGCCGGTTTCACCCTCCGGGGAATCGCCCTGGCTGTCATCGGTCTCGTCATGCTCATCGGCGGCGTCGCGCTGGCCCAGCAGAGCCTCTGGTTCGTGGCGCTGAGCATCGCGGGCTTCCTCGTCATGTTCGGCGCCGGCGTGTGGATGCTCCGGGGTGGCGGTTCGTCCCCGTCCCGCGGTTCCTCCTCTGGTGGCCGTCAGCCCAAGGGTGGAGGCGGAAACTCGTCCTCCATCGGCAACAAGATGGAGGAGAACTTCCGTCGCCGTTTCGAGGGGCGTTAGCTCCCCGCCGCATCAACTGATCTGCGGCACCCGGCCCCGGCATGCGCCCCGCATGCCGGGGCTTCGTCGTGGGTGCGCCGAGCCGCCCACTTCCACCCACCGTCGTTCCCCACTTCTCCCCACGCGGGAGGGGGTCTCGGCCGCCCGAGTTGCCCCGCGCGGCGATTCTCAGTGTTTTCCCAGCGTATTGGCTGAAACCGACAAGGAAACGGTACGAAGAGAAGTCCGTGACAATTGGGGCTGATGTTACTGGAGTGGTTTGAGAGGCGATTTTTCGGGTATTTTCCACGCCGCCACGGGCGGACGCCCCACCGATCTGCACCGCAGTGACCTGCAACGACACGGGAATCGCCGCGCATACGGGCCATGCTCGGTAGTGATGGTGGGGCAAAGTGGGGTAATGTGGGCCGCAGCGGTGGAGAGGGCCGGACCTGCGGGACCGATCTGAACCATGGCGAGGAAAAAAATTGAGCCGGAGACATTGAGTTGAGGAAGGTGGTTCCGGGATGTTTCTCGGTACCTACACTCCGAAGCTCGATGACAAAGGACGGTTGACACTGCCGGCGAAGTTCCGTGAGGAGCTCGCCGGCGGGTTGATGGTCACGAAGGGGCAGGACCACAGTCTCGCGGTCTATCCCCGGGAGGAGTTCGCGGCCCGTGCGCGTAAAGCGGCGGCCGTGTCCCGCACCAACCCGGAGGCTCGTGCCTTCATCCGAAATCTGGCAGCCAGTGCGGATGAACAGCGACCCGACGGGCACGGGCGCATCACCCTGTCGGCCGCCCACCGTCAGTACGCGGGCCTGACCAAGGAGTGCGTGGTCATCGGTTCGGTGGACTTCCTCGAGATCTGGGATGCAGAAGCCTGGGCCGCTTATCAAAAGGAAACGGAGGCCGCCTACTCGGCAGCCGACGCAGACGACGTCCTCAGCGGACTGCTCTGACCTTCCCGGGCCGCAGGGTCCGGGGAACGACGGGTCAGGCGGAGCGCGTGTACGGACTCTGCCCGAGGTGATGCTCTGGTGTACTTCCCCGACATCAGATGAACACATCGGGCAGGGCCCTATACGCACCCCGCTCATCCGGGTCGGACGGGCAGCTGGGACCCAGGCAGGAGAGGGGGACGGGCAGCCGTGACCGACAGGACCGGAACCGACACCGGCATGAGCTACGACATCGGGGCCAACCACGGCCACGTGCCCGTCCTGCGTGACCGGATGGCAGAGCTGCTCGCCCCGGGCGTCGACCGGCTGGGGGACAAGGCCGTCATCGTGGACGCGACGCTGGGGGCCGGCGGACACACCGAGCACTTCCTGGCGACCTTCCCGCACGCCCGCGTCATCGGCGTCGACCGCGATCCCGCCGCCCTGGCCGATGCCACGCAGCGGCTGGCCCGCTTCGGTGGCCGGTTCACCGGCGTGCAGACCCGCTTCGACGGTATCGGTGAGGCCATCGCAGACGGCGAGGGGGAGATCTTCGAGCTCGCCCGCACCCACGGGGTGGCCGGCGCCCTGTTCGACCTCGGGGTGTCCTCCATGCAGCTCGACCAGGTGGACCGCGGCTTCGCCTACCGCACCGACGCCCCGCTCGACATGCGGATGGATCCGACCCGTGGCATCACGGCCGCCGATGTGCTCAACACCTACGGTCACGGCGAGCTGGCGCGCATCCTCAAGACCTACGGCGACGAGCGCTTCGCCGGCAAGATCGCCTCGGCCGTGCTCCGCGAGCGGGAGAAGGAACCCTTCACCACCTCCGCGCGGCTGGTCGAACTGCTCTACGCCACCATCCCCGCCGCCACCCGCCGCACCGGCGGCCACCCCGCCAAGCGCACCTTCCAGGCCCTGCGCATCGAGGTCAACGGCGAGCTCGACGCCCTCGAGCGCGTCCTCCCCGTCATCGCGGACGCGCTGGCGGTCGGCGGTCGGGCCGTGTTCATGAGCTACCAGTCCCTCGAGGACCGGATCGTCAAACAGGCCTTCGCCGGGATGACCGCGTCGAAGACCCCGCCCGGCCTGCCGGTCGACCTGCCCGGCACCGCCCCCCGCTTCGCCACCGTCACCCGCGGCGCGGAGAAGGCCACCGAGGCCGAGATCGCCGACAACCCCCGTGCCGCCCCGGTGCGGGTCCGCGCGATCGAGAAGCTGCCTGATCCCGAGGAGGCACCACTGTGACCACCCCGACCACCCGCACCACCGCCAGACCGAACCCCGACCGGAAGGGACAGCGCACCATGGGTGTCAGCCGCGACTTCACCACTGGCGCCGGCCCCGGCTCCACCGCCGTGCTCGAGCCGGGGGCCCCGGACCGTGCCGGCGCGCGCACCCGGGCCCGGGAGGAGCTGTCGACCCGCGAGCAGGGCGGGACCCGCACCCGCACGCGGATTCTCCACCAGCCGCAGACCCCGAAGAAGCGTCCCTACCAGCGTCGCCTGGGTTCCAGGCAGGTCGTCTCCGTCCGCGGCCGGCGGGTGGCCACCACCCGGCGGACCACCCTGCTGGCCAAGCTCGGCACGGCCGCCATCGGCCTGCTGGTCTCCGGCGTGGCCATCGCGATGTGGCTCTCGGGTGTCTCCACCCAGCAGACCTTCCAGATCCAGCAGCTCGTCTCCCAGGACCAGCAGCTGTCGAACCAGCTCGAGACGCTCAACCGCGACCTGGAGAACATCCGCTCCTCCGCGGAGATCGCCCGCCGCGCCACCGAGATGGGCATGGCCCTGCCGGCCCAGCCCGGCATCCTCGAGGTGCGCGAGGGCGGCGAGATCGTCGAGGAGCGGCCGGCCGACCCGGCCACCCGCCCCCTGGTCGACCTCAACGGTCAGCCGATCCGCCCGGGCCAGGCCTCCAGTGATCCGGACGCGACCAGTGAGCTGACGGACAATCTCGAGGCCGTCCCGGAGGGCCACCGCCTCCCGGCACCGGAGGGTGCCGCGCCCCCGGCCCAGGCGCCCGCACCGGCGCTGGCCCCGTACGCCCCCAACGTCCCGGCCGCCCCGCCGGAGGCTCAGCAGCAGTCCGAGCAGCAGGCCGACCCGCAGTCCGAGCAGCAGGCAGGTGAGACCGGGCAGTGACACCACCGGATGCCCGGGGCGGAGGACGTGGAGCGGGACGGGGAAACCCGTCCCGCCGTTCGTCGTCCGGCGATCCCCGCCTGAGAACCGAGCGCACCTCCAGCCGACGGCAGCAGCGCGCCGACGCCCGCACCGGCCGGCCGCGCCCGCAACCCCAGCCACAGCCGCAGGGGGCCAGTTACCGGCCCACCCGGCAGCGGCCTCCGCAGCGCGCGGTCATGACGCGCCGCCTGCGGCTGATCATCACCTTCTTCGTGGTGATCGCCCTCGTGCTGGCCGGTCGGCTGGCCTGGGTGCAGATCGTGTGGGGCCCGGAGCTGGCAGCCCAGGCCCAGGAGCAGCGCGCCCGCATCTACGTCGAGCCCGCCCGCCGCGGCGAGATCACTGACCGGGAGGGCAACCAGCTGGCCTACACCATGCAGGCCCGCAGCCTGACCGTCTCGCCGGTCGTGCTGCGCGAGGAGCTGCGCGAGCAGCAGGACCTGCAGATGCGCATCGACGGTGAGCAGGAGGGCATGAGCGAGACGGAGATCAACACCGCCCTCGACGAGCGCGTCGAGGAGGTGCTCGAGACCATGGCGGACGAGATTCCGCGCATGATCGAGGACTCCGGCGCGACCACCGACGAGGTCGACTCCGAGGAGATCCTCGACAAGCTGCACGCCGACACCCACTACGAGGTGCTGGTGCGCAACGTGGATCCGGACGTCGCCGCCGAGATCGCCGCTGAGTTCCACGGCGTGGCCGCCGACCACCAGGACATCCGCCAGTACCCCAACGGCGCGATCGCCGAGAACGTCATCGGCAAGGTGTCCATGGACGGGCAGGGCCAGTTCGGCCTCGAGGCCGCCGGCGACTCCGTGCTCTCGGGCATCAACGGCCGCTCCACGGAGGACGTGTCCACCACCGGCCAGGTCATCCCGGGCACCCTGCGCGACGTCGTCCCCGCGGTCGACGGCGCGGACGTCCAGCTGACCCTGGATCTCGACCTGCAGACCTTCGTCCAGCAGCTGCTGGAGCAGGCCAAGGCCAACTCGGGCGCCAAGTCCGCCGAGGCCGTCGTCCTCGACACCCAGACCGCTGAGGTGCTCGCCATGGCCAACACCGACACGATCGATCCCAACGGGGACATCACCGCCCAGCTCGAGCGCGGCAAGGACTTCGAGAACCGGCCCATCTCGCACCCCTACGAACCGGGTTCGGTGGCCAAGATCATCACCGCCGCCGCCGCACTCAACGAAGGGGTGACCAGCCCCGACGAGGTGCTCCAGGTCCCCGGTTCGATCGACATGGCCGGGGTGACCGTCCGCGACGCCTGGGAACACGGCGTCGTCCCGTACACCACCACCGGCGTGTTCGGTAAGTCCTCGAACGTCGGCACACTCATGCTCGCCGAGCGACTCGGCGAGGAGAAGTTCGCCGAGTACCTGGAGCGCTTCGGCATCGGGCAGACCACCGGCATCGAGCTGCCCAACGAGTCCTCCGGTCTCCTGCCGCCGTTGGAGCAGTGGTCGGGCGGCACCTTCGCCAACCTGCCGATCGGACAGGGCATGAGCTGGACCACCCTGCAGATGGCCAGCGTCTACCAGGCCCTGGCGAACGAGGGCGAGCGCATCGAACCACGCATCATCGAGGAGGTCACCGGCCCGGACGGCAGCGTGCGGGAGGAGGCCGAGCCGGAGCACACCCAGGTGGTCAGCCCGGAGGCCGCCCGCGCGACCGTCGACATGTTCCGCGCCACCATGCAGGTCGACCCGAACGGCGTGCAGTCCGGAACCGCCCCCAACGGCGGCGTCGAGGGTTACCAGACCTCCGGCAAGACCGGCACCGCGCAGAAGGTCGATCCGGAGACCGGCGCCTACTCGAACAGCCAGTACTGGATCACCTTCGCCGGCATCGCCCCCGCCGACGATCCCCGCTTCGTCGTCGCCGTCATGGTCGACGAGCCGGAGCGCGGCGTCATGGACGGCGGTGCGGGAGGCCAGTCCGCGGGACCGATCTTCCGCGAGATAGCCTCCTGGCTGCTCAACCGAGACAATATCCCGCCGTCCCCGCCCATGGAGGGTCAGCTGATCCTCCAGGCACAGTAAACCGACTACCGGAGGAGGAAGACCGTGGCCCCCACGCTCACCCACCTGGCCGACCTGGCGGGAGCCCGCCTCGTCCACACCGACCCCGACGCCACCGATCCGACCGTCGCCTCGATCGGGCTGGACTCCAGCACGTGCGAGCCCGGCGCACTCTTCGCCGCCGTGCCCGGCACCCGCACCCACGGCGCCGTCTTCGCGGCCGGCACCCCGGCCGCCGCGGTCCTCACCGACGAGGCGGGCCTGGAGATCCTCGAGGCGGCGGGGGAGGCCCGCCCCGTCCTCGTGGTCGATGACGTCCGCGCGGTCCTCGGTGCGGTCGCCGCGGAGATCCACGGCCACCCCTCCCGCGGGATGACCGTCATCGGGGTCACGGGCACCTCCGGCAAGACCACCACCAGCTATCTGCTGGAGGTCGGGCTCCTGGCCGCAGGCCACCGGGTCGGGCTGATCGGCACCACCGGCACCCGCATCAACGGTGAGCCGGTGCCCACCAGGCTCACCACCCCGGAGGCGCCGACCCTGCAGGCCCTGTTCGCCCGCATGCGCGCCGTGGGTGTCACGCACGTGGTCATGGAGGTCTCCTCCCACGCCCTGGAGCTCGGCCGGGTCACCGGCACCGACTTCGACGTCGCCGGCTTCACCAACCTCTCCCAGGACCACCTGGACTTCCACCCGACGATGGAGGACTACTTCGCCGCCAAGGCGCTGTTCTTCCGCCCCGACTCACCGGTGGCCGCCCGCCACCGGGTCGTCTGCGTCGACGACGAGTGGGGCACCCGCATGGCCGAGGTCGCCGGGGAGGCGGTCACCGTCTCCACCCGTGGGGGCCGGACCGCGACCGTGCGCGCCCGCCAGACCGGTCAGGACGCCACCGGCGCCCAGCGCCTGAGCGTCGAGCTGCCGGAGCAGACCCTCGAGGTGGATCTGCCGCTGCCGGGCGACTTCAACATCGCCAACGCCGCACTGGCGACCGCCATGGCGTGGGCCGCCGGGGCGGACGTGGACGCCTTCGCGAAGGGAATCGCCGAGGTCGCCGTGCCCGGGCGCATGGAGCGCATCGACGCCGGCCAGGATTTCCTCGCCGTGGTCGACTACGCCCACAAGCCCGCGGCCGTCGCCGCCGTGCTGGAGACCCTGCGCGGCCAGATCAGCGGGCGCCTGGGCGTCGTCGTCGGCGCCGGCGGTGACCGCGACCCATCCAAGCGCCCCGTCATGGGCTCCGAGGCCGCCCAGCGGGCGGATCTGGTCATCATCACCGACGACAACCCCCGCAGCGAGGACCCGGCCACCATCCGCGCCGCGGTGCTCGAGGGCGCACGTGCCACCGCGGAGACCACCGGCGCGGAGGTCCGCGAGATCGGCGACCGCGCGCGGGCGATCGACGCGCTCATCGGGTGGGCACGGGCCGGCGACGGTGTCGTCGTCGCCGGTAAGGGCCACGAGGTCGGCCAGCTCATCGCCGGGGTCGACCACCACTTCGACGACCGCGAGGAGGTCCGCCGGGCCCTGGCGGAGCACGCTCGCCAGGGGAAGGAGCAGGCATGATCCCCTTGACCCTCGCCGAGATCGCCGAGATCACCGGCGGCACCCTCGACCACGTGGACGACCCGCAGGTGCAGGTGACCGGCTTCGCGGAGTTCGACTCCCGCAAGGTCGCCCCGGGCGGGCTGTTCGTCGCCCTGCCGGGCGCGCGCGTCGACGGGCACGACTACGCGGAGACCGCCGTGGCGCAGGGCGCGGTGGCGGTGCTCGCCGCGCGGCCCGTCGGGGTGCCCGCGATCGTCGTCACGCCCGATCGCGGCCGCCACACGGGCGACAACGCCGACATCTGGGCCCACGACGCGGACGGCTCCGCCGCCGCGGTCGTCGGCGCGCTCTCGGCGCTCGCCCGCGCCGTCACCATCCGCCTGGTCCGGGACAACGGCCTGACCGTGGTGGGGGTGACCGGCTCGGCGGGCAAGACCTCGACCAAGGATCTCATCGCCTCGGTGCTGCGCACGGCCGGCGAGACCGTCGCCCCGCCCGGTTCCTTCAACAACGAGCTCGGCCACCCCTACACCGCGCTGCGCTGCGACGGCGACACCCGCCACCTCGTCTCCGAGCTGTCCGCACGCGGCATCGGGCACATCGCCCACCTGGCGACGATCGCCCCGCCGCGCATCGGCGTCGTCCTCAACGTGGGCACCGCCCATCTCGGTGAGTTCGGCTCGCGGGAGAACATCGCGCAGGCCAAGGGGGAGCTCGTCGAGGCGCTGCCGGCCGCCAGTGACAGCGGAGACGGGGGAGTGGCCGTGCTCAACGCCGACGACCCCTTCGTCGCCGCCATGGCCGCCCGCACCACCGCGAAGGTCGTCACCTATTCCGCGGCCACCCCGCCGGCCCCGGGGGCGGACTACTACGCCACCGACGTACGCCTCGACGACGTCGCCCGCGCCTCGTTCACCCTGCACGCCCCGGGGCGGCGGCCGGTGCCGGTGCGCCTGCAGGTCTTCGGCGCCCACCAGGTCTCCAACGCGCTGGCCGCCGCCGCCGTCGGCGTCGAGTCGGGGCTGAGCCTCGGGCAGGTCGCCGCCGGACTCGGCGGACACGAGAACACCTCGGCCCACCGCATGGACGTGCGCACCCGCGCCGACGGGCTGACCGTGATCAACGACGCCTACAACGCCAACCCGGACTCCATGCGAGCCGGCATCGCCGCCCTGGCCTACACCGCCTCCGCCCGGACCGAGGCGCGCTCGATCGCCGTCCTCGGCGAGATGAGCGAGCTCGGCGACGACGCGCTCGAGTCCCACCGCGTGGTCGGCGAGGACCTCGACCGCCACCACATCGACCACCTCGTGGTCGTCGGTGAGGGGGACAACTGCCGCGCCATGGCCACCGAGGCCGCGAAGCGGGGTATAACTACGGAGATCGCCACCGACGTGGACGCCGCCGTGCGCCTCGTCGACGCAATCCTGTCCACCGGCCACGCCGGGACCACCGCACCGCCCGGGGACGTCGTCCTCGTCAAGGCCTCCAACGCGCAGGGGCTGTGGCGGGTGGCGGAGGCCCTCCTCGACACCGACCCCGACCGGGGCCGGCGGTGACGGAAGGGTGGGGACATCATGACAGCGCACGCACGAGACAGCTCAGGAAGCACGGAGAGCAGGACGTAAAGAAGTGACCCAGATCATCATCGCAGGAATCGTCAGCTTCCTCGTCGCCATCTTCACCACCCCGCTGCTCATCCGGTGGTTCTCCTCCGAGGGCATCGGCCAGGAGATCCGGGAGGACGGCCCGAAGTCCCACCTGCGCAAACGCGGCACCCCGACGATGGGCGGCATCGCCATCATCGTCGGCATCACCGTCGCCTACGTCGTCTGCGGCGTCTACGGCATGGCCGCCGGGGTCGGTGGCTTCACCGTCTCCGGCCTGCTGGTCCTCGGCCTGACCCTCGGCCTGGGTGCCCTCGGCTTCGCCGACGACTTCATCAAGTTGTTCAAGGCCCGCAACCTGGGGCTGAACAAGACCGCCAAGCTCGTCGGGCAGCTCGTCCTGGCCGTCGCCTTCGGCATCCTGATCCTGCAGTTCCCCGACGAGCAGGGCCTGACCCCGGGTTCGACGAACCTGTCGTTCATCCGCGACATAGACACCATGGACCTCGCCCTCGGCGGCGGCATCCTCGGCATCATCATCTTCCTGGTGTTCATCTACATCCTGGTCTCCGCCTGGTCGAACGCCGTCAACCTCACCGACGGGCTCGACGGCCTGGCCGCCGGTGCCACCGCCCTGGTCATGGGCGCCTACACCATCATCACCTTCTGGCAGTTCCGCAACTCCTGCACCGTGAACGTGGAGCCGGGCTGCTACTCGGTGCGCGACCCGCTCGACCTGGCGGTGCTCGCCGTGGCGGGCCTCGGCGCCAGCCTCGGCTTCCTGTGGTGGAACGCCGCCCCGGCCAAGATCTTCATGGGCGACACCGGCTCCCTGGCCCTCGGTGGCCTGGTCGCCGGCCTGTCCGTCGCCTCGCGCACCGAGCTGCTGATGATCATCATCGGCGCCCTGTTCGTCATCGAGGCCGCCTCCGTGGTCATCCAGGTGGCCTTCTTCAAGACCACCGGCAAGCGCGTGTTCCGCATGGCGCCCTTCCACCACCACTTCGAGAACGGCGGCTGGGCCGAGACCACCGTGGTCATCCGCTTCTGGCTGATCGCCGCCATGGCCGTGATGCTGGGTGTGTCCATCTTCTACGGCGAGTGGCTCACCGCGACGGGGGTGAGCCTGTGATGCGCGCCGGGGTCTCCACCGTCATCACCGGCCGCGTGCTGGTCGCCGGGGCAGGGGTCTCCGGAACCGGCTGCGCGCGTCTGCTCACCGACCTCGGCGTCGACACCACCATCGCCGACGACAACGCTGAGGCACTGACGAAGGCGGTCGCCGCCACCGGCGGGAGGGCCACCGGCATGACCGTGGCCGAGGCCCGTGACCACCTCATGCTCTTCGACAAGGTGGTCACCTCACCCGGCTGGCGGCCCGACTCCCCGCTGCTCGTCGACGCCGCCTTCGCCCATCGCGAGGTCCTCGGCGACGTCGAGCTGGCCTACCGCCTCGACCGCGCCGGGGTCTTCGGCGAGCCGCGCACCTGGCTGGTGGTCACCGGCACCAACGGCAAGACCACCACCACCGCCATGCTCGCCGCCATGATGGCCGAGTCGGGGAGGGAGACCGGCCTGCGGGCCGAGCCGGTGGGCAATATCGGCGTGGCCGTGGCCGACGCCCTCGTCGACCCCGTGCGCGTCGACGTCCTCGTCGCCGAACTGTCCAGCTTCCAGCTGCACTGGTCGAACCAGCTGACCCCGGACGTCGGCGTGCTGCTCAACCTCGCCGACGACCACATCGACTGGCACGGCAGCTTCGCCGGCTACGCCGCCGCCAAGGCCAAGGTGCTCACCGGCCCGGTCGCCGTCGCCGGCGTCGACGACGAGCGCGTGCTCATCGAGGCCCGCCGCATCAATCCCCGCCACCTCATCGGCTTCACCCTGAACGAACCGCGCCCCGGACAGTTCGGCGTCGTCGACGGCCGGCTGATCGACCACGCCGGGGACGAGCCGGTGGATCTCGGCCCGGTCGAGGGCATCCAGCCGCCCGGCCCGGCCGGCATTCTCGACGCCCTGGCCGCCGCGGCCGTCGCCCGCGCCCGGGGCGTGCGTCCCGCGGCGATCGAGACGGCCCTGCGCGGCTTCCAGGTCGCCGGCCACCGCGGTGCGACCGTCCTCCGGGCGGACGGGGTGGACTGGATCGACAACTCCAAGGCGACCAACCCGCACGCCGCCGACGCCGCGCTGACCGGCCTGGACTCCGTCATCTGGATCGCCGGCGGCCAGCTCAAGGGCGCCGACATCCGCTCGCTGATCGCCGCGCACGCCCACCGCCTCAAGGCCGTCGAACTCCTCGGCGTCGACCGTCAGATCATCGCCGACGCCGTGGCCGACCTGGCCCCCGGGGTGCCCGTGCACCTCACCGACTCCACCGACCCGGCCGCCGCCATGGCCGATCTGGTGACCCACGCGGCGTCGACCGCGGTACCCGGCGACACCGTCCTGCTCGCCCCCGCCGCGGCGTCGCTGGACATGTACACCGGCATGGCGCAGCGCGGCGACCTGTTCACCGAGGCAGCCCACCGCATCTCCCAGGAGGCCTGAGCCACCATGTCCACCCAGGAACGACCGGCCCGTCCACCCCAGCCCGCCCCACAGCGTCCCTCCGGCCTGTGGGGCCGCGTCGCCTCCGCCCACGCCTCCCTCCACCGCCGGATGGACGCCCACCCCGGCTTCGACTACCTGATGATCCGCTCGGTGGTCTTCCTGCTCACCGGCATCGGCATCGTCATGGTCATGTCCTCGTCGATGACCTGGTCGGTCATCGAGGGCAACACCGTGTGGAGCCAGGCCCTCCACCAGGGAGTGATGGTCGGCATCGGCCTCGTGGCCTTCTGGTTCGCCCTGAAGATCAGACCCGGCGTGGTCCGCAGAATCGCGCCCTGGCTGCTCGTGATCACCCTGATCCTCCTGGTCGCGGTGCTCATCCCGGGCATCGGCACGGGCCGTGAGTCGGTCGGCTCCCAGTCCTGGATCGTCCTCGGCCCGCTGCGCCTGCAGCCCTCCGAGATCGCCAAGGTCACCATCGCCATCTGGGGCGCGAGCTTCCTGGCGGACAAACGCCACACCAGCAACAACATCCGCAGTCCCTTCATCGTCTACATGATCATCGCGGTGGCGATGATCCTGCTCATCGCCGCCGAGGGCGACCTGGGCATGGCCGTGTCCTTCGCGATCGTCGTCGTGTTCACCCTCCTCTTCGCCGGCGTGGACATCCGGTGGCTCATCGGCGCCGGGATCTTCGCGGCGCTGGGGCTGGCCTACGTCTTCTTCTCCGGGGGCTTCCGCTCCAACCGTTTCCACGTCTACTTCGACGCGCTGTTCGGCCGCTTCGAGGACACCCAGGGCACGGCGTTCCAGTCCTACCAGGGCTTCCTCTCCCTGGCGGACGGCTCCGCCGCCGGCGTCGGGCTCGGCCAGTCGCGGGCCAAGTGGTTCTACCTGCCGGAGGCCAAGAACGACTTCATCTTCGCCGTCATCGGCGAGGAGCTCGGCCTGTGGGGCGGGGCACTGGTCATCGGCCTGTTCGGCGCACTCGGCTACTTCGGCCTGCGCACCGCGCTGCGCGCCCGGGACCAGTTCCAGTCCCTGATGGCCGCCACCCTGACCGCCGGCGTGGTCTCCCAGGCATTCATCAACATCGGCTACGTCGTCGGCGTGCTGCCCGTCACCGGCATCCAGCTGCCGATGATCTCCGCCGGCGGTACCTCCGCCATCATCACCCTCGGCTCGATGGGCCTGCTGGCCTCCGCCGCCCGCCACGAACCGGAGGCCGTCTCCGCGGTCCAGTCCTACGGCCGGCCCCTGTTCGACCGGCTCTTCTTCATCGGCGAACCCCGCCCGGGGGACGGCGATCCCGACGCCCCGCGCCGCCGCAGCCGGAACCAGGTCCCGCGCCGGGCCACCGAGCGCTTCGGCGATCCGGTGACCGGGCGTCGCCGTCGTCCCACGCAGGGGGCCGCTGGTAGCGTCAGGGAGGATCAACGCGGCGCCCCTGCGCCGTCCCCGCGCGGCAGAACGCGCCAGCACCCGCGCCGTGACCAGGAGAGGAGACGATAGACCGTGGACGCAACCGGACCGGGTAACAACCCAGACTCCGGCCCCAGCATCGTGATCGCCGGAGGTGGCACCGCCGGCCACATCGAGCCTGCTCTGGCGGTCGGCGAGGCCCTCAGGCGCCGGCACAACGCCACCGTGACCGCACTCGGCACCTCCCGGGGCCTCGAGAGCGACCTCGTCCCCGGCCGCGGGTTCGACCTGCGGATGATCGATCCGGTCCCGGTTCCGCGCAAGGTCAGCGCCGATCTGTTCAAGCTCCCCTTCCGGGTGGTCAAGGCCGTCCTCCAGGCCCGCCGCGTCCTGAAGGACGTCGGCGCGCAGGTGCTGTTCGGTACCGGCGGCTACGTCGCCGCCCCCGCCTACATCGCCGCCCGCACCCTGAACATCCCGTTCTTCGTGCTGGAGACCAACGCCCTGGCCGGCATGGCCAACAAGCTCGGCGTCAGACTGGGCGGCACCGGCCTCAACGCCGTCGCCGGATCCGGCATGCCCGGGGAGGTCGTCGGGATCCCGGTGCGGCCGGGCCTGGGCGAGGACCGGGACGGCAACGCCGTCGCGTACGCCCGCGAGGAGTTCGGGCTGGCCGACGACCGGCGCACCCTGCTGGTCACCGGCGGATCCCAGGGCGCGGCGAGCATCAACCGCGCGGTGGAGGAGGCCGTCCCGCAGCTCATCGAGGCCGGCTACCAGATCCTCCACGCCTACGGGGCGAAGAACGATCCGCCGGCCACGGTGGACGACTTCTACGTCACCATGCCCTACATCCACGACATGTCCGGGGCCCTGACCGTGGCCGACATGATCGTCTGCCGCTCCGGCGCGATGACCGTCGCGGAGGTCACCGCCGCCGGGGTACCGGCGGTCTACGTGCCGCTGCCGCACGGCAACGGCGAGCAGGGCCGCAACGCCCGCCAGGTCGTCGAGGAGGGCGCCGCCCGCCTGGTCGACGATTCCGCCCTGACCCCGCAGCTGCTCGTCGAGCAGGTCAACGAGATCCTCGGTGACGAGGAGCAGCTGCGGAAGATGCGTTCGGCCGCCACCCGCAGCAGCACCGGCGATGTCTCCGAGCAGCTGGCCGACCGCGTCGTCGCGGCCATGTTCTGATTCCCCTTTCCCCACCCCGACCATCCAGGAGCACCTCCGTGACCGAATCCGTCGACCTCTCCCGCGTCCATCTCATCGGCATCGGCGGTGCCGGCATGTCGGGGGTGGCCCGCATCCTGCTCTCCCGCGGAGCGGTCGTCTCCGGTTCCGACGTCAAGGATTCCCGCCCCGTGCTGGCCCTGCGCGCGATGGGTGCGGAGATCGCCGTCGGCCACGCCGCCGGGAACCTGTCGATCTCCGGCGGGCTGCCGACGGTCGTCGTCACCTCCTTCGCCGCGATCCCGCAGGACAACCCGGAGCTGCTCGCCGCGCGCGAGCACGGCATCCCCGTCATCCGGCGTTCCGACCTGCTCGCCGAGCTGATGGTCGGGCACCGCCAGGTGCTCATCGCCGGCACCCACGGCAAGACCTCCACCACCTCCATGGCCGTGGCCGCCCTGCAGTCCGCGGGCCTGGATCCCAGCTTCGCCATCGGCGGCCAGCTCAACCGGGCGGGCACCAACGCCCACCACGGCACGGGCGACGCCTTCGTCGCCGAGGCCGACGAGTCGGACGCCTCGCTGCTGCGCTACCGCCCCGACATCGCGGTGGTCACCAACATCGAGCCCGATCATCTCGACCACTTCGGCACCGCCGAGGCCTACTTCGCCGTCTTCGACGACTTCGCCGACCGTCTCAGCGATGACGGCCACCTGATCGTCTGTCTCGACGACGGGCACGCCGCCGCCCTGGGCGAGCGCGTCGCGCAGCGCGGTGTCAACGTCCTCGGCTACGGCACCACCGCCGCGGCCGCCGCGCACCCGGACATCCCCGTCGCCGCCGAGATCCTCGACATCACCGTCTCCGAGGCCGGTTCGCGGGCGAGGATGCGTATCGACGACCGCGAGGTCACCGCCACGCTCCAGACCCCGGGCGCGCACATGGTGCTCAACGGCGCCGCCGCCCTGGTCGCCGGCCGGCTGGCCGGGGGAGAGCTGGACAAGCTCGTCGAGGGACTCAGCGATTTCTCGGGCGTGCGCCGCCGCTTCGAGTACCGCGGCACGGTCGAGGCCGGTGAGTTCGCCGGGGTGCGCGTCTTCGACGACTACGCCCACCACCCGACCGAGGTCACCGCGGTCCTGCGCGCCGCCCGCGAGATGGTCGAGGCCGAGGGGCAGGGCCGGGTGCTCGTCGTCTTCCAGCCGCACCTGTACTCGCGCACCATCGAGTTCGCCGGGGAGTTCGCCGCCGCGCTCTCGCTCGCCGACGCCGCCGTGGTCCTGGAGATCTACGGCGCCCGCGAACAACCGGTGGAGGGGGTGACCTCCCGCATCATCACCGACGCCATGACCTGCGAGGTCGCCTACGAGCCGGACTTCTCCGCCGCCCCGACCGCCGTGGCGCGGCTCGCGCGCCCGGGTGACGTCGTGCTCACCATGGGCGCGGGCAGCGTGACCCTGCTGGCGGCCGAGATCCTCACCGAACTGGGCAGCTAGGACACCACCGAGATGTCGAAGAAGCTCATCGCGGCGGTGCTGGCCGGACTGGTGGCGCTCGCGGTCGTCGTCACCGGTGTGCTCTGGGCCTTCCCGGTCCTCAAGGTCACCGGGTACGACATCACCGGCGCCGAGCGGCTGCCCGTCGAGACGGTCCAGGAGGCCACGGGGGTGGCCCCCGGGGACAACCTCGTGCGCGTCGACGCCCAGCAGGCCGCCGCCGGGGTGGCCCAGCTGCCGTGGGTGCGCACCGCCACCGTCACCCGCCAGTGGCCCTCGACCCTGGGCGTGGAGATCACCGAGCGCCGCGCGGTGCTGTTCTCCAACGAGGAGGACGGCACCCACCTGATCGACGAGACCGGCACGCCCTTCCTCATCGACACGCCCCCGGAGAGCGCGGTCGAGGTGACGGGGGAGGGCCGGGACGACCCGGAGGTGCTCGCCTCCGTCACCGAGGTAGTCGAGTCCCTGCCCGAGCACGTGCGCGGCCAGGTGGCCCGCGTCGACGCCCCGAGCGACCGGGACATCGAGTTCCACCTCCACGACGGACGCACCGTCTACTGGGGCTCCGCCCAGAACAACCACGACAAGGCCCTGGCCATGGAGACCGTGCTGACCCGGCAGGGCCAGCACTGGAACGTCTCCTCGCCGACCATGGTGACGGTGCGCTAGACCGGCGGTGACCGGGAGGGCCGTGACCTGGGAACTCCGTCTTTCCGGGGGCGTTTCGGGCGGCTCCCCCGAAAGCGGGCGGGTGGGGTGCGCCGACCCTCCGGTCAACCCCCGCCAACCCCGCCGCAGACGCCGTCGCGCGGGACCACTACACTGGGAGCGACGCGGAAAAGTGCACGTCACAACCCTAAAGTAAAGGTTGAGACTGCCGACACGCCAAAGAAAATGTGCTCCCTCCCGGACACGTTTTCGCCCATGATGGTTTACAACCCGCCCGGTGTCTGTGCCGGGCGATAATATATAGACCTCGTTTACGCTTCCCCAGACTTGAAAGGCGAGACCTATACCCATGACCTCACCGAACAACTACCTCGCCGTCATCAAGGTCGTCGGTGTCGGCGGCGGCGGTGTCAACGCCGTCAATCGCATGATTGAGGAGGGGCTGAAGGGTGTCGAGTTCGTCGCAGTGAACACCGACTCCCAGGCCCTGCTGTTCTCCGACGCGGACACCAAGCTCGACATCGGCCGCGAGGCGACCCGCGGCCTCGGCGCCGGCGCCAACCCCGACGTCGGCCGCACCTCCGCCGAGGACCACAAGTCCGAGATCGAGGAGACCCTCAAGGGCGCCGACATGGTCTTCGTCACCGCCGGTGAGGGTGGCGGAACGGGCACCGGTGCCGCACCGGTCGTCGCCGGCATCGCCAAGAAGCTCGGCGCCCTGACCGTCGGCGTGGTCACCCGCCCCTTCAAGTTCGAGGGACAGCGCCGCACCCGCCAGGCGATGGAGGGCATCGAGGTCCTCAAGGGTGTCTGCGACACCCTCATCGTCATCCCGAACGACCGCCTCCTCCAGCTGGGCGACGCCTCCCTGTCCATGATGGAGGCCTTCCGCGCCGCTGATGAGGTCCTGCACAACGGTGTCCAGGGCATCACGAACCTGATCACCACCCCCGGCGTGATCAACGTGGACTTCGCCGACGTCCGTTCGGTCATGGCGGACGCCGGCTCCGCGCTCATGGGCGTCGGCTCCGCACGTGGCGACGACCGCGTCATGGTCGCCGCCAAGCAGGCGATCAACTCCCCGCTGCTCGAGTCCACCATGGAGGGCGCCAAGGGCGTGCTGCTGTCGGTGGCCGGCGGCTCCGACCTGGGTCTGCAGGAGGTCAACGAGGCCGCCACGCTGGTCGAGGACCAGGCCGATCCGGACGCCAACATCATCTTCGGCACCATCATCGACGACAACCTCGGCGACGAGGTGCGCGTCACCGTCATCGCCACCGGTTTCGACGCCGCGAAGAACCCCGCCCCCGCATCGAACTCGCCCGAGCGCGAGGCCGCCCCCAGCCCGACCCCGGCCCCGGCCTCCGAGCGCGGTTCCCTGTTCGCCGAGCGCGACCGCGAGCCGGTCCAGGAGCGCCGGGATCCGACCCCGGCCCCGTCCGCCCCGCGCCACCGCGCCGAGGAGCCCCGCCACCGTTCCGGCGGGCTGTTCACCTCCGGTGAGGACCGCTACCGCGACGACCGCCGTGGCCGCGACAACCGCGACGACGGCGACGATCTCGATGTGCCCAGCTTCATGCGCTAGCCTCGGGTCATGCGATTGACCCAGGACAACCGCCCCGTCCGCATGGTGTTCACCACCCGTGCGGGCGGGGCTTCCGCATCCCCCTACGACTCCTTCAACCTCGCCGACCACGTCGGTGACGACCCGGCGCACGTCGCCGCCAACCGGGAACGGCTGGCCGGGGCCGTCGGCCTGGACCCGACCGACATCGTGTGGATGGAGCAGATCCACTCCAACACGGTCACCGTGGTCGACGGACCGCAGGCCGGACCGGTCGAGACGACCGACGCCCTGGTGACCACGCGCCCGGGCCTGGCCCTGGCCGTGCTGGTCGCCGACTGCGTGCCGGTCCTGCTCGCCGACCACACCGCCGGCGTCGCGGCCGCCGTCCACGCCGGACGCATGGGCGCGCGCAACGGCATCGTGGCCCGCACCGTGGAGAAGATGGTCGAACTCGGAGCCACGCCCACCGGCATCCAGGCACTGCTGGGCCCCGCCGCCTCCGGACGCCACTACGAGGTGCCGCAGGAGATGGCCGACGACGTAGAGTCCCGCCTGCCCGGCTCACGCACCCGCACCCGGCAGGGCACCTGGGGCATCGACGTCCGCGCCGGCCTGGTGCGCCAGCTGATGAGCCTCGGCGTCACCGGCATCGAGGCCGACCCGCGCTGCACCATTGAGGACACCGACTTCTTCTCCTACCGTCGGGAGGGGACCACCGGCCGCCAGGCCGGCCTGGTGTGGCTGACGGGCAGGGGGTAGGGCAGTGCACGGGACAGACTCCGAACGCACCACCGAACTGCGGGAGAACCTGGCGCGCGTGCGCGAACGCATCGCCGACGCCGCCCGGGCCGCCGGCCGTGACCCGGGGGAGATCCGGCTGCTGCCGGTGACCAAGTTCCACCCGGCCACGGACCTCGCCCGGCTGGTGGAACTCGGCGTCACCGACGTCGCCGAGAACCGCGAGCAGGAGGCCCGCGCCAAGGCCGGCGAGGTGCCGGCGGCCCGCATCCACATGATCGGCCAGATCCAGACCAAGAAGGCCAACGCCGTGGCCCGCTGGGCCACGGCCGTCCACTCGCTGGACTCCGTGCGCCTGGCCCGGGGGCTCGACCGCGGCGTGGCGCTCGCCCTCGAGCGCGGCGAACGGGAGTCGGCGAGCCTGCCCTGCCACCTGCAGCTGTCGGCCGACGGCGACCCGGGGCGCGGGGGAGTGGCGGCCGGTGATCTCGACGAGCTCGCCGACGCCGTCGAGGAGGCCGCCCACCTCGAGCTGACGGGCCTGATGTGCGTGCCCCCGCTGGGTTCCGACCCCGCGGAGGTCTTCGCCGGTGCGCGCGGGCTGGCCGACCGGCTCGGCGAGCGGATGGGGCGGACGATGACGTTGTCGGCCGGCATGTCGGCGGATCTGGAGGCCGCGATTTGCGCGGGCTCGGATATCGTGCGTGTCGGAACCGGCGTGCTCGGTGAGCGAAAGCTACCGTAAGTCCCAGTACATCTGTAACATGCGGTATCAGCTGCACAGACGGGGTAGAAACCGAGAGGGAGACCACGACATGTCAATCATGAAGAGCGCCAAGGAGTTCTTCGGCCTGGCTCCGGTGGACATGGAGCACGAGGACGCCTACTACGACGACGAGCCGCGTTACCGTAACGACGGTTCCGCCGCCTACGCCCCGGCCCCGCGCCGGGAGCGCGACTACGACGACTACGACCGTTACCCTGAGCCCGAGGCCCCCGCCCCGGCGCCGGCACCGGTCGCCCCCCGTCCCGCCCCGCGCGCCTACTCCGCGACGATCGTTCCCGTGCAGCTGACCTCCTACACCGAGGCCACCCTGATCGGCGAGCCCTTCCGCGACGGCGACGCGGTCGTGTTCGACCTGACCCACGTGGACAAGTCCGAGGCCAAGCGCGTCATCGACTTCGCCGCCGGCCTGTGCTTCGCCGTGCGCGGCCAGATGAAGAAGCTCGACGGCGGCGAACGCACCCTGTTCGCCATCGTCCCCGAGAACGCGTCCGTGTCCACCCTGGATCTCGAGCGGGCCGCCGGTCTGCGTTAGCCGATCCCGGCCGGACCGGCCACCCGACCCGCCCCCACACCCCGTGGCAGTCGAACACCCCGCCCAGGTGGCGGGGTGTTCGTGGATCCGGGCCCGGTTCCGATAGGCTCGGTGAGCGTGACCCTGCTTGGAACCATCCTCTACATCGTCCTCCGTCTCTTCGCGCTCATCCTCATCGCGCGCATCGTGATCGAGATGATCCAGTCGTTCTCGCGCAACTTCCAGCCGCCCCGGTGGTTCATCATGGTCGCGGAGCCGCTCTTCGTGATCACGGATCCCCCGGTCAAGGCCCTGCGGCGCGTGATCCCCCCGTTGCGGCTGGGCAACGTCGCACTCGATCTCTCGGTGATCGTGCTGTTCATTGTCCTGTCGATCCTCACCTCCGTGGTCTTCAACACCATGGTCGTGTGACCTCCCCGGAGAAATGCGGTCTGCCGGGTGGTCGGGCGCGTTCACCTCCGGTAAAGATTTAACGTGTCTGGTGGCCCCCGACCATGTCCGAACGACTACACTCATCGGGGACCACCACGTACGATTATTTGAAACGCACCGTGTGGGCCGTCCCGCACCAGCCCCCAGGGGCCGACGAAACTCGAAGGGAACTCCAATGCCGCTGACACCAGCTGACGTGCACAATGTCGCTTTCAGTAAGCCGCCTATCGGCAAGCGGGGGTACAACGAGGACGAGGTCGACCAGTTCCTCGACCTCGTCGAGGACACGCTCTCGCAGCTGCAGGAGGAGAACGACGACCTGCGCTCCCGTGTCGAGGAACTGGATTCCCGGGACCAGGGCGGCAAGACGGGCACCGCCGGTGCCGCCGGTGCGGGTGCCGCCGCCGGTTCCCAGGTGGATGAGGCCAAGCTGCGCAAGGAGCTCGAGACCAAGCTGCGCAACGAGTACGAGGCCAAGCTCACGGACGCGAAGAAGGCCACCGAGAAGGCCGAGGCCGAGGCCAAGACCGCCAAGGATGAGGCCAAGAAGAACAAGGACGCCGCCGACAAGGCCCGCGCCGAGGCCGCCGAGGCGAAGAAGTCCAGCGCCTCCACCTCCAACGCCCCGGCCGCTGCGGCCGCCTCCGGTGCCGCCGCGACCACCGCCGCCGCGGGCGCAGGTGCCTCCGGGGTGGCCACCGCCGACACCCACATGCAGGCCGCCAAGGTGCTGGGCCTGGCCCAGGAGATGGCCGACCGCCTGACCTCCGAGGCGCAGGCCGAGTCCCGCTCCATGCTGGACGAGGCCCGCGGTGCCGCCGAGAAGCAGCTGGCCGATGCCGATTCCCGCGCCAAGGCCCAGCTGGCCGACGCCGATTCCCGCGCCAAGGCCCAGCTCGCCGAGGCCGAGAAGAACGCCCAGAACCAGCTTTCCGAGGCCGACAGCCGGTCCAAGAGCATGATCGCCGACGCGGAGAAGCGCGCCGAGGAGACCGTCAACGACGCGAACTCCCGCGCCGAGGCCCAGATCCGACAGGCCCAGGACAAGGCCAATGCCCTGCAGGCCGACGCCGAGCGCAAGCACGCCGAGATCATGAACACCGTCAAGCAGCAGCAGACGGCCCTGGAGTCCCGCATCTCCGAGCTGCGCACCTTCGAGCGCGAGTACCGCACCCGCCTGAAGACCATGCTGCAGTCCCAGCTCGAGGAGCTGGAGTCCCGCGGCTCCTCCGCCCCGAGCGGCGACGGCGTCGGCAAGGACAACTAGCCCGACCCCCGCAGCGCCAGCCCCCTAGCTCCCCGCCGGACCCCACACGGTCCCCGGGGAGCACGTGTTTTCCCCTCGTCCCCACCCCGTCCCGGATCCTGACCGGAGGTCCCCCGCCCGCCATGCTGCTTGCCGCCCTCGGGTTCTCCCTCGTCGCCTTCACCGCGCTGGTCGCGTACGTGGCCACCGGCGCCGCAGCCTGGCTGTGGCTGCTCTTCCCGGCGGTGGGCGGTGGCCTGGCGGCCCTGGGCGCCGACCTCCGGCAGCGTCGTCGGCGCTGACGCCGGCCCAGGCACCGCCCGGCCCGAACCGGGCGGATTTGACGGACGGGGGTATACTTTCCCACGTATCGCCGCCGGGGAGCAGTCCCGGCGGGTACCGCGATGATCCGGCCATCACCGGGGAGCGTTCCGGAAGAACAGCGGGGCATGGTCCCGCCCAGTAGAACCGGACGGGTGGGACCGTCACAGACCTTCACCACGAAACGAAGTGGGGCTCTCCACGGCCACGGCCGGGAGCCCAAGCAGGGTGGTACCGCGCGGAGAACGCGTCCCTGTACACCAGTTGCGCAAGAACCGTCGTGTGTGAAGGAAGTGAACGAAGCTATGACCGACCAGGTCGGCGGCGTCTACCCCAGGGTGGACATGACCGGGGGATCCACCCGGTTCCCGGACATGGAGGAAAACGTCCTCGCCTATTGGAGGGAGGACGCCACCTTCCAGGCCTCACTCGAGCAGCGCGCGGGCTCCGAGGAGTACATCTTCTACGACGGCCCCCCGTTCGCCAACGGACTGCCGCACTACGGGCACCTGCTCACCGGCTACGTCAAGGACATCATCCCGCGCTACCGCACCATGGCCGGCTACCACGTCCCGCGTGTCTTCGGCTGGGACACCCACGGCCTGCCGGCCGAGCTCGAGGCGGAGAAGCAGCTGGGCATCACCGACAAAGGCCAGATCGAGGACATGGGCCTGGCCAAGTTCAACGACTACTGCGCCACCTCCGTGCTCCAGTACACCAAGGAGTGGGAGGAGTACGTCACCCGTCAGGCGCGCTGGGTCGACTTCGAGAACGGCTACAAGACCATGGACATGGATTTCATGGAGTCGGTCATGTGGGCGTTCAAGAACCTCTACGACAAGGGCCTGATCTACCAGGGCTTCCGCGTGCTGCCCTACTCCTGGGCCGAGCACACCTCGTTGTCCAACCACGAGACCCGCCTGGACGACTCCTACAAGATGCGCCAGGACCCGGCGTTGACGGTCACCTTCCCGCTCACCGGCGCCCGCCCGGGCACCGCCGCCGAGCAGACCCTGGCCGAGAACCCGCAGCTCGCCGACGCCGCGGCGCTGGCCTGGACGACCACCCCGTGGACCCTGCCGTCGAACTCGGCGCTGGCCGTCCACCCGGAGGTCAACTACTCCCTGGTCAAGGTCGGCGAGGACGGCCTGGCGGAGTTCGCCGGCCGCACCCTGCTGCTGGCCGAGAACCTGCTGGGCTCCTACGCCAAGGAGTTCGGCGGGGACCACGAGGTCACGGCCACCTTCACCGGCGCGCAGCTGGTCGGCTTCTCCTACCGGCCGATCTTCGACTTCTTCGCGGACATGCGCAACGGCTTCCAGATCCTGGCCGCCGAGTACGTGACCACCGAGGACGGCACCGGCATCGTCCACCAGGCCCCGGCCTTCGGTGAGGACGACATGGCCGCCTGCCAGGCCCTCGACATCGACCTGGTCATCCCGGTGGACATGGACGGCAAGTTCACCGAGCAGGTCGCCCCGTACGCCGGCCAGCTCGTCTTCGACGCCAACAAGGACATCATCCGCGACCTCAAGGCCGCCGGCCGCGTCCTGCGCCACGACACCATCGAGCACTCCTACCCGCACTCCTGGCGCTCCGGCCAGCCGCTGATCTACATGGCCCTGCCGAGCTGGTTCGTCAAGGTCACCGAGATCCGCGACCGCATGGTCGAGCTCAACCACAACGAGATCGAGTGGCTGCCGGAGCACATCCGCGACGGCCAGTTCGGCAAGTGGCTCGAGGGCGCGCGCGACTGGAACATCTCCCGCTCCCGCTACTGGGGCTCGCCCATCCCGGTGTGGGTCTCCGACTCGGAGGAGTACCCGCGCGTCGACGTCTACGGCTCCCTCGACGAGCTCGAGCGCGATTTCGGCGTGCGCCCGGAGAATCTGCACCGCCCCTACATCGACGAGCTGACCCGCCCGAACCCGGACGATCCCACCGGCCGGTCGACCATGCGGCGCGTGCCGGAGGTCCTCGACTGCTGGTTCGAGTCCGGTTCCATGCCGTTCGCCCAGAAGCACTACCCCTTCGAGAACCGCGAGTGGTTCGACACCCACTCGCCGGCCGACTTCATCGTCGAGTACTCCGGGCAGACCCGCGGCTGGTTCTACACCATGCACGTGCTGTCGACCGCGCTGTTCGACCGCCCGGCGTACAAGAAGGTCGTCGCCCACGGCATCGTCCTCGGCGAGGACGGGCAGAAGATGTCCAAGTCCAAGGGCAACTACCCGAACGTCAACGAGGTCTTCGACCGCGACGGCTCGGACGCCATGCGCTGGTTCCTGATGTCCTCGCCGATCCTGCGGGGCGGCAACCTCATCGTCACCGAGCAGGGCATCCGCGACGGCGTGCGCCAGGCGCTGCTGCCGATCTGGAACGCCTACTCCTTCCTGCAGCTGTACTCCTCGAAGACCGCGGAGTGGTCCGTCGACTCCGAGCACGTGCTCGACCGCTACATCCTGGCCAAGCTGCACGACCTCGTGACCGGTGTCGACGCCGCGTTGCGCGACACCGACATCGCCGGTGCCTGCGACCAGGTCCGCCTGTTCGCCGACGCCCTGACCAACTGGTACGTGCGCCGCTCCCGCGACCGTTTCTGGGCCGGCGATGACGAGCACCCGGAGGCCTTCAACACCCTCTACACGGTGCTCGAGGTCCTCACCCGGGTCACGGCCCCGCTGCTGCCGTACATCTCCGAGGTCATCTGGCGCGGCCTGACCGGAGAGCGCTCGGTCCACTTGGCCGACTACCCGGCGGCCGCGGACATCCCGGCCGACGACGCGCTGGTCGCCGCCATGGACGCCACCCGCGGCGTGTGCTCCGCGGCCTCCTCGGTGCGCAAGGCCCACAAGCTGCGCAACCGCCTGCCGCTGCCGTCGCTGACCGTGGCGCTGCCGGACTCCGGGAAGCTCGCCGACTTCGCGCCCATCATCCGCGACGAGGTCAACGTCAAAGACGTCCAGCTCACCAGCGACGTCGACTCCGTGGGCACCTTCGAGGTCGTCGTCAACGCCAAGGTTGCCGGCCCGCGTCTGGGCAAGGACGTCCAGCGCGCCATCAAGGCCGTCAAGGCCGGCAACTACGAGCGGGCGGGGGAGACGGTCGTCGCCGACGGCATCGAGCTGAACCCGGACGAGTTCACCGAGCGCCTCGTCGCCGCCGATCCGGACTCCACCGCGCGCATCGACGGCATCGACGGCCTGGTCGTCCTCGACATGGAGCTCACCGAGGAGCTCGAGGCCGAGGGCTGGGCCGCGGACGTCATCCGCGGCCTGCAGGACGCCCGCAAGGCCACCGGCCTGGCGGTCTCCGACCGCATCACCGTGACCCTGTCGGTCCCGGCGGACAAGGAGGAGTGGGCCACCCGCCACCGCGGCCTCATCGCCGGCGAGGTCCTGGCCACCTCCCTCGAGGTCACCACCGAACCGCTGACCGGTGACGACGTCCACGACGTCGTCAAGGGCGCGACCGCCACGGTGGCGAAGAACTAGCCCGGTTCGACCGGCAGGGGCCTCCGGGCGGGACGCTGATCCCGCCCGGAGGCCCTTCCCGTCTGCGCCCCGCCGCAGGTTCAGGAGTGCGCAGCTGCGCACTGGTTCGCCCGCACATGAACCTCCAGCCGGGGGGGATGGTGCTGCGGGGGCACGTCCCGGACAGGGAAAGGCGCCTGTCACCCCGAGCTGATGCCCTCGCTTCACCCGCGCCGGGATAGAGTGGCTCCCGTGACAGGGGAGAACAGTGCCGCGGCGCAGAACCGCAACCGGTGGGCCGCCCCGGCGGTCATGGTGGTCTCGGGTGTCTCGCTGTACGCGGGCGCGGCGATCGCCGTCGGCCTGTTCGAGGTCTTCCCGCCGGTCGTCGTCGCCTGGTTCCGCATGGCCGCGGCGGCCGTCATCCTCGTCGTGTTCAACCGCCCGCGGCTGCGGGACTTCATCGGCGAGACCGGCTTCCGGGCCGCCGTCTACGGCATCGTGACCATGGGCATGAACATGACCTTCTACGAGGCCATCGCCCGTCTGCCCATGGGCACCGCGGTGGCCATCGAGTTCCTGGGCCCCATCGTCGTGGCGGCCTTCGGCTCCCGCTCGGTGCGGGACTGGGGGGCGCTCATCCTCGCCGCGGCCGGGGTGCTCGTGATCTCCGGGGCAAGCTGGGCGACCTCCGCCGACGGCATCCTCTTCGCCCTGCTCGCCGGTGCTCTGTGGGCCGGCTACATCGTCGCCGGCTCCCGCATCGCGGGTGACGCGGCGACCTCCCGGACGTCGATCGCCACTGGTTTCGCGTGGGCGGCCGTCGTGGGCCTGCCGCTGATCCTGTGGCTGTGGCCCACGACCGTCGACATGTCCGCGATGCAGGTCGTCGGCCTGGCCGCCGGGCTCGGCCTGCTCTCGGCGGCGATCCCGTACAGCCTGGACCAGGTGGTCCTGCGCATGGCCGGCTCCGCGTACTTCGCCCTCCTGCAGGCCATCCTGCCGCTGGTCGCCGCGGTCATCGGCGCGTTCGCCCTGGGCCAGTGGCTGTCCTGGGCGGAGCTGGCGGGCATCGTCTTCGTCGTCGCGGCGGTGGCGTTGCGGCGCCCGTGAGGGCGGGCGGGGGACTACACCCCGGCGCCCTCGAGCAGTTCGAGGCCCCGGTGGCACCGGTCCCGCGTCTGCTCCCGCTCAGCGGGGTCGAGCCGGGACAGACGCTCCTCGGAGGCGTGGTCGGTCAGGTCCGCGTGCTTGACCGCGCGGGCGAGGTCGTCCCCGCGCAGTCGCGTGAGGTGCTCCTCAAGGGACCGGCCCTCCTCGTGGGTGAGCAGGTCGACGGCGTCGACGATGGTCTCGGTGAAGCCCATCTCGCGCAGGTCGTCGAGTGTGACGTCGGTGTCCTCGACGAGGTCGTGGAGCCAGGCGACCGCCACGGCGTCGGTGTTCGCGCCCTTCTCGCGGAGGATGCCGGCCACGCGGGTGATGTGCTCGATGTGCGGCTCACCGGTCTCGTCGGTCTCGCCCTCGTACACTTCGCGGGCCAGCTCCACGGCTTGTTCCATCAGATACATCGGATCCACAGTGCTACCTCCCGGTCGTGGGATTGGGGGACACGTGTGACCCTACTCTCAACCGGGCGCCGCGCGCAGGCGACGGTCGACGGGACCACCGCACACGTGGTCGATTACCCTGGTCAGTGATGAGACGCTGGGTACTGCACATCGACATGGACGCCTTCTTCGCGTCCTGCGAGCAGCTGACCCGCCCCACCCTGCGCGGCCGCCCGGTCCTCGTGGGCGGGGTCAGCGGCCGCGGCGTCGTCGCCGGGGCCTCCTACGAGGCCCGCCCCTACGGCGCCCGCTCGGCGATGCCCATGCACCAGGCCCGCGCACTGGTCGGCTGGTCCGCGGTCGTCGTCGCCCCGCGCAAGGAGGTCTACAGCACGGCGTCGAGACGCGTCTTCGAGATCGTCGCCCGCGAGGCCGGCGTCGTTGAACGCCTCAGCATCGACGAGGGCTTCCTGGAGCCGCCCGAGCTGGCGGACACAAGCCCCGACGAGGTCCGGGCCTGGGCGGAGAACCTGCGGCGGATCATCCGCGAGGAGACCGGGCTGCCGGCGTCGATCGGCGCGGGTTCGGGCAAGCAGTACGCGAAGATCGCCTCCGACGCCGCCAAGCCCGACGGGGTGTTCCTCATCCCCGTCGAGGAGCAGCGGGAGATCCTGGGTCCCATGCCGGTGAAGGTGCTGTGGGGCGTCGGACCCGTCACCGGGGCGAAACTGCACCAGATGGGCATCGACACGATCGCGGACCTGGCGGCGATGAGCCGGAAGGAGGTGGAGATCAGCCTCGGCGCGACGGTGGGCCTGAGCCTGTGGACGCTCGCCCGCGGCACCGACGACCGCCCCGTCGCCCCGCGCGCGGAGGCCAAGCAGGTCTCCGCCGAGCACACCTACGAGACCGACCTGACCACCACGGGCCAGGTCGACGCCGCGATCACCCGGGCGGGGGAGGGGGCGCACCGGCGGCTGCTCCGCGACGGCCGCGGGGCGCGCACCGTCACCGTCAAGCTGCGGATGGCGGACTTCCGCATCGAGTCCCGCTCCCTGACCCTGTCGTACGCGACCGACGACCTCGACACCCTGCTGGCCACCGCCGCGCGCCTGGCCCGCTACCCCGACGAGGTGGGGCCCATCCGCCTGGTGGGGGTCAGCTTCTCCGGGCTGGAGACCGCCCGGCAGGACGTGCTCTTCCCCGAACTCGACCGGCAGGTCGTCCGCCCCGAGCCCCCGACCACCGATTACGAGGTCGGCGTGCGCGGGGGAGAATCCGCCGGCGAGGAGGTCGTGGAGATCGACGAGCCGCCCCCGCCCTCGGGGTGGCGGGCCACGCAGGACGTGCGCCACCCGGAGTACGGGCACGGCTGGGTGCAGGGCTCCGGCCACGGGGTGGTCACCGTGCGCTTCGAGACGCGCACCACCGGGCCAGGCCGCACCCGCTCCTTCGCCGTCGACGATCCGGTCCTGGCACCCGCGGATCCGGTGGACAGTCTCGACTGGGGCGACTGGCTCGCCGAGCGGGAGGCGCGTGAGGCCCTGGCGGACGGCTAGGGGGCCCGTCCGCGCAGGGTCGCCCGCGGGCGTATAACAGGGGACATGACCACCCTGCTGATGATCGCCGCGCTCCTTCTGACGACCGTCGCTGTGGTTGCGGTCGGCGAGCGCATCGGGCTGCCCTGGCCCGCCCTGCTCACCATCGTCACCGCGGGGGCATTCCTGGTTCCGGGGATCCCGGAACTGGAGATCCCCTCCGAACTCATCCTCCCGGTGTTCCTGCCACCGCTGCTGTGGGCCCTGGCGCGCCGCACCTCCTGGCCCGTGATCCGCGGTCAGCTCTCCACCATCGTCTCCCTGTCGGTGCTGCTGGTGTTCGCCACGATCGCGGTGTTGACCGGCGTCACCCTTCTGCTGCTGCCGGGCATCGGGGTGGCCGCGGCCATCGTGCTGGCCGCCGCCCTCGCCCCGCCGGACCCCGTGGCCGTGGACGCGGTCGCGGAACCGGTGGGCATTCCACGGCGCATCATCACCTCGCTGCAGAGTGAGGGGCTGTTCAACGACGCGGCGTCGATCGTGACCTTCCACGTGGCGCTCGGCGCCCTGGTCGCGGGCTCCGAGCTGTCCTGGACCGCCGGGGTGCTCAGCTTCCTGTGGTCCGTGATCGCCGCCGTGGCCCTCGGCCTGCTCAGCGGCCGGCTGTCGGCCTGGTTCACCGACCATGTCCCCAGCGTCGAGGCGAGCAACGCGCTGACCTGGGTGCTGCCCTTCGCCATCTATCTCCTCGCCGAGGAGGTGGGGGCCTCCGGGGTCATCGCGATCGTCATCGCCGCCGTGGAGATGAACTCGCGGGCGTCGATCGGCGCGGAGGACCGGCTGTCCGGCGGAGCCTTCTGGGGAACGGTGGAGATCCTCTTCACGGGCGTCGCCTTCGGACTGATCGGCCTGAGTGTGCGGGACGCCGTCGAGGAGGTCGGCTCCGATCTGTGGGCCGCGGTGGGGGTCGGCGTGGTGCTGTCCCTGGCGGCCATCGCGGTGCGCTTCCTCTGGCTGTGGGGGAGTTACCGGATCAACCGGTGGCGGGGCCGCACCAACACCGCTCCCCTGCGCATGCAGGAGGCACTGCTGATGAGCTGGGCCGGCATGCGCGGTCTGGTTACCCTCGCCCTGGTGCTGTCCATCCCCTCCGGTTTCTTCCCCTTCCACCACGAGCTCGCGGTCATCGCCCTGGTGGTGTTGCTGATCACCATGGTCCTGCCCGCGCTGACGCTGCCGTGGCTGATGGGCCGGCTGAATCTGGAGCAGGGCCCCGATGCCGCCGGGGATCAGGCCCGGGCCGAGCTGGTCGAGCGGGTGCGCCGGGCGGCCCGGGCCCACCTGGAAGAGCACCCCGAGGTCCCGACGGAGAGGATCGACGCCATCCGGCAGTGGATCAGCCGGGAGCTGGGCGACGATACCGAGGCCGCCGGACGGTTCGCCGAACAGCGGCGCGCCGCCGGGAAGCTGCGCCTCGGGGCGCTTCGCGCGGCCCAGGAGGAGTTGATCGCCGCCCGGCGCGAACCGGGCGTGAATCCCGCCTACGTCGATGAGGTGCTCGGTACCGTGGACCGGATGATCCTCGCCGCCGAACGCTGAGGTCCGTGGGGTGGCGCCCGCGCAACGGTGCCGTCGTGGAGGGCCGTACTCCCGGTCTGTCGTCCTCGCCGGCTCTCGTGTCCGGGTCCCGTTCTAGGGTGAACCCGTACCCGGAGAACAGGAGAGCGCGATGCCCGAGACAGTGACCGAGACAGCAACCGCGGTGACGGCCGAGCTGGCCGAACTCGAGGACCCGAGGATCCGTGAGGTCAACGCCCGGCACGGCGACGACCACGGCGTGAACCTGACCAGGCTGCGGGCGGTGGCCAAGCGGTTGAAGAGCCGGCCTGAGCTCGCCCGCGAGCTGTGGGCGACGGGGGATTCCGCGGCCCGGCTGCTGGCCGTCCTCATCAGCCGTCCCCGCAACTACGAGATGGATGAGCTGGATGCGATGCTGCGTCAGGCGCGCACGCCCAAGGAACAGGACTGGCTGGTCAACTACCTGGGCAAGAAGCATCCGCGCTCCGAGGAGCTGCGTCTGTCCTGGTCCGCCGATGCGGACGCCCGGGTCGCGGCCGCGGGCTGGGAACTGACCGCGGAGCGGATCGTCAAGAAGCCGTCGGGACTGGATCTTTCCGGGCTGCTCGACGTCATCGAGGCGGAGATGGGGCAGGCCCCGGACCGGTTGCAGTGGGCGATGAACAACTGCCTGGCCCAGATCGGGATCCACCACGAGGGGCACCGGGCGAGGGCGCTGGCGATCGGTGAGCGCCTGGCGGTGCTCAAGGACTATCCGACGCCGCCGAACTGCACGTCCCCGTACGCGCCGGTCTGGATCAACGAGATGGTCGACCGGCGGAACGCGGGCCGGAACGGCCGGAACAACTAGAACAACTAGAACAACGCCGCCGGATCCACGCCCGCGGCGAGTGCGGTGGCCAGCACCATCCGCGCCTGCCCGGCGCGCAGGTGGCCGGCCGCGACGGCCCCGTGCCCGGCCAGGGTGGCTCCGCCGCCGGAACCGGCGTAGGCGAGCTTGACCGCGCCTTCCGGCACGCGGGTGGAGATCACCACCGGGATGCCCGCGTCGAGCGCGTCCACCACGCCCTCGCCCATGCCCGCGCCGATATTGCCCGAGCCGAGGGCCTCGATGACCAGCCCCTGCGCACCGGCGGCCACGGCGGCGTCGACGAGTTCGCGTCCCGCGCCGGGCCAGGCGGCCAGGACCATGACCTCCGTGCCGGCGAGCGGGACCACGGGCAGCGGTTCGGGCCGGGCGAGGTCCGCCGCGGCCGCCGAGGCGAAGGCGGCCAGCTCCGAGGTGTGTCGCTTGATGAGTCCACGGGCCGGCAGCACCTGCCCGCCGAAGGCCAGGAGCACGCCGCGGTCGTGGGCGGCCGGGTCGGCGGCCAGCTCCACCGCGGCCGCCAGGTTGCCGGGGCCGTCGGTCTCCGGGTGGTCGAAGGCGCGCTGCGCGCCGGTGAAGACCACGGGGCGGGGATCGTCGTGGACCAGGTCCAGGGCGAGGGCGGAGTCCTCCATCGAGTCGGTGCCGTGGGTGACCACCACGCCGGTGACGTGCGGGTCGGCGAGTTCCCCGCGCACGGCAGCGATGAGCCCGTCGACGTCGGCGAGCGTGATCTTCGACGAGTCGAGCAGGGTGAGTTCGCGGGCGCGGACGTCCGGGCCGGCGCCGGTACGGTCGGCCACTGCGCCCACTGTGCCCACTGTGCCTACTGCACTCATGGCGGCAACGAGCTCGGGGCCGGTGACCGTGGGGGAGAGGGATCCGTCGGCGGCGGTGCGGCAGGCGATCGTCCCGCCGGTGGTCAGGACGCTGATGCGCGGGGAGGTGGGGCTCATGGCACCAGACTGCCACAGTGGGGGCCACGGACAGCGCCGGTCTGCTCCCGCACGGATGTGAAATCACGGAATGGTAACGTGTACGATTTAGCCCGATGCTGGCGTCATGTACCCACCCGGGGCACCAGTTCCCCGCCACCTGCACCTGACGGCGCCACCACCGACCGAGGAGATTACGTGAAGCTGTCCAAGATCACCGCCCTCACCGCCGCGTTCGGCGCCGCCCTCGCGCTGAGCGCCTGCGGCGGGGAGGAAACCACCACGGAGACCACCGAAACCACCACCAGCGCGGAGACCACCACCGAGGCCGCCCCGGAGCTGCCGACCGCCGCCGACCTCAACGCGGTGCTGTCGAAGGCCACCGACTCCTCGCTGCCGATGGAGGAGCGTGTGACCACCGTGCAGGGCGGTGAGACCGCGCCCGAGCTGTTCGAGACCATGACCATCTCCAAGGAGGAGTCCGGCGCGGACTTCCAGGTCGTCGACCCGGTCCTGCCGGGCTACACCCCGGACTCCGTCCTGGCCACGGTGAACTTCACCCTGCCGGACCAGCCCGCCCAGGTGGCCGACAACGTCGAGTTCATCCACGAGGACGGCACCTGGAAGCTGTCCCAGTCCTGGGCCTGCACCCTGATCACCAACACCGTCGCGCCCGAGCAGGTGCCGGCGATGTGCCTCGACAACACCGGTGAGGCCCCGGCCGAGGATCCGGCCCAGGCGCCGGCGGAGGCCCCCGCCGAGGAGCCGGCTCCGGCCCCGGCGCAGTAACCGGTCTGCTCGACCGGCCGGTCACCTTTCCAGGGTGACCAGTCTCGCCCGGCCGTCGGTACGCTGTTGCCAGCGCCGACGGATCCACCGGTCGTGGGTGGCTATGACGACCGTGCCGGGGAAATCGGCCAGCGCCTGCTCCAGCTCCTCCGCGAGCGCGAGGGAGAGGTGGTTGGTCGGCTCGTCGAGCAGCAGCAGATCCGGCGGTGACGCCAGGATGATGCCCAGCGACACCCGCCGCCGCTGACCCAGGGAGAGTTCCCCCAGGGGCCGGGCGGCGGTTTCCTCGTTCATCAGGCCCATCTCCCGCAGGTCGGGGGAACCGGACGGGACGCGGGCGGCGAAGATCTCCGCGGCCGGGGTGTCCAGCTCCACCCACTCGTCGTCCTGGCTCAGCCGGGCCACCGTGATCTCCTCGGGGATGCGCAGCAGCCCCTCATCCGGGGTGAGCCGGCCCTCGAGCGTCGCCAGGAAGGTGGACTTGCCCGCCCCGTTGGGGCCCTCCACCAGCAGATGCTGACCCGGCTGCACCGTCACCGTCAGCGGCCCCAGCCGGTCGGTGACCACCAGATCCCGGGCGACGACCGCGGGCTCGCCGAGGACGGCCAGCGTGACGTGCTCCGGGATGCCGTGGAAGCGCAGGCGCGCCGGCGGGGCGGGGATGGCTGCCCGCTCCAGGGCCTCGAGTCGGGAGCGCGCCGAGCGCAGCCGGTTGCCCACCGTCTTCGCGGCCCGGTCGGCGTAGAACTTCTGCGAGATCCGCGACTCCGATTTCGGCGTGGAGCTGTGGAAGATGTCGTTCTCACCCTGCCCGGCGGCTTTCTCCAGGCGGGCACGCTCGTGTTCCTGCGCGGCATGGAGCTCCGCCCAGCGGCGGCGGGTGGTCTCCCGGGCGGCGAGATAGTCGGTGAACGCGCCCGTGAACTGCGTGCCCTGCCGGGTCGCCTCGCCGACGCCGCCCTCCGGCCCCAGCCCCGGGTCGAGGTCGACGAGCGAGTCCGCGACGGCGTCGAGGAAGAAGCGGTCGTGGCTGGCCACCAGCGCCGGACCGGGGAAATCCTGCAGCTCCGCGATGAGGAAGTCCACGCCCGCGTCGTCGAGGTGGTTCGTCGGTTCGTCGAGCACGAGGGCGTCCACCGGGCGCAGCAGCAGGGCCGCGAGCGCGAAGCGGCGGCGCTGGCCCCCGGACATCTCGCCCAGTGTGGTCTCCAGGGGGACGTCGGCCAGGCCGAGACCGGCGAGCACCGAGGCGATGCGGGAGTCGAGCTCCCACACCCCGGACTGCTCCGCGCGGGCCAGGGCGGCGTCGAAGTCACGGGCCACCTCATCGGCCTCCGCGGGGGAGGAGTCCTCACCCAGGCGCAGGGACAGTTCGCTGATCCGCGTCTCGACGGCGCGCAGCTCGGCCACGGCGGCGTCGATGAGTGGGGCGGCCGGCGAGCTGAACGGCAGTTGCGTCTCCTGGGCAATGAAACCGGTGGTCGGCGGGGTGGTGACCGTCCCGACATCCGGGACCAGGACGCCGGCGATCAGCTCCAGCAGGGTGGACTTTCCGGCGCCGTTCTCGCCGATCAGGCCGGTGACCTGCCCGGAGGGGACGGCGAAGGTGAGGTCAGTGAGCACCCGGCGCACACCGCCCGGGTATGTGAAGCTCACACCGTCGATCTTGAGGTGGTGGGGAGAGGCCATGGGAGACTCCTTCGGTTCGGCGCGCGGGAACCCGGCAAACGGGCTGCGGCCGCGCGGACGGGATCTGGGTCCGGGGGATCAGTTACCGAAGGATCATGACCACGAGTCTAGCGCAGGACTCAGCGGTAGGTGATGGCGTTCGTGGAGTCCTGGACGACGCGGACGTCGGAGTTCTCGCCGCCGTAGACCACCCGCGTGGTGTAGGCCACGCGCCCGTCGACCGGCAGGGGCTTGGTCAGGTCGACGGTGAGACTGCCCTCGCTGGTGGTGTTGGAGTTGAGCACGTTGAGCGTCTCGCCGGCCATCTCCTCCGCGCCGGGCCGGCCCTCGAAGTTCAGCGCGCCCAGGGCCGGCCGCTGCTGCACGTCCACGTTCAGCTCGACCAGGTCGCCCTCGACGGAGACCAGGGTGAAGGTGGTCGTCTGCAGCAGGGTGGCGTCACCGGTCACGCGCGAGTCCACCGACCAGGTCGCGCCGGGGCCGACCGCCTCCTCGGGGAAGATGACCGGCATCGACAGCAGCGTCATGATCGACTCCTCGGCCATGGCGCGGCCCTCGTCGGTGGCCTCCTTCGGGGCCGCCAGGCGCACGGTGGACACCGAACCGTCGTCCCCGCCGCGCCAGCCGAGCAGGAAGCCCTCGGCGCTGCGGATGTCGTCGGTCAGTTCCAGGTCCGTGTAGGAGGGCTGGCCCAGGCGCAGCTCAACGTCGCGACTGGCCTCCCGCTCGACCTCGGATTCGGGATCGGCCTCCTCGGCGGCGGTGGTCCCGCCGCTCAGCGGCAGCGTCATGGTGTTCACGTCGCCGCCGGCCGGGGCCTGCACGTCGACGGCGTCGGCCTGCACGAGGGTCTGGTTGAAACCGTCGGAGACCTCCACGCTCACCGACTGCTGCGGGGAGTCCGGGTCGCGTTCCTCCTGGACGTCGCGGTAGCTGAGCACCTGTCCGGGGCCGGATCCGGTGGACTGGACGGTCACCCGGGGCGGGTCGACCGGCAGACCCACGGGGGTCTCGACGGAGGAGTCCACCTCCTCACCGGAGCAGCCCACCAGCGTCAGGGCGGTGGCGGTGACGACGGCGGCCAGGGTGCGGACGGGGCGCCGGGAGAGCCGGGAGAAGGTCTGGGATGGCACGCGTCCACGGTACCCGACGCGCCGGTCCCGCCCGCCCCACGGGGAGGGGCGGGTGGACCCTGGCCCAGCGCATGGGGGAAGATGGACCGTGTGAGTCAGGGAAGCCAGCGAAACCGGAAGAATGTGCCACTGATGGCCGCGATAGTCCTCGTCGTCGCGGCCGTGGATCAGATCACCAAGGCGATCATGCTCTCCTGGCTGGAACCAGGCGTCCCGGTGCCCGTGATCGGGGACTGGTTCCGCTTCTTCCTGTTGTTCAACCCGGGCGCGGCGTTCTCGATGGGGGAGAACTCCACCTGGCTGTTCACCACCATCCAGCTCGCCTTCGTCATCGGCGTCGCCGTCGCGGCCCCGCGCATCCGCCACCGCGGGACGGCCGTCGGCCTGGCGCTGATCGCCGGCGGCGGACTGGGCAACCTGATCGACCGCCTGTTCCGCGAGCCGGGCTTCTGGTTCGGCCACGTCGTGGACTTCATCTCGGTGGGCGATTTCGCGGTGTTCAACCTCGCCGACTCCGCCATCACCGTCGGCGTGGTCGTCTTCGTGATCGCGATGCTGGCCGACGAGCGGCGGCAGCACCGGGAGGAGAAGCGGGTACAGGACGAGGACGAGCGCAGGGAGGTCACCGCAGATGAGTCGTGAGATTCGTAATCTGCCCGTGCCCGAGGGGCTGGCCGGCATGCGTGTCGACGCCGCGCTGTCCAAGCTGCTGGGCATCTCCCGCACC
The DNA here is from genome assembly GCF_000341345.1 of Corynebacterium halotolerans YIM 70093 = DSM 44683. Classification (NCBI taxonomy): domain Bacteria; kingdom Bacillati; phylum Actinomycetota; class Actinomycetes; order Mycobacteriales; family Corynebacteriaceae; genus Corynebacterium; species Corynebacterium halotolerans. The sequence goes on along the minus strand of NC_020302.1, from coordinate 2,039,422 downwards.
GTCGCCGCCGAACTGGCGGCGGACGGCGACGTGCTCGTCGACGGCGCGGCCGTCGGCAAGTCCGACCGCCTGACCGAGGGCACGTGGCTGGAGGTCACGCTGCCGGAGCCCGCCGAACCGCTGACCCCGAAGGTCGAGCGGGTGGAGGGCCTCGACGTGCTCTACTCGGACTCCCACATCATCGCCGTGAACAAGCCCGTCGGGGTGGCCGCCCACCCGACCGTCGGCTGGGAGGGCCCGACCGTGGTCGGTGGCCTGGCCGCGGCCGGTTTCCGCATCTCCACCTCCGGCCCGCCGGAGCGCAAGGGCATCGTGCAGCGACTGGACGTGGGCACCTCCGGGGTCATGGTCGTCGCCGCCTCCGAGCGGGGTTACTCGGTGCTCAAGCAGGCCTTCCGCGACCGGACGGTGGAGAAGACCTACCACGCGCTCGTGCAGGGGCACCCGGATCCGTTCTCCGGCACGATCGACGCCCCCATCGGCCGCCACCCCTCCGCCGGCTGGCGCTTCGCGGTGACCAGCGACGGCAAACACGCCGTGACCCACTACGAGACGATCGAGGCGTTCCCCGAGGCCACGCTCGTGGAGGTGTCCCTGGAGACCGGGCGCACCCACCAGATCCGTGTGCACATGTCCGCGATCAAGCACCCGTGTGTGGGTGATCCCATGTACGGCTCCAATCCGGAGCTGGCCGGCCGACTGGGCCTGACCCGCCAGTGGCTGCACGCCGTGCGCCTCGGCTTCACCCACCCGGGCACCGGCCGCTGGACGGAGATCGAGGCCCCGTACCCGGATGACCTGCAGCACGCGCTGGACGTGGTGCGCAAGTGACTGACCCGGCCGACAGAATCCGCAAGATCGTCGCGGTTGTCGCGGTGGTGGCGCTGGCCGCCCTGCTCATCGTGGGGATCTTCGACGACCGCACCGCGAAGCCGATGCCGCCCAACGGGGACACGCTCGGCATGGACGCGGGCGAGTCCTTCGACGACTACCGCCGGCGGGCGGCGGACAGCCTCGCCGCCGCCCCGGCGGACGAGGAGGCCTTCGCCCTGGTCACCTTCACCGACCCCCTGAGCCCGGCCGAGGCCGAGGAGGTGCTTGAGCCGGTGGGACGCGTCAACGCCATGATCATCGAGCTCGCCTCACCCTTCCCGCTGCCCGAGCCGGTCGAGGGGGAGACCCGCGCGGACGTGTTCCACCGCGAACTCGACCGCATCGCCCACAGCCTCTCGGGTGTCGGCAACGTGCCCGTCCCGGAGCATCTCGACGCCGTGATCATCTGGGACACCGGCGAAGTTCTGCGCGGGGTGGCCGAGGACGAGGACGTCGCCGCCGTGGAGGCGCTCCCGCCGGACGCGGCGTGGGGCCGATTCGGTGTGCGGCCCGTGGAGGTGGAGCGGTAGCGGGACCGGGATCGTGAGAAGGACCCGATGGATGAGCTCCTCGCCAGGCTGCTGGACCACCTGGACCGGGCTGATCCGGGGGAGGTGGTCGGCATGTATCTGTACGGTTCCGCTTCGGTCTGCCGGGGTGGCGAGACCATGCCGAACAATTCCCCAAGGTGGTGGACCGTCGACCGGTGGGCCTCACGGTGGTGCTCGCCGACGAGATCCGGGGCGGAGGGCCGCCGCGCACGCGTGACTTCCAGTTCGGGGAATGGCTCCGTACCGGGCTCCTCGACGGTGAGCTGCCCGGACCTGAGACCGATCCCGACGTCACCGTGTTGATCGCGTCGGCTCTCGCGGATCACTGACGGAATCGCTCCCGCCGCCCCGGTACTAGCGATGCTGGAGTCGGTCCCGCAGCTGCTGGCGGGCGTCGACGGGGATGAACGCAACACACTGGTGACGCTCGCCCGGGTCCTCGTGCCCGAGGACGTGGCCGCCGAGCTGGAGATGCTGATCCGGCGCGCGGCCGATCACCGAGTCCGCGCCGCGGCCGGCCGCCTCCTCACCGAGATCGCCGGACCGAGACCGCTTAGCCGAGAGCAGCACCCGCTCTCGGTCTCGCGGGGGCCTCCTCACCGAGATCAGTCCCCGATCTCGGTGAAGTCCTTTCGGGCAGGTGATCTCGGTGAGGGGCGGGAGAGAACCCGTTCAGCTCCGGATGTCAGCCTCGGTGCCGGCAGAGTCGGAAGGGGCGGCGTCGACAACGGTGGCGGGATCCCCCGGCCGCTCTCTCTGCCGCCGCTGGTGCAGCAGCTCCATCAGGTAGACGGCCACCGCGATCCAGATGATGATGAAGCCGATCCACCGGGCGGGCTCGAGCTGCTCGTTGACCACGAACAGCGCCCAGAGCATCTGCATGGTCGGGGTCAGGTACTGCAGCATCCCGATGGTGGACAGCGGGATCAGCTTCGCGCCCATTCCGAACAGGAGCAGCGGCACGGCGGTCACCAGACCCGCGGACACCAGCAGCGCCAGGTGCCCCGGCCCCTCGCTGGTCATGGTGCCCGTGCCGGTGACCTCCAGGTAGACCACGTACCCCAGGGCGAAGGGCGCCAGCAGCAGGGTCTCGGCGGTCAGCGATCCGGCGGCGGAGACGTCCACCCGCTTCTTGATCAGCCCGTAGAGGCCGAAGGTCAGCGCCAGGGACAGGGCGAGCACCGGGGGAGTGCCGGTCAGGAAGGTCAGCTGCAGCACTCCGACGGCGGCGATCAGCACCGCGACCAGCTGGACGCGGCGCAGCCGTTCGCGGAGGAAGATCACGCCGAAGATGACGCTGACCAGCGGGTTAATGAAGTAGCCGAGCGCGGCCTCGGAGACGTGCCCCGAGTTGACGGCGATGATGTAGATCAGCCAGTTCCCGGCGATCAGCAACCCGGCCAGTCCCATGCGCGCCCAGGTGCGCACGGAGGCCTGCCGCAACTCACCCCAGCCGCGGCGCACCGTGACGAACACGGCCATGATGACGCCGGCCCAGACGATGCGGTGGGCGAGAATCTCCAGGGGGCCGGCCGGGAGAAGGAGGGGGAAGAAGGCCGGCATGAGCCCCCAGAGCAGATACGCCGCGACACCGTAGATCATGCGCGTCACCCTACCCCCACCACCTGCCGGCGGTGCCGTCGCGGTGGCGTCGGCAAGCATTCTCAGCAGGAACGATCAGGCGTATTTCGTACGTGTAATTCGCCGACTAGACTGACGGTCATGGCCAAGAAATCGTCCTTCGTTCACCTGCACAATCACACCGAGTTCTCGATGCTCGACGGGATGGCGAAGATCGATATGCTCGCGGACGAGGTCGACCGCCAGGGCATGCCCGCCGTCGCGATGACCGACCACGGCAACATGTACGGCTCCGACGCCTTCTACAAGAAGATGACGTCCGCCGGCGTCAAGCCGATCATCGGCATCGAGGCGTACCTGGCACCCGAGTCGCGCTTCAACAAGCAGCGCGTGAAGTGGGGCGAGCCGCACCAGAAATCCGACGACGTCTCGGCCTCCGGCGCGTACCTGCACCAGACCATGCTCGCCGAGAACGCCACCGGCCTGCGCAACCTGTTCTACCTGTCGTCGATGGCCTCCTACGAGGGCCAGCTGGGCAAGTGGCCGCGCATGGACGCCGACCTGATCGCCGAGCACGCCGACGGCATCATCGCCACCACCGGCTGCCCCTCCGGTGACGTGCAGACCCGCCTGCGCCTGGGGCAGTTCGACAAGGCGCTCGAGGCCGCCGCGATGTGGCAGGACATCTACGGCCGGGACAACTACTTCCTCGAGCTGATGGATCACGGTCTGGAGATCGAGAACCGGGTGCGCGACGGCCTGCTCGAGATCGGTCGCCGGCTCGACCTGCCGCCGCTGGTGACCAACGACTGCCACTACGTGCTGGAGTCCCAGGCCGAGGCACACGAGGCGATGCTGTGCGTCCAGACCGGCAAGACCCTCAACGATCCGGACCGCTTCCGCTTCGACGGCAGCGGCTACTACATCAAGACCGCCGAGCAGATGCGCGAGATGTGGGACCACGTCGTCCCCGACGCCTGCGACAACACTCTGTGGATCGCCGAGCGCGTCGGCGACTACGGCGAGATCTGGGAATCCCACCCGCACGACCGCATGCCGGTCGCCGACGTGCCGGAGGGCCACACCCCGACGACCTGGCTCCACCACGAGGTGATGAAGGGGCTCGAGGAGCGTTTCGACGGCGCCGAGGTCCCGCGGGACTACATCGAGCGCGCTGAGTACGAGATCGAAGTCATCGACATGAAGGGCTACCCGTCCTACTTCCTCATCGTCGCCGAGATCATCAGGCACGCCCGTTCCATCGGCATCCGGGTCGGCCCGGGCCGTGGTTCCGCCGCGGGCGCGCTCGTCGCCTACGCCCTGACGATCACCAACATCGACCCGATGGAGCACGGCCTGCTCTTCGAGCGGTTCCTCAACCCGGAACGGCCGTCGGCGCCCGATATCGACATCGACTTCGATGACCGCCGCCGCGGCGAGATGATCAAGTACGCCGCCGAGCGCTGGGGCGAGGACAAGATCGCCCAGGTGATCACCTTCGGCACGGTGAAGACCAAGCAGGCCATCAAGGACTCCGCGCGCGTGAAGTTCGGCCAGCCCGGCTACCAGATGGCCGACCGCATCACGAAGGTCCTGCCGCCGCCGATCATGGCCAAGGACATCCCGCTGTCCGGCATCATGGACCCGGAGCACGAGCGCTACAACGAGGCCGGTGAGGTCCGCTCCCTGATCGAGACCGATCCGGACGTGCGCGACATCTACAACACCGCCCGCGGACTGGAGGGCGTGGTCCGCCAGGCCGGCGTCCACGCCTGCGCGGTGATCATGGCGTCGGTGCCGTTGCTCGACCACATCCCGATGTGGAAGCGGCCCGCCGACGGCGCGCTCATCACCGGCTGGGACTACCCGGCGTGTGAGGCCATCGGCCTGCTGAAGATGGACTTCCTGGGTCTGCGCAACCTGACCGTCCTCCACGACGCGATCGAGAACATCCGGAAGAACCGCGGCGAGGAGATCGACCTCGAGGCCCTGACCACCGACGATCCGGCGGCCTATGAGCTGCTGGGCCGCGGCGACACCCTGGGAGTGTTCCAGCTCGACGGTGGCGGCATGCAGGAGCTGCTCAAGCGCATGAAGCCGACCGGCTTCAATGACATCGTCGCCTCCCTGGCGCTGTACCGGCCGGGCCCGATGGGCGTGAACGCCCACTGGGACTACGCCGACCGCAAGAACGGGCGCAAGCCGATCGAGCCGATCCACCCGGAGCTGGAGGAGCCGCTCCAGGAGATCCTGAGCGAGACCTACGGCCTGATCGTCTACCAGGAGCAGATCATGGAGATCTCCCGCAAGGTGGCGAACTACACGGCCGGTGAGGCCGACGGCTTCCGTAAGGCCATGGGCAAGAAGAAGCCCGAGGTCCTGGAGAAGGAGTACGCCAAGTTCTCCGGCGGCATGCAGTCCAACGGGTTCTCCGACGAGGCGATCAAGGCGCTGTGGGACACGATCCTGCCCTTCGCCTCCTACGCGTTCAACAAGTCGCACGCCGCGGGCTACGGCCTGGTGTCCTTCTGGACGGCCTACCTCAAGGCCAACTACGCCCCGGAGTACATGGCCGCCCTGCTGACCTCGGTGTCGGACAAGAAGGACAAGTCCGCCATCTACCTGTCGGACTGCCGCCACCTGGGCATCCGGGTGCTGTCGCCGGACATCAACGCCTCCGAGCTGGACTTTCAGGCCGTCGGCGAGGACATCCGCTTCGGCCTGGGCGCCATCCGCAACGTCGGCGCGGACGTCGTCGACTCGATCGTCGCCACGCGCAAGTCGAAGGGCGCGTTCACGGACTTCAGCGACTACCTGGACAAGATCGACCTGCTGCCCTGCAACAAGCGCATCACCGAGTCCCTGATCAAGGGGGGTGCCTTCGACTCGCTCGAGCACCCGCGCAAGGGGCTCATGCTCATCCACGAGGACGCCGTGGACTCGGTGCTGGCGACGAAGAAGGCCGCCGACAAGGGCCAGTTCGACCTCTTCGCCGGCTTCGGCGGGGACGACGAGGAGACGGCGAACATCTTCGCCATCGAGGTGCCGCAGGAGAACTGGGACCGCAAACACGAGCTGGCGCTGGAGCGCGAGATGCTCGGCCTGTACGTCTCGGGCCACCCGCTCGACGGTTTCGAGGACGCGCTCGCCGCCCAGACCGACACGGCGCTGACGAAGATCCTCTCCGGGGAGCTGCGCCACGGCGCCGAGGTGACCATCGGCGGCATCATCTCCGCCGTCGACCGTCGTTTCTCCAAGAAGGACGGCTCCCCGTGGGCGATCGTCACGGTGGAGGACCACCACGGCGCCCAGGTGGAGCTGCTGGTGTTCAACAAGATCTACGCCCTGGTCGCGTCCCAGATCGTCGAGGACAACATCATCCTCGCCAAGGCGCACGTGTCCATCCGCGACGACCGCATGTCCCTGTTCTGCGACGATCTGAAGGTCCCGGATCTGGGCCCGGGCAACGGTGCGGGCCTGCCGCTGCGTCTGACCATGCGCACCGACCAGTGCACCATGGACAACATCGCCCGGCTGAAGAACGTGCTGGTGGCCAACGGCGGCGACTCCGACGTCTACCTCAACCTGGTCAGCGGGGACGAGTCGACGATGATGATCCTCGGCGAGCACCTGCGGGTCAAGCGCTCGGCCTCGCTGATGGGCGACCTCAAGGCGACGATGGGTCCGGGCATCCTGGGGTAGCGGCCCGACCTGAATAAAATTCTGTGCGTTACTCGCACGGCCGGGCGCTGAGTGGCTATCTTGGTCACACAGCCAATAAACCCGGAGCCCCGGTCTGGCTATCAGATGTTTCATCCGCTGATCCAGAAAGGGGCATTTTTTCATGTCTGCAGACCGCATCCTCACCACCCACGTCGGCTCGCTGCCGCGCCCGAAGGAACTCATTGAGGCGAACAACAGGCGTGCCAAGGGCCAGATCGACGACGCCGAGTTCGCCCGCGTGCTTGAGGAATCCGCCAAAAGGGTCGTCGCCAAGCAGCTGGAGATCGGCATCGACGTCGTCAATGAGGGCGAGTACGGCCACCTCATGAACGCCGAGATCGACTACGGTGCCTGGTGGTCCTACGTCTTCACCCGCCTGTCCGGACTCGAGGTCATCGACTCCGAGCGCCACGCCGCCGCCCTGGCCAAGCAGCCGACCGACAAGGTCGTGCTCGACGAGTTCATGGAGCGCCGCGATTTCCAGGCCTTCCCGGCCGTTTACGCCGAGTCCGACGCCGGCGAGAACTTCAACAAGGAGGAGGGCGACGTCACGGAGTTCCCGGCCGTCACCGGTCCGGTCGAGTACATCGGTGGTGAGGAGGTCGCCCGCGACACCGCCCTGCTGCGCGCCGGTCTCGACGCCGCCGGTTCGGACAACGCCGGTTTCCTCGCCGCCGTGTCCCCGGGGTCGGCCGTGCGCCTGACCAACGAGTACTACGAGGATCAGGACGCCGCGGTGCTGGCCGCCGCCAAGCCGATGGGCCAGGAATACAAGGCCATCACCGACGCCGGTTTCACCGTCCAGCTCGACGCCCCGGACCTGGCCGAGAGCTGGGACCAGATCAATCCGGAACCCAGGCTCGACGACTACCTCGAATTCCTCAGGGTGCGCATCGAGGCGATCAACACCGCCATCGAAGGACTGCCGCGCGAGCAGACCCTGCTGCACGTGTGCTGGGGTTCCTGGCACGGCCCGCACTCCACCGACATCCCCTTCGCCGACATCGTCGATGTCATCCTGGAGGCCAAGGTCGGTGGCCTGTCCTTCGAGTCGGCCGGCCCGCGCCACGCGCACGAGTGGCGTATCTGGCAGAACCGGGAGCTGCCGGAGGGGCTCAAGCTCTACCCGGGTGTCATCTCCCACAACACCAACGCCCTCGAGCACCCACGCCTGATCGCGGACCGCATCATCCGCTTCGCCGACCTCGTCGGCCCGGAGAACGTCGTCGCCTCCGCGGACTGTGGTCTGGGCGGCCGCATCCACCGCGACATTGCCTGGGCCAAGCTGGGGAACCTGGTCGCGGGCGCGAAGCTGGCGTCCGAAGAACTCTTCTAGGCCGTGCCGGTCACTCGTGGTCACCGCGCAGGGCCGTGAGCGGCCCGCAGCTCCGTGAGGCCTTTGGGCCGACCACGCCCGGATCGTGCGCCCGGGTTGACGGAGGCGTGCGGTGATGAGGACCCGGGCCCCTGTCCCGGGGGTGGCGGGCGGAACGTGGGGGAGTGGTCGTCTTCGGCTCGCCCGACATTCCCGCCGGTGCCGGGTGCACCGGGGGACGGAAGAACACTCCGGTTGCGGGCTCATCCACTCGGAGACACCGGAGTTGGCGCTCATCACAGGGGCACCGGCATCCGAATCTAATTCGCGTCGCATTCAACCGGACAGAAGCGGTACGCTACTATAGACCGCACAGTCTATTTCTCGTATTGGAGTACGCATGTCCGTCAACCACATCCGCACCACCCACGTCGGCTCGCTGCCGCGCACGCCGGAGCTGCTCGAGGCCAACCTCAAGCGCTCCAACGGTGAGCTCGCCGACGAGCAGTTCTTCGAGATCCTGCAGAAGTCCGTCGATGAGGTCGTCCAGCGTCAGGTCGACCTGGGCATCGACATCATCAACGAGGGCGAGTACGGCCACATCACCTCCGGTGCGGTCGACTACGGTGCGTGGTGGAACTACTCTTTCACCCGCCTGGGCGGTCTGACCATGACCGACGAGGACCGGTGGGCGGCCCAGGACGTCGTGCGTTCGGAGCCGGGCAACATCAAGCTGACCTCCTTCGCCGACCGCCGCGACCGCGCCCTGTTCAGCGAGGCCTACGAGGATCCGGAGTCCGGCATCTTCACCGGCCGCGCCAAGGTGGGCAACCCGAAGTTCACCGGCCCGATCACCTACATCGGCCAGCAGGAGGTCGAGACCGACGCCCAGCTGCTGCGTCAGGCCATGGACAAGGCCGGCGCCAAGGACGCCTTCGTCGCGGCCCTGTCCCCGGGATCCGCCGCCCGCCTGAAGAACGAGTACTACGAGACCGACGAAGAGGTCGTGCAGGCCTGCGCGGCCGCCATGTCGCAGGAGTACAAGGCCATCACCGACGCCGGCCTGACCGTCCAGCTCGACGCCCCGGATCTCGCGGAGTCCTGGGACCAGATCAACCCCGAGCCCTCGATCGAGGATTACCGCGCCTGGCTGCGCCTGCGCATCGACGCCATCAACGACGCCCTGCAGGGACTGCCCAAGGAGCAGACCCGCCTGCACATCTGCTGGGGCTCCTGGCACGGCCCCCACGTCACCGACGTGCCCTTCGGCGACATCATCGAGGAGATCCTGCGCGCCGAGGTCGGCGGCTTCTCCTTCGAGGGTTCCTCCCCGCGCCACGCCCACGAGTGGCGGGTCTGGCAGGATCACCAGCTGCCCGAGGGTTCCCTCATCTACCCGGGCGTGGTCTCCCACAACACCAACGCCGTCGAGCACCCGCGCCTGGTCGCCGACCGCATCCTGAAGTTCGCCGAGGTCGTCGGACCGGAGAACGTCGTCGCCTCCACCGACTGCGGCCTGGGTGGCCGCCTGCACCACCAGATCGCCTGGGCGAAGCTCGAGTCCCTCGTCGAGGGCGCGCGCATCGCCTCCGCCGAGCTGTTCTAACCGGACGCTTGCCGACGCCCGCGTGGGGCGGGCGTCGGCAAGCGGATGGGGGCGTCACCGCGAAAAAGCGGGGCCCGCGGTCACAGACCGCGCGCCCCGTTCGGTGTCTCCGGGGGAGACGGGATCAGGCGTTGTCCGAGGGGAGGGGGATACCGAAGTCCCGGAGGGTGTCGCGCAGCATGTCCACGCCGCCCGGCATGAGCGGGAGGAGGACAACGGCCGCCTGGGCGACCGCGGCACCGACCGAGAGAACCATGCCGAGGATGGTCAGCGGTGTCTCGGCTGAGGCGGCCCACTCGGGCAGCTCGATCTCGTCGTCGTCCTCGTCCTCGCCGTTGTCCGGCTCCCGGTCCTCCGGTGCACCGGAACTGCCGTGCCCACCCAGGATCGAGCGGAGGAGCTCATCGGGTCCCATGAAGGAGGAACCCTCGTTCTCCGCCGGTGCCTCGTCCGCGTCGGTCGGAGCGGTCGGGGCCGGTTCGGTCGGCTCCTCGTCCGGGGGCTCCGGCACGGGGCTCTCCTGCTGGCCCGGGACCGGGGTGGGGGTCGGGTCCTGGGCCTGTGCCGGGGTCACCAGGGCCAGCGCGGAGGCGGTGACCGCGACCAGCGCGACAGAGATGCGACGACGATTCACAGGCTTACTCCTTGTGTGGCGAAAAGTTCGGTACTGAATCTAGCAGGCCAACCCCTTCCAGGGGCGCCGGTCAGAAACGCAGGAGCTGCTGGAGCTCCGCCTGAAGCCGGGGGAGGGCGTTGGGGATCGCGGCGAACACGGCACCCACCACCGCGGCGAGGCCGGCCAGAGCCCCGAGAACGCCGAGGGAGGAACCGGCGGACGAGCCCTCCGCGGAGCCGTCGTCCGGTGCGCCGGCACCCCCGTCGTCACCCTCGACCTCGATCTCGAAGATGGTGGTGGAACCGGAGACCTCGTTGCCCACGGCGAGCAGGTCGCGGCCGGTGGGGGAGTCGGCGGCGGGGATGAAGGCCAGTCCCTCCGGGCCCAAGTCGCCACCGTCGGCCCAGTCGGCGTTCAGCTCCTCGGTCTCCTCGGCGAGGGCGCTGACCGCGAAGTCGCGGTTGTTGACGTAGGAGACGTACTCGGCCGCGGCCGGATCGGTGATGTCGTAGACGAAGATACCGCCGATGCGCTCAAGACCGATGAACGCGTAGGTGCGGCCGTCGATCTCGCCCAGGGCCAGGCCCTCCGGCTCCGGCCCCTTGTTGTCCGAGCGGTTGTCGAACCAGGCCTCGTCGTGGCTGGCGTTGAAGATCAGCTCACCGCGCTCGTGCAGCTCGGCCAGCTTCTGCTCGAAGTCGTCGCCGGAGGTGAAGACCTCGTTGCCGTTGACGTCGAAGATGGAGAAGCCGCGGGAACCGTAGGAGTACAGCTCGGTGAAGCAGCCGCGCCCGTCACCGAGGCCCAGTGAGGTGGTGATGTTCAGCCGGCCGAGGTTCTCGTCGGCCTGCAGCTCCTCGACGCTCATGCCGGCGTCCTGTGCGAAATCCTCGCAGATCGGCGGAAGCCCCTCCTCCGGATCCCCCAGATCCTTGATGCGGGCCTCCTCGGAGTAGGCGTCCCAGTCGCGGGCGTCGCCCTCGTTCGCCGTGACCAGGTAGGTCGCACCGTTCGCCTGGTAGGACCCGATGGCGTCCGGCAGTGGCATGCCCTGCACCGGCCAGTTGGCGATGTTGACGGCCCCGTCCCGGTCGGAGGCGTCCAGCGGGACATCCCGATGGTCGACGAAGCCGATCGGCCAGATGTCCTCGACCTCGGCGGCGGCCAGGTCGATCACGGCGACGGCGTTGTTCTCCTGCAGGGTGACGTACGCCTTGCCGTCGGCCTCGGTGATGTACTCCGGCTCCAGGTTCTGGGCGATAGTGGTGGAGTCGCCGACCTGACCGAAGATGCGCACGTCCCCGGGCAGGGTGTTCGGGCCGGCGGCGTTCCAGGCCCGGAAGTCGGCCACGCGGACATCTGCCTGGGTGGGGGCCTCGACCGTGCCGGGTGCGGGCAGGGTGACCACGGAGACCGAACCCTCCGGGTCGTAGGTGTAGTCCTCGGCCGGCTCACCCTCGTTGGCGGAGAAGGCGAAGCGGCCGTCGGCGCTGATGCCGACCATGTCCGGCAGCGCGCCGCCGAGCATGACACGGCCGAGCTCCTCGCCGGTGCCGGCGTCGAAGAAGAGCATGGATCCCTCGGCGGTCTTGTCCGCCGGCTCGACGTTGGCCACGGCCAGTCCGTCCGGGCGCACGGCAACGGAGTTGATGCTGTTGCCCTCACCGGACTCGATGACGCCCGCCGGAACCGGGTTCGCCGGGTCGGAGATGTCGAGCAGGTCGATATTGCCCGAGAGCGCGTTGACCACCAGCAGCTGCTGGGTCCCGGGGTGGTGGGCCACGATCTCGGCCGCGGATTCGTCGAACCGGCCGGTGTCGTGCGAGCCGATCGGGGTCAGGGAGATGGCGGCGCCGGGGGCGGCGTCGACGACCGGCTCGTCGACGACGATGGCGTGGGCCGGGGCGGCCAGCGTCAGGCTGGTGGCGACGGCCGCGCAGAGGGCGGTGGCGTAACGGGCGCTACGGCGGGCAGACACGATGAAGTTCTCCTGAAAAAGATGTGTGAACAGATTGGAGGCCGTCTGACAGAGTCGCTCAGGTAGGTGAGGGGAACGGGACTTCTGCGCCACTGTCGCGTGTCCGACCGGTGAATACTGTGTGAACTCGCCCACGTCGCAGGGAGGCGGCGGGCACAGGACTAGACTTGTGCGACATGAGTGAGACACGAGCCGGTGGCGCTGTCGACGTCGCCCCAGACAACCCTGCCCGCCCCGCCTTCGAGCCGATCCGTGCCTCGGACATTCAGCTGGCGCAGGCACACATTTCCGCCGTGATCGCACCCACCCCGCTGCAGTACTGCCCGCGACTGTCCCAGCAGACCGGCACCGAGGTCTACCTCAAGCGCGAGGATCTGCAGGACGTGCGCTCCTACAAGATCCGCGGCGCCTATTACTCCGTCTCCCAGCTCTCCGCGGAGGAGCGCGCCGCCGGCATCGTCGCCGCCTCGGCGGGCAATCATGCACAGGGGGTGGCCTACGCCTGCCGCACGATGGGCATCAAGGGCAAGATCTTCGTGCCCAGCCAGACCCCGAAGCAGAAGCGCGACCGTATCATGGTCCACGGCGGCGATATGGTCGAGCTCGTGGTCACCGGCAGCAACTTCGACGAGGCGGCCGCCGCCGCACGGGCCGACGCCGCCGAGCGGGGCGCCACGGTCGTCGAACCCTTCGACGCCCGCAACACCGTCATCGGCCAGGGCACCGTCGCCGCGGAGATCCTCTCCCAGCTCACCGCCCTGGGCAAGGCGCTGGACACCGTCCTCGTGCCCGTCGGCGGCGCTGGCCTGCTCTCCGGCGTGACCAGCTACCTCGCGGACATGGCGCCGCGCACCGCGATCGTCGGCGTCGAGCCGCGCGGCGCGGCCTCCCTGCAGGCCGCCATCGTCAACGACGGCCCCGTCACCCTCGAATCCGTCGATCCGTTCGTTGACGGGGCGTCGGTCAAGCGCACCGGCGAGCTCAACTTCCAGATCGTCGAGCACAACCTCGGGCGCCTGCACATCATGGACGTCTCCGAGGGCGCCGTGTGTACCGAGATGCTCGAGCTCTACCAGAACGAGGGCATCATCGCCGAACCCGCCGGCGCACTGTCGGTCACCGCCCTGCAGGAGATGAACCTGACACCCGGCTCGGTCGTCGTGTGCATCGTCTCCGGCGGCAACAACGACGTCCTGCGCTACGCGGAGATCATGGAGCGCTCCCTGGTCCATCGCGGCCTGAAGCACTACTTCCTGGTCAACTTCCCACAGGAACCGGGCCAGCTGCGCCACTTCCTCAACGACATCCTCGGCCCCGACGACGACATCACCTACTTCGAGTACCTCAAGCGCAACAACCGGGAGACCGGCACCGCCATGGTCGGACTCGAGCTCGGCCGGGCCAGCGACCTCGACCCGCTGCTGGACCGGATGGAGGACTCCAAGATCGACTGCCGGCACCTCAAGCCGGGCACGCCGGAGTACGACTATCTGGTCTCCGCCAGCATCTAGCTCCGTTCCCGTGGCTCGCGTCGTACAGCGCCGTGAAGCGGCCCGGCGGGAGCCTGGGGCACCTACATGAGAAAGAACCTCTCCAGCTCCTTGACCAGGCGCCGGCTTCCCCGGTTCGGGGCATCGTGCCCGGAACGGGGCACCGCCACCCGACGGGCGTCGGGGATGACGTCGACGAGCTCCTCACACGTCCGGGAGAAATACGCCGGGCTGCGGCTGCCCGCCAACAACAGCACGGTGGCGTCAATCCCCGAGTAGTCGGCTGCCGGACAGTCACCGTCGCGCACGGCGCGGGTTTCGGACACGACGGTGGGGAGGACCTTGAGCCATTCCCGGCCGATCGGTGTCCGGAGAAAGGCCGCACCGAGACGGGTCTGCAGGTTCTCGGGGAGGTTCGCCAGAACTCCGGCGGTGCCGAGCCCCGAGCCAAGGAGGGCGAATGCGCGGGCATTGTCTCCGCCCGCCACAGCGGTGGCGAACGGCTCGATGAAGGTGGTGGGGAACCCGCCATTGACGGAGACGGCGGGGTCGTACACCGCCAGTCTGGCGACGGGGACGGTCAGGGCGGCACGGAGTGCAACATAGCCGCCGTAGCTGTGGCCGAAGACATGCGGTGCGGAGCAGGCGCTCAGGACGGCCGCCAGATCGTCGACCTCACCGGTGACCGAGTACGGGTCAGCGGCGGGAAGCGCGGTGCCCCTCCCGCGCCGGTCATAGGTGTGCACGGTGAAGTGTGTGGACAGGTTCTGGACCAGCCGAGCGTAGTCGGAGGCCCGGACGGCGGAACCATGGACCAGGACCAGCCCAGGGCCGGACCCTGTCGAATGGACGTCGAGATGGCCTCCGTCGACCGGTACTTTCGTCAGCATCGCTGTGTCCCTCTTCGTTACTGACCGTTGAAACTGAATTCGCCATAAGGATACTCGAGAGCCAGCGCTTCCATCCCGATCGTGCCCACTTCAGTCAACGGCACCCAGGCGGCTTGCTGATCCTGGCGGACCGCGTCGACGAGTATCCGGAAGTCAATTTCACCTCGGTGGTGAAGCTCATGGAACAGACACATCCGGCGACGCAGGTCGAAGATCGCGGTGCCTTCGAAGTCCAGGTCAGTCGGGCAGGCCAGTTCGATACGGGCAAGGTCTCCGGGTGCTTCTGACTGACGCCACTGCAGCTCGACATGCGTGACCGGCGTGGTCTCCTGCCATAGAACGTCCACTGGTCCAGGGATGAGATCCTCGGGACCGTGCCGTATCCCTCCCCAGGTGGGCAGCTGATCGTAGTAGAGACGCAGGTGCCCCCGTGGTATCGGTCCGGCTAAGCGTTCTGAGCCTCTCATGATGCCGGCCCGGCCGGGGTTGGTATCGGAAGATCCACCTTCGTACTCGACGTTCCAAGTGTTGTAGATGGGGGAGACCTCCATGAGGAACCACCGGGTCTTCACCCCATCGAGGCCGTTGAGCAGAGTACGCCCGAGGACAGTCAGATCGATGATCTGGGAGGCGCCGATCAGGGATTCGAGTCCCCGGTCGAGTGGATTGTCTCAAACCGACGGACGATCGGTCGCCCCAGGATGTCGCCGAAGATGCTGTAGCCGCCTCGGCCGACGCCACGGTCCGTGATCAACTGGCTCCAATAGTCGTCGGCGCCGGGAAGAGCGTCCGTCATGCTGTTCACGCTACGTGATCAGTGCGCAGCTGCGCACTCGACAGAGCCATCACATCAGCGTCTGATCAGGGCGAACTCCCACGGCCCCAGCGCAGTCTCCTCCGCACCGACCTCCGGGGACGTGAAGCTGTAGATCAGCTCCCCCCCGTAGGGCGCGGTCACCGCCCGGCCCGAGAGGTTCGCCAGCAGCATGACGTCCTCGTGCCCCATGGCCAGCCAGCGGTCGTCCTCGCCGCCGGTCTCCACGATCAGCTGCGACAGGTCCGGACGCGCCAGACCGAGCTCGCGGCGCAGGCGCAGGAGCGTGCGGTAGGCCTCGAGGATCTCCTGCTGTCCGTCGTCGAGGTCCCAGTCCAGCTTCGAGGCCTCGAAGGTGGCCGGATCCGCGGGGTCGGGGACCTCGGCGTGGTTCCAACCGGCCCGGGAGAACTCGCGCGCGCGACCCTCGGAGGTCAGGCGGTTGAGTTCTTCGTCGGTGTGGGAGACGAAGAACGCGAAGGGGGTCTTCGCGCCGAACTCCTCGCCCATGAACATCATCGGGGTGTAGGGGGAGGAGTAGATCACCGCCGCCTTGAGTACCTGCTGGGCCGGTGTGAGGTTCATCGACGGCCGGTCGCCGCCGGCCCGGTTGCCCACCTGGTCGTGAGTGGTGGTGTAGGTGACCAGTCGGTGGGCGGGAATCTCCCGGGTGTTCAGCGGGCGGCCGTGGTTGCGGCCACGGTAGCTGGAGTAGCCGCCGGTGAAGTAGTAGGCCTCCCGCAGCGTCTTCTCCAGCGCGGCCATGGACCCGAAGTCCTCGTAGTAGGCGTGGTTCTCACCCGAGACCAGCGTGTGCAGGGCGTGGTGGATGTCGTCGACCCACTGGCCGGCCAGCCCGTAGCCGCCGGCCTCCGGCCCGGTGATCAGACGCGGATCGTTCATGTCGGACTCGGCGATGAGGCTGCGGGGCACCCCGGTGCGGGCGGTGACCTCGTCGGCGATGGCCTGCATCTGCTCCATGATCGAGTACGCGCCGCGGTCGTCGTAGGCGTGCACGGCGTCGAGACGCAGCCCGTCGATGTGGAACTGCTCGAACCACAGGCGCACGGAGTCGAGGATGTAGGCACGCACCTCATCGGAGTTCTCCCCGGAGATGTTGACGGCGTCGCCCCAGCCGGTGTTGCCCGGGACGGTGTAGGGGCCGAACTGGCCGTTGTAGTTGCCGTCGGGCCCGAAGTGGTTGTAGACCACGTCGAGGATGACGGCCAGGCCGGCGTTGTGCGCGGCGTCGACAAGCTGCTTCAGACCCTCGGGGCCGCCGTAGGAGTGCTGGACGGCGTGCCACTCGACGCCGTCGTAGCCCCAGTTGCGCTCGCCGCCGAAGGGCTGGACGGGCATGATCTCGATGGCGGTGACACCCAGATCGCGCAGGTAACTGAGTTTTTCGATCGCGTCGGTGAAAGTGCCGGCGGGGGTGAAGGTGCCGATGTGCAGCTCGTAGAGCACCTGGCCGGGCAGGGCGCGGCCGGTCCAGGCGTCATCGGACCAGTCGAAGCGCGGGTCCGTGACCTCGGACAACCCGTGCGGGCCGTCGGGTTGGTGGGTGGTGCGTGGGTCGGGCAGCGTCTTCGACCACTCCTCGCCGTCGAAGAGTTCGTAGCCGTAGCGCTGGCCGGGGCTGCGGAGCTGGTCGGAGACCCACCAGCCGCCGTCGCCGCGGCTCATGGGGTGGGTCTCACCATCGAGGTGGAGTCGGACGTCCTGGGCGTGCGGGGCCCACACGGTGAAGGGCTTGTCGGCGGTCATGGCCACCAGGCTAGGGAATCCGCCGCCGGGCTGCCAGGTAAGATGCGAGCCCATGTACCGCCTTCCCGCCCCCGATGTCACCTGGACCCATGAGTGGGAGATCAAGCGGTCACGATTCATCACGCTCATCCGGCGCGTGCGGACGGAGGAACAGGCCCGCGACTTCATCCACGAGGCCCGCGCGCAGTACCCGGACGCCCGCCACCACTGCAGCGCCTTCATCCTCCACGTCGACGGCGCGAACCCCGTCGAGCGTTCCTCCGACGACGGCGAGCCCTCCGGCACGGCCGGCAGGCCGATGCTCGAGCAGCTCAAGGGTTCCGGGATGCTCGACGTCGCGGCGGTGGTGGTGCGCTACTTCGGGGGCATCAAGCTCGGCGCCGGGGGACTGGTCCACGCCTACTCCAACTCCGTCGGCGACGCCCTGCCCCAGGTCAGCCAGGTCACCCGCGCCATCCGGGAGCTGTACACGGTGGAGTTCCCGCACGCCGAGGCCGGCCGGTTGGAGTCCGAACTGCGCGCCCGTGGCGTCGAGGTCACGGACGTCGAGTACGGCGCGGCCGTGACCTACACCCTGGGCGTCGACCCCGGTGAGTTCGGCGAACTGGAGTCGACGCTCGCGGCCCTGACCGCCGGGGAGGTCGCCCCGCGCGAGGCCGGCCAGGCGTGGGTGGAGCCCTGAAAAATCAGGGAAAGGCCTGATTTCCGGGGCAGGGGGCAGCGGCTATGATTGGGCCCATGACGATGCAGAATCGACCCCGCAACTCCATCGAGGCCCGCAAGACGGCCGTGCGCAAGTACTCCCGCAACGCGGCGATCAGCGTCGGCGGCGGTGTCGGCGGTGGTCTCGTGCTGGCGTTCCTGCTCGCCAACAGCACCTTCTGGCTGATCCTGGGCCTCGTTGTCGCGGTCGTCGGCGGCGTCTACAACTGGCGGAAGATTCAGCAGGTGGTCAACCAGCGGGACAACCACTGACGATGACGGCACCGGACGGCACTCCTGTCCGCATCGACGTCTGGGTGTGGGCGGTGCGTATCTTCAAGACGCGTGGCGACGCCGCGACCGCCGTGCGCGCGGGCCACGTCAAGCTCAACGGTGTCGCGGTCAAACCCGCCCAGCAGGTGGTCCCCGGCGACCGGGTGCGGGTGTGGAAGGACCATCGCGAGTTCGACCTCGAGGTGCTCGCCACCGTGCGCAAGCGCGTCGGCGCGCCCGTGGCGCGGGCCTGCTACACCGACCATTCCCCGCCGCCTCCGCCGAAGGAGGTCATGGCCTCCGTGCCGAAACGCGACCGGGGTGCGGGTCGGCCCACCAAGCGGGAGCGCCGCCAGCTCGACCAGCTGCGGGGGCACGGGTAGGTTCCGGCTGCCGGCATGCTTGCCGACGCCGCCCCTACCCCTGCCTGCCGGCGAGGATGCGCCGCACCCGCGGGATGACCTCCTCGCCGTAGAGGCGGATGGTGTCCATGGCGTGCTCGTGAGGGACCGGGCCGTTGGAGTACTTGAGGGTGAAGCGGTCCAGGTCGAGGGCGGTGACCGTGTCGGCGATCTTTGCCGCGATGGTGTCGGGGGAACCGACGTAGAGCGAACCGTGGTTGATCTCCCGGGTGAACTGGTCTTTCGTGGGCGCCGGCCAGCCCCGCTCTGCACCGATCCGGCGCTGCATGGCCATCCAGTGGAAGTAGAGGCGCTCCTGGGCCTGCTCGTCGGTCTCCGCGATCAGACCCGGGGAGTGGATGCCGATCGGCGGCTGCGGCTGCCCGAGTTCATCGTTGGCGCGCTTGTACAGATCTACGAAGGGCCGGAAACGGCGCGCGGCCCCACCGATGATCGCGAGCATCAGCGGCATGCGGTGGCGGGCGGCGCGCACCACGGACTCCGGTGAGCCGCCCACGGCCACCCACGCGGACAGCGGCTTCGAGGTCGGAGGGAAGAGCCGGTGGCCATCCAGCCCTGCCCGGGTGGTGCCGGACCAGGTGACGGGCCCGCCGGCCCGATCGGCGTCGAGGATGGTGCGCATCAGGTCGAGCTTCTCCTCGAAAAGCACCTCATAATCCTGCAGGTCGTAGCCGAACAGCGGGAAGGACTCGATGAAGGAGCCACGGCCCAGCGTCATCTCCGCGCGGCCGTCGGAGATCGCCTGCAAAGTGGAGAAGCGCTCGAAGACGCGGACCGGATCATCGGAGGAGAGCACGATGACAGAGGTGGTCAGGCGGATGTCGGTGGTGCGTGCGGCGATGGCGGTGAGCACGATGTCCGGGGCGGAGACGGCGTAGTCGTCGCGGTGGTGCTCGCCGACGCCGAAGACGTCGACGCCGACCCGGTCGGCCAGCTCACCCTCGGCCACGATGTTGCGGATGACCTGGTCGAAGGGCAGGGGTTTGTTATCCGGTGTCCTGGTGACGTCGCCGAAGGTGTCGAGGCCGAACTGGATGCGTCTGGTGGTCATGGAGGCTCCCGGTCTGTGAGGTGCGATTAGAAAGAGGATACGTCAACAAACAGCGACGCCGCCGTCCGGGGTATTCCGGACGGCGGCGCTGCTTCAGGAGCGGCGGAGGTCAGAAAAGGCCCCAGTCAGCCGGCGGGAAATCGATGCCCATCGGACGGAAGAAGTCTGCGATGGACAGCGCCCACACGTGGATGAAGTCGGCGAGCAGGGGAAAGTCTTCTCGGATGGAGGAACCCATGGATGTACTCCTGAATGGTCGATGATGTGACACCCTACAGGTTACTTCGTGTCTTCGGTGATGTGGGCGTCCCGCATCAGTCGGAGCCGGGAAGAAAGTCGCTGGGGCCGTTGCCCGGCGCGCGTGCCGGTTGCTCCGGTACGGTCGATGTGCGCCTGGCCGAAGCGGCGCAGCAGCAGATCGTCGATGAGCCGGACCTGGCCAGGGCGGAAGCGGTAGTTGATGGCCGCATGCACCGCGTCGATGTCGGCGTCGTTGAGCAGCTCGTCGAGCTCGGCGACCGTCGTGATGCCGTTGGCCATCAGCAGCTCCTCCAACCAGCGGTAGTGCTCCGAGCGTGACCGGGGGAAACGGTTGCCCAGCAGCACCGCGAGCACACCGGGCAGGGTCTCGGCGCTCAGATCGACGTCCTCGTCCGGGGAGTTGCCGGACTGCTGGAGGGCGGCGATCTGGTCGAACTGCTGGTCCGCCAGCTCGATCAGCCCGGCCGCCAGCGTGAATGCGCGGTCCACCTGCGGATCCATGACCGGGGAGCCGCGTTTATAGCGGATGTCGTGCTCGAACTCGGCCCACGCGTGCTGCAGCACCGTGCGCAGCTGCACCTCGAAGGCCAGGCCCTCGTAGTCGGCCAGGTCCTCGACGGACGCCGGGACCTCCAGCACCAGGTGGTGGGACCCGTAGCCGAAGCCACCCGCGACCCGCGTCTCGGCGGTCTTGTTCACCGAGCGCCGCACGGTGAAGGACTCCCGCAGCACCGCCAGGGCCGCCGGAATCTCCGTCGAGTGGAAGGTGGTCACCCGCACGCCCACGATGTCGTGGACGTCCGTCCACGGATCCGGGTAGAGCCAGGAGCCGTCCTCACGACGCTTGCGGGCCTTCGCCTTGAAGGACGACCAGTCCTTCACCCGCGCGGTCACACGGTCGAAGGTCACGCCGGCATCGGTGAGCAGATCCTCCACGGCGTCGCGGAACTCGTCCGCGGCGTGCGGGTGGACGCGTACCCAGTCGTGGTAGGCGTTACCGAGGCGGGCGATGCGGTTGTCGGCCATGGTGGGGCGGGAACCTCAGTTCAGGTGCGTGGAGACGAGCAGGGCGGTGGGGAAGATGTCCATGACCTCGGCCAGCGGCACCTTCCCGGAGTAGGTGCGGCCGGTCAGTCGGTCCTCCCACTCGCCCTCGGGCAGCGTGACGGTGGTGTCCGCCCAGCCGCCGCGCTCCTCCAGGCGCACCGGCCGGCGGGTGGCCAGGGCGATCACGCCGAGATCCGTGGCCCCCGGGGTCTCCCCGGCGCCGCGGGCCAGACCGATCAGGTGGGATTCGGAGGGGCCGACGGCGAAGACGGCCTGGTGGTCGCCGCCGACGAAGAAATCCGGGAACTCCTGGCGCACCCTGAGCCCCTGGTGGAGGACGTGCAGCTTGGCGCGGTCGGCGTAGTCGTCCAGGTGCGGGTACACGCAGTGGGACTCGTCCTCCGCACGCGCCTGCGCCGCCAGGTCCGCCCAGTCCACGCCCTCGTCGACCATCTCGAGCACCTGCTGGCGCGCAGTGTAGTCGACGAAGCGGCGGTTGTCGGGGTCGACGAGGGAGTCGTCGAAGAACTCCGTGCCCTGGTAGGTGTCCGGGATGCCCGGCCCGGTGATCTGCAGCAGTTTGCGGCCGAGCGCGACCTGGACCGCCACGCGGTGCAGCGGGCCGACGAAATCGGTGATCACCGAGGTGACGGGGCCGTCGAAGAGCACGTCCACCCAGTCCATCACGGCGTTCTCGAAGGAGTCGACGCGGTCCACCCAGCTGGTGTGCACCCCGGCCTCACGGATGGCCTTGAGGGCGTAGGCGCGGAACCGCTCCCGCAGCGACTCGGTGATCTGCCCGTCGGCCGGCCAGATGCCCAGCAGGTTCTGCAGCAGGAAGTGGCCGGTGCCGTGATCCGGGGCGGGGACCACGGCCGTGACCCGGCGGACGAACTCGGTGAACTCGCTGGGACGCTCCGTCAGCTCGATGATCCGGGCACGGACGTCCTCACCGCGCTTGGTGTCGTGCGTCATCAGCGTGGTCATCGCCTTCGGCCACAGCCGGGCGCGCTCCTGTTGGAGCAGGTGGAACTCGGCGGCCGAGACCCCGAAGCGGCCCGGTGCGCCGCCGACCTCCTGGAGGGCGACCAGCCGGCACGCGCGGTAGTAGGTGGTGTCCTCCACGCCCTTGGCCATGACCGCGCCACAGACCTGGGCGAAGCGGATCTTGGCCTCACCGTTGGCGTTGAGCGCCGCCGCGATCAGATCCAGCGGCCGGCGGCGCGAGGGGAACCGGCGCGACATCTCGGCCACCACCGTGGCGGTCACGCGCGACAGCGACAGGTAGTCCGCCCGGTAGACCGGCATCGCCGCGACCAATTCGACGATGGTGGTGATCAGATCGTCCTCGGAGACGGTGGAGCCAGCGGTGGAGAAGTTGTCGCGCCGGATGGCCCGTGCCAGCCGCCGGATCTCGGCGGCCAGCTCCGATTCGGCGACCTCACGCTTGAGCTGCTGCTTCGCGGCGTCGATCGCCGCCTCGTCCCAGGTGGAGCCCGACTGCTGGAGCGCAAGCATCGAGAGCTGGTCCTCCGCGCCGCGGGAGACGAACGCGCCGTCGAGCTCGCGTAGGGCGTCGTAGCCGGTGGTGCCGTCGACGGCCAGGCGGGGGTCGAGCACCTCGTCGACCTCGAGGATCTTCTCGATGACCAACCACCGGTCGGGGCCCACCAGATCCCGCAGCCGGGTCAGGTAGCCGAAGGGGTCGCTCAGGCCGTCCGGATGATCCACCCGGATGCCGTCGATCAGATCCTCGCCGATCAGCTGCCGCAGGATGCGGTGGGTGTGCTCGAAGACCAGCGGATCTTCCTGGCTGATGCCGGCCAGGCCGTTGACGGAGAAGAAGCGGCGGTAGGAGATCACACCGTCGCGCCAGAACATCAGACGGTAGTGCTGCCGGTCGTAGACCGCCTGCACGTCGTCGTCGAGACCCTCCGCGGTGCCGTCCGCGACGGGGAAGTAGTTGTCGTAGTAGGCCAGCATGAGCTCACCGTCGATCTCGGTGAGCTCGAGCTTGGCCTCGTCCCCGGGCGCGCCGAGAATCGGCATGCCCAGTTTGCCGTCGGCACCGTTGTCCGCGTGCCAGTCGATGTCGAAGTAGCTCTCGTACTCGGATTCCCGCCCGTTCTTGAGCACGTCCCACCACCAGCGGTTCAGCCGCGCGTCGTCCACCCCCAGATGGTTGGGCACGATGTCGATGATCAGGCCCAGGCCAGCCTCGTGGGCGGTGGCGGCCAGCTCCCGCAGGCCCTCGAGGCCGCCCAGCTCCGGGTTGATCTCGGTGGGGTCGGTGACGTCGTAGTTGTGGGTCGACTCCGGAGGGGCCGTGAGGATCGGGGACAGGTAGAGGTGGCTGACCCCGAGCTGACGCAGGTAGGGGACCAGGGTGGCGGCTTCGGCGAAACCGAAGGCGCGCCCCGCGGGATCCGCCTGCGGTCCGCGCAGCTGGAGGCGGTAGGTGGCGGTGATGGGCCGGCGCATGAGACTCCTTGATCCGAAAGGGTGGGGGACACGGCGAACGGCGGGGCCGCTCGAACATCTACCACCCTAGGCGCGCTCAGCCCACGACGGCCGGGAAACCGTGCCGCCACACCAACGGGGAGCCCGACACCGGGGAGGCCGCGCCGAGCGTGTCGACGGCGTGCCGGGCCCACCGTTGCAGGGACTTCGGATCCGCGGCCGTGGCGGGCAGGGCCAGTAGGGTCTCGTGCCCCGGGGCGAGGTAGATCACGGGCTCGCCGAGCAGGTGGGTCAGGTGCCGGTCGAGGACGGTGAAGGTGTGGGGGTGGGCCAACCAGGCGGTGGCCGGTGCCCCCGGTGTGGCGATCTGGAGACCCGGGACGCCGGCACCGAGGATGTGGGCGGCCGGTCGGGTGAGGAAGCGCGTGCCCTCGTCCGTCTGCGCGGCGTGCAGGAGATTGTCCGCCGCGCGGTCCCAGGCGCGGTGGACCGAGAGGTTGAGCTCGCCCAGGCCGCGCTGGCTCACCGTCGCGCCGTGACAGGACAGTGCGGCGCACAGCTCCCGTGAGAGCGCGACGTAGGCCGCCGAGTCGCAGAAACCGTCGTCGCTGAGCCCGCGGGCCCCCACCCAGTCCAGCGGCCGCAGTGCCGGCAGCAGGCCGCGGGCCTCGAGCGGTGGTGCCTCAGGCAGCGGTGGCACCGTAGGTGCAGCAGGCGCCGCAGGCACAGCGGGCGGGGCGGACGGGGCGATGGTCGCGGTGGTCATGGTCGACGGGACTCCTCACGGTCTGCGGCGGTCTGGCGACGGTGACGGGATGCTGGCGTTCACCCCGTCACCTTCCTAGACCCCGGAACCGCGCGAAAGGTTCCCGGGACCCGTCAGAAAGGGGGTTCGTCGTCGAAACCGTCGTCCACGGCGGCGGCCGCCGGATCGAGGTCGAGCACCTCGTAGAGCCGGGCGGAGTCCCAGATCCGGATGTCCTGGCCCTTGGCGATGAGTTCCTCGGCGCGCTTCTGCTTCGAGGTCTTCGTCGCCCAGGTCCCGGCGACCAGAATCGTCGTCTTCTTGGTGACGTTCTTGCCGACGGTCGCGCCCCGTTCGGCGATGCCGGCCCACAACTGACCCTTGTCGAAGGGCTCGAAGTCGCCGGAGAGGGTGACGTTCTGCCCGAACAGCACGCCCTCCGGATCCGCGTCGGGGTTGGGGTCCGGAATGACGTCGGGGGTGGCCACCGACTGCCAGGGGGCGGGCCCGCGGTTACCGCCACCGCCGCCGCGTCCGCCACCGCGGGAGGAGGAGGCCGGGGCGGCCTCCTGCCCGGTCGGGGCGTCGGTGGGAGGTCCCGTGCCCGCCCACGGGTCGGGGGTGGCGTCCGCACCGGTACCGGTCTCCGGGGCGGCGGCGTCCGCGCCGGCTGCGCCGGTGCCGGGTCGGGCGACCAGCCTGCGGGCCTGCAGGGCGACACCCGCCCCGGAGCGGTCGCGCAGGACGGGGTAGACGCGTTCGGCGTCGATGGTGCCGAGGGTGACGCTGCGGGAGTGGAACAGCTCCATGAGGCTGCCGCGGTGGCGGAGGGAACGGGCCAGCTCGACGGTGATCAGCGCGGCCGCGCGGGCGTCCTCGGTGGCGTCGTGGTGGTTGTCCAGTGGCACGTTGAAGGCCGCGGCCACGGTGGGCAGCCGGTGGTTGGCCAGGCCCAGGTTCTCGCCGCGGGCGAGGGTCAGGGAGCAGGCGAACAGCAGTTCCGGCGCCGCGGCGCCGGAGGCGCGGCAGGCCCGGTGGAGCGCGGTGGCGTCGAACTGGGCGTTGTGGGCGACGAACGGCAGGTCGCCGATGAAGTCGAGCAGCTGGGGCAGTCGATCGGCGAAGGTGGGCTGGCCGGCGACGTCCTCGGCGGTGATGCCGTGGACGGCGACGTTGCCCGGGTGGAAGGAGTCGATCCCGGGCGGGGGAGCGCACAGCCAGGACTCGGCGGCGACCTCGACGCCGTCGACGATGCGGACGACGCCGAGCTGGCAGACCGAACCCCAGTCGCTGTTGGCGGTCTCGACGTCGAAGCCCACGAAGTTCAGCCCCGGGATCGCCCCCTCGGCGCGCGGGGCCTCACCGCGCAGGGCGGCCTCCACGTCGGCGGCGAAGTCGCCCGCCGGTCCGGCCTGGTTGGGGGCGAAGGGAACGCGGACCCCGGTACCTGCGAGGTGCACCCAGCCGGCGTCGAGGGCGGTGGGGGACCGCGTGTCGACGCCCGTGACCTCCGTCAGCGGGATCTCGACGTCGTGGGCGCCGGTCTTCCCGGGCTCGGCTTCGCCGAGCAGGGCTGCGGAAAGGCCCGAGCGCTGGATCCGGATGTTTGATTCGGTGACGCTCAACTGGGCACCGTGGGCCGGGAT
Organism: Corynebacterium halotolerans YIM 70093 = DSM 44683; assembly: GCF_000341345.1. Classification (NCBI taxonomy): domain Bacteria; kingdom Bacillati; phylum Actinomycetota; class Actinomycetes; order Mycobacteriales; family Corynebacteriaceae; genus Corynebacterium; species Corynebacterium halotolerans. Next base: position 2,013,611 of record NC_020302.1, on the reverse strand, counting down.
CACGTGGACAACTCCCTTTCGTCGGTGGATGGTTGCTGTCCAAGCCTACTCGGAGGGTCGGACAGCCGGGTCAGGCGTCGGCGACGGTGAAGCGGGCGCGGTGGTGGGCGGGCGTCTCGATCTCGTCGAGCGCGGCGGCGGCGAAGGTACCGGTGGTCACGCGCTCGCCGGCAGGGGTGTCGTCGGAGAGGCGGTAGGAGTCGGCCTTCTCGCCCGGCTCGATGACCGGCGAGGGGGCGAGCATGACCCAGTCGAGATCCTCCGGTGCCGCGAGGTAGTCATCGAGAACCTGCGCGAAGGTGCGCGGCTCCTCGGCGTACTCCTCGGGGATGACGCCGGCGTCGATCAGGCGGGTGCCGTCCCCGGTGTGCAGTCCGCCGGCACCGCCGACAATGAACAGGCGCACCCCGGGCCGGGCCGCGATCAGGCCACGGTGGGCGGTGCGGACGGGTTCCCAGTCGCCGGTGGTCCGCCCGGAGGCCGTGGAGACGACCAGGACGTCGGACTCCCCGGCCAACTCCACGACGGCGTCGGTGTCGGAGAAGTCCCCGGTCCGGTACTTGACGCCCTCAATGGCCCCGGCAGCCTCAGAGGGGGCGCCGGAGCGGGAGACGCCGATGACGTGGTGGCCGCGGGCGGCGGCCTCGGCGGCGATGGCGGAGCCGATCATGCCGGTGGCGCCGATGACGGTGATGGTGGCCATGGGTGGGTACCTTTCGTCGGGACTGGATTGTTCACACTCCAACAGGAACGTTACGAACCAAAGTACAGTAAAGAACGAAAAGGGTGTAGAGTTCCATCCATGACTGACTTGACGACCACCGGTTCCGGAAGGGGAAACCCGGCACCCCAGGACTGGAACCCCTTCAGCCGCGCGTGCCCGTCCCGTCGGCTGCTCGATTCGATCGGTGACAAGTGGGCCATCCTCATCCTGCTCGCGCTCGAGGACCGGCCCCTGCGTTACGGGGAGATCGAGCACACCGTCGACGGCATCTCCCAGAAGATGCTCTCCCAGCGGCTGCGCACGCTGACCGTCGACGGGCTGGTCAACCGCACCGCCCACACCGAAATCCCGCCGCGCGTGGTCTACGACCTCACGGACCTGGGGCGCAGCGCACTGCCCGCCCTCCGCGGCCTGTACGAGTGGACCGTGGCGAACATGTCCCGGATCGCCGAACACCGCACGGAGGCCTGAGCCGGCGGTCCGGCCCCGTCTCCGTGCGGTGTGACGGTTTGTCGGTGACTACCTGTCGTCGTCCTCGCCCTCGGCGGGGGCGTCGGTGGACGCGGGCAACTCCCCGCCCTCGTCGTCGGCGTCGTCGGCGGCAGGCTCCTCGCCTTCTGCGGGGGTGTCGGAGGACACCGGCAACTCCGCCTCCTCCGTCTCGTCCGGATCGTCCTCGACGACGGCCGGATCGTCCGCACCTTCAGCGGGGGCGTCAGGGGACACGGGGAATTCCCCGTCCCCCGTGCCGGGATTCTCGACGCGCGGGTCCTGCCCCTCGGCGGGGGCGTTGGTGGACACGGGGAATTCCTTGTCAGTGGGGTTGTCAGTGGACACGGTCAACTCCTTTTCAGTGGTGTCGGGATCCTCGGTGTCGGCGGCGGCCGCCTGCGGGGAGACCTCGTCGTAGCTGACGGTCTCCTTCTCGACGTCGCCCTGCGCGGCGGCGATCTCCGCGTCCAGCTCCTCGTAGGACGGCGGCTCGATCTGCTTGAGCACCATCGTCGAACGCGCGGGCACGGTGATCGTGCCCTTGGCCTCGATGATGGAGGCCTCCAGCGGGAAGCCGATGTCCTCGGTGGTGTCGATGATCAACTGCCAGCGCACACCGAAGCTCTTCGGGGGCAGGGAGAACTCGATCTCCTCGTAGTGCGCGTTGAACATGAGGATGAACGAGTCATCCTCGATCTTCTGGCCGCGCTTGTCCGGCTCCACGATCGCGGTGCCGTTGAGGTAGACCATCAGCGCCTTGCCGAAGGCGAAGTCCCAGTCGTCCTGGGTCATCAGCTTGCCCGAGGGCACCAGCCAGGCGATGTCACGGTCACGGACGTCGGAACCCAGCGGACCGCCGGCGAGGAAGCGGCGGCGGCGGAAGACGGGGTGGCGGGAGCGGATGTTGATCAGCCGCCTGGTGAAGGCGTGCAGGGCCGAGTTCTCCTGCAGCAGATCCCAGTCCATCCACGCCAGCTCGTTGTCCTGGCAGTAGACGTTGTTGTTGCCGTTCTGGGTGCGCGCGATCTCGTCACCGTGCGAGATCATCGGCGTGCCCTGGCTGAGCAGGAGGGTGGTCAGGAAGTTGCGGCGCTGCTGGGCCCGCAGCGAGATGATGTCCGTGTTGTCGGTCGGACCCTCCTCGCCGTGGTTCCACGAGCGGTTGTGGCTCTCACCGTCGTTGTTGTCCTCACCGTTGGCCTCGTTGTGCTTCTCGTTGTAGCTGACCAGGTCATTGAGGGTGAAGCCGTCGTGGGCCGTGATGAAGTTGATCGAGGCGGTGGGGCGGCGGCCGTTGTTCGCGTAGAGGTCCGAGGAGCCGGTCAGCCGGGAGGCGAACTCGCCGAGGGTGGCGGGCTCACCGCGCCAGAAGTCACGCACGGTGTCGCGGTATTTTCCGTTCCATTCGGTCCACAGTGGCGGGAAGTTGCCCACCTGGTAGCCGTCCTCGCCGACGTCCCACGGCTCGGCGATCAGCTTGACCTGGGAGACCACCGGATCCTGCTGGACCAGGTCGAAGAAGGTGGCCAGCCGGTCGACGTCGTTGAACTCGCGGGCCAGGGTGGAGGCCAGGTCGAAACGGAAGCCGTCGACGTGCATCTCCGTGACCCAGTAGCGCAGCGAGTCCATGATCAGCTGCAGCGAGTGCGGGTCCCGCACGTTCAGGGAGTTGCCGGTGCCGGTGTAGTCCATGTAGTGGTACGGATCGTCGTCCACGAGACGGTAGTAGGACTCGTTGTCGATGCCGCGGAAGGCGATCGTCGGCCCCAGGTGGTTGCCCTCGGCGGTGTGGTTGTAGACCACGTCGAGGATGACCTCCATGCCGGCCTCGTGGTAGGCACGCACCATGCCCTTGAACTCCGAGACCGCGCCACCCGGCCGGCGGGCGGCCGCGTAGTCCTGCTGGGGGGCGAAGAAGCCGAAGGTGTTGTAGCCCCAGTAGTTGCGCAGCCCCAGGTCGCGCAGGCGGTCGTCCTGCAGGAACTGGTGGACCGGCATGAGTTCGACGGTGGTCACGCCCAGGTCCTGGAGGTAGGAGATCACCGCCGGGTGCGCCAGGCCGGCGTAGGTGCCGCGCAGGTTCGACGGCACGTCCGGATGGGTGGCCGTCATGCCCTTGACGTGCGTTTCGTAGATGACGGTCTCGTGGTAGGGGATTCGCGGGGCGTGGTCCGAGCCCCAGTCGAAGAAGGGGTTGATGACCACGGACTTCATCGTGTGGCCGAGGCTGTCGTCGGTGTTGCGTCCGCCACCCGGCTCGTCATCGAAGATGTCGTAGCTGAACAGGGAGGGATCCCCGTCGAACTCGCCGTCGAAGGCGCGGGCGTAGGGGTCCACCAGCAGCTTGTTCGGATCACAGCGCTTGCCGTTCGGGGGATCGTAGGGGCCGTGGACGCGGTATCCGTAGCGCTGACCGGGCTGCACGCCGGGGAGGTAGCAGTGCCAGACGTGCGCGTCGACCTCCTCGAGGTTGATGCGGACCTCGTTGTCCTCCCGGTCGATCAGGCACAGTTCCACCTTCTCCGCGACGTCGGAGAAGATTGCGAAATTGGTGCCGGCGCCGTCGTAGGTGGAGCCGAGGGGATAAGCCTCACCGGGCCAGACCTGATAGCTGTGCGGGGACGGGGTTGTCATGGGGCCAAATCATACTTGGTTGCGGCGGGCTTTACCGGGCTTCGCCGACGCCCGCCAGTCCTGCCAGGCACAGCTCGATGCCGCGCCGGAAATCCGCGTCCGCCGTCTCCGTGGTCGATGTCGTTTCCGGGGGCTGTCCGTCCCCCGCCGCGGTGGCCTCGGCGAGCTGCCTCCGGGCCTGCTCCAGGGTCGTGGATCCGAGCACCAGGTGCAGCAGGGTCGCCGCCCCGACGCGTTCGTCGTCGGCGTCCAGGCGGTAGGGGGTCAGGGTGAGCGCGAGCTGCTTCTCGACGTCCGCGCGTGTCGCCGAGTCCGGCTGTGATAGGGCCGCGCCCACGAGCTCGGCGCCGTCCCGGCGGGACAGCAGCGCCTCCCGGAGCCGGGTGCAGAGGCCCGCCGGGGTGTCCAGACCCGGATCAGGGGGGAGGGTGGGGGTGATGATCCGCTCGGCGATCGCGGCGATGAGTTCCTGCTTGTTGGCGACGTGCCAGTAGAGTGCGCCCGGGGCGACCCCCAGCTGGGAGGCCACCCGGCGCATGGTCATGTCTGCCAGGCCAAAGGAGTCGAGAATCTCCAGGGCCGCGGCGATGATCGAATCCCGGGACAACTGCACGGGGTCGAGCCTACCGGGGGGTGGGTCGGGGAAGGCACTTCCCCCTGCAACAATTCCCAGAATATTCACAGCCGCAGATAAGACAGGGAGGATGGACGGTTGATAAAGTTCGGGCCACGCGTGCGTTCCGGATCCGTGCGCCCCCTTTTTTGTTCCCGCGCAGATCAGACCCAGGAGACAGTCAGTGTCGCTTTCCGCTACCGCCAAGAAAACCTTCGTCGCGCTCGTTCTCGCGGCTCCCCTGACGTTGGTCGCCTGCGGCTCCGAGGCGGAGGAACCCGCCGAGGACACCGCCACCACGACCACCGCCGAAACGAGCGCCACCACCACCGAGGAGACCACCACCGAGGAGGCCACCACGGAGGAGACCTCCACGGAGGAGGCCCCCGAGGAGGATCCCGACGAGAACTCCGAGCGGGGACGGGAGGTTGACCCTGCGCCCCAGGGCGCCGCCGCGGACCCGCAGGGTGAGACGGTGACGCCGGACGCCGATCCGGCCGCGGCACTGGATGAGGCCTTCTCCCCCAGCCAGCTGAACTACGCCCAGCTCGCCCCCGTCGAGAGCGGCGGCCCGGCCAACGAGGCCGACCGCGCCGCGATCGAGGGCCTGCTCCGGGGCATGTACGAGACCACCACCGTCCACAACTTCCTGCGCTACCTGCCGGACAACACCTGCAGCGCCGTGCTCGACGCCCAGGGCGACCGCGAGGCCTACTACGACTTCACCGGCATCCCGGATATGCCGCTGAACCAGCTGCCGACCTACGTCAACGCCCAGCCGCGCATCGACTCCGTGACGGACGTCCGGGTCGACGGCGACACCGCCTCCGCCACGGTCACCGCCTCCTCCGGCGGCGAGACCGAGACCGCGACCCAGCGCTTCCAGCGTGAGGGCGGCACCTGGAAGTTCTGCAACTAATCCCCGGGCGGTTGCCTGGGGTAGCCTGTCCTTCCATGAGCGAGTCCGGACAGTCCACCACGGGGGGCCGGGAGCACCCGGTCACGCCCGAGGTCCCCGCCGCCCCCACGGTCACAGCCACAGCAGCCCCGCGTCCCCGCGCCGCCCGTGTGCCCCGCACACTCGGCGCCGGAGCGGGGCTGCTCGCTGTCTGTCTCGTCCTGTTCACCGTCGGCGGGGCGGTGTGGGGGCTGCTGCGTCCCGCCTACCGCGGCACCGTCGCCGAGGACGGCGGAGTCCTGCTCGACCGGGCCTTCGACGTCGAGTTCACCTCCTTCATCAGCTTCGTGGTCACCACCGGGCTACTCTCTTCGGCCGTGGCGTTGACGGTGTTCAGCCTCTCACCGCGCACCCGCGGGCCGGGCATGATGCTGTGGCTGCTCGTGGTGACGGTCCTGTCCTCCCTGGCCTTCCACCAGGCCGGGATGATCACCGCCGGGATGGTGCACCCTCTCCCGGACCCGGAGACCGTGGCGGTGGGGACCCGCGTGAGCCTGGTGCCCGGCTTCTCGCCCGGCATCGGCATGGCCGCCGCACCGTTCATGGCGGCCCTGACGTACTGGTGCGCGGCGCTCGTCACCCCTGAAGAGGAGCCGGATCCGGTCTCGGTAGGGTAGTGGCCATGACGTCTGATGCACAGCACCGCCGTTCCTTCCCGACCGCGGAGGTCGACCGGGAGGACGTCAACCGTCTGGTCGCCGCCGCGCTCCAGGAGGATCTCGCCTACGGCCCCGACGTGACCACCCAGGCGACCGTGCCGTCCGGACACCGCTCCACCGCCCGGATCGTCTCCCGCCGGCCCGGCACCGTCGCCGGTGTCTTCATCGTGGAGCGGGTGCTCGCGCAGGTCGCCACCGCCGGCTTCAGCGTCGAGGAGGTCGCCGCCGACGGCACGCGCATCGGGGCCGGGGAGGTGGTGGCCCGCATCGACGCGGAGACCCGTGACCTGCTCACCGCCGAGCGCACCCTGCTCAACCTGGTGACCCATCTGTCCGGCATCGCGACGGCCACCGCCGCCTGGGTCGACGCCGTCGAGGGGACCGGCGTGCGGATCCGGGACTCCCGCAAGACGCTCCCGGGTCTGCGGATGCTCCAGAAGTACGCGGTGCGCGTAGGTGGGGGAGTCAACCACCGCCTCGGGCTCGGCGACCGGGCGCTGATCAAGGACAACCACGTCATCGCCGCCGGCGGGGTCGTGGCGGCCTTCCGCGCGGTCCGCGAGGCCTTCCCGGACAAGTGGTGCGAGGTCGAGGTCGACACCCTCGAGCAGTTCGAGGCGCTCCTGCCGGAGAAGCCGGACGAGATCATGCTCGACAACTTCGAGCCCTGGGCCGTCCAGACCGCCGTCCAGCGCCGCAACAAGGTCGCCCCCGAGGTCCTCCTCGAGGCATCCGGGGGACTCACCCTCGACGTGGCCGCCGACTATGCGCGTTGCGGGGTGGATTTCCTGGCCGTCGGCTCGCTGACGCACTCCGCGCCCGCCCTGGACCTGGGGCTCGACTTCGACTGAGCCCCCGCACCGCGGTCAGGGCCAGTGGACGGCGGACTCGCCGGTGGCGTCCGTGCTGATCGAGTCGATGGCGTGGAGGACCTGGTTGATGGCCACCGCCGTATTGTGCTCCAGCTGGGCGTCGTTGAGTCCCTCGCCGACGGGGGTGGTGAACTCCACGCGCACCTGCAGGCCGTCGGCGTCCTCGTGGCAGAACGCCTTCGTGCTGATCGACGCCTCGTTCCAGTCGTTGCACAGCAGGAACATCCGGAGGAAATCCGTCTCCGGATCCAGGTTCGGGTCCCAGTGCCCCTTGACCAGGTAGCTGGGGCCGTTGTCGACGAAGAACCCGAAGAGCACCTCATTGATCCACGCGACGATCACCTCGTCGCCGCCCTGGGTCTTCTCGACGCCCAGCTCCATCAGCATGCCGCGGATGCGGTCGATGGTCACCGGCCCGGGCAGCTGCGGGTTGGAATGGTCAGAGCCGTCGTGGTGCCTGTTCATCATCGGGAGGTGCTCCTCATCGGGCTCGGGGAAGAAGACGTAGTCGGTGTCCGGCTCCCCGTCGAGGTAGACCTCGTCGTAGCGGCCGGTGTCCGCGTCCTCCCCGGCGTCGTCCTCGCCCTCACGGGGACTGACGGGCTCGCCGAACAGGTCGAATTCCTCGATGCCGTGAGCCCGGCGGCGGGCGCGGCCGGCGAACCGGGAGGCGTCGACGTCGTCGAGATGGAACAGCGGGGGAGTCTCCTCCGGGGGCGGGAACAGCCCCGGTTGATCGGGGTTCTCCTCCTGCCGCCAGGAGGAACCGGGCGGCGATCCGCCCTCAGCGCTGTCCGGATTGTCCGTGTCGTCCCAGTCCTCACCGGGCAGGGCGGCCAGCAGCTCCTCGACCGTCGCGTCGTCGTCGAAGGCCCGGTGGTGCCGCTCCCGTGGGAGGGGACCGTCGATGGCGGCGCTGTCCTGCTCGTTGCGGTGGAGCTCCAGGTCGTCGGCGGGGTCGTCGGAATCCGGCAGTGCCAGCTCCGGGAAGGTCACCGCCAGGTGGGTGACCGCCAGCAGCGAGGTCTCCATCGCACCACGGACGCTCTCGGCCAGCTGCTCGTCGCTGACGCCGGTGCCGATGAGGATGCTGGAACGCGCGTGGACGGTGATCTCCCCGGCATCGCCGACCCGCAGCGACAGGGTGGGCCCCAGCCGCTCCCGGTTCCACGTGTTGACCAGCGGCGCCAGTTCACCGATGTCGCCCATCTCGAGCATGATCCGCAGATCCGTGTCGAAGACCAGCGCCTGCGGGTTGCGGTCGTCCACGTAGACCGTGACCAGATGGTCCCGCCACGGGAACACGAGCCGGTCGGCTCCGATGTAACTGTGGAAGCCGTAGCTCTCGGCCGCCACGTACACCCTCGTCAGGGTCACCGGGACCGGCCGGTTGTACTGCTCACCGGACTCGCCTGATGATCGCCTGCTCACCTGCTCACTCTCCGATCCTGATTGCGGGCGGCCACCGCACGGGCGCCACCCTCGCCCCGCCTGACGGGGGACTGTAGACCCCCAGTGTAGAGCCCGCCCCGGACACGGGTGCCGGAACGGGTGGGGCAGCGTCCTACAATGGATTTCACGTGGTGCCCGCAGGCGGCCAGCCGCCCCTGACCTGGCACCCCGGCGTCCCAGTCACACCGAACGAGGGGATCTCACCCGATGCTCACCGTCATCGACCTGCGCGGTCGAACCCCGTCCACCAGCGAGCTGCGCCGCACCCTGCCCAGGGGCGGCACCGACGTCAACTCCGTGCTGCCCACCGTGGCGCCGATCGTCGGCGACATCCGGCATCGTGGTGTGACGGCGGCACTGGAGTACGGCGAGCGCTTCGATCACGTGCGTCCCGGATCCATGAAGGTGCCCGCCGAGGTCATCGACCGCGCGGTGGAGGCCCTCGACCCGACGGTGCGCACCGCGCTCGAGGAGGCCATCACCCGGGTACGCAAGGTCCACGCCGGGCAGAAGCCCGACACCCACACCACGGAGCTCGGCCCCGGCGCCACCGTCACCGAGGTCTTCCTGCCGGTCCAGCGCGTCGGCCTGTACGTGCCCGGCGGCAAGGCGGTCTACCCCTCCTCGGTGATCATGAACGTGGTGCCCGCCCAGGCGGCCGGCGCATCCTCGCTGGTCGTGGCCTCCCCGCCACAGGCCGACCACGACGGCTGGCCGCACCCGACGATCCTGGCCGCCTGCGGGCTGCTGGGCGTCGACGAGGTGTGGGCCGTCGGCGGCTCCCAGGCCGTCGCGCTGCTGGCCTACGGCGACGACGAGGCGGATCTGGAGCCGGTCGACATGATCACCGGCCCGGGCAACATCTTCGTCACCGCCGCCAAGCGCCTGGTGCAGGGCACCGTCGGCATCGACGCCGAGGCCGGCCCCTCCGAGATCGCCATCCTCGCCGATTCCACCGCCGACCCCGTCTACCTCGCCTACGACCTGATCAGCCAGGCCGAGCACGACGACCTGGCCGCCAGTGTGCTCATCACCGACTCCGAGGAGCTGGCGACCCGCGTCGACGCCGAGATCGACGCCCGCTACACCGTCACCCGCAACGCCGACCGCGTCGCCGGCGCCCTGTCCGGTAGACAGTCCGGCATCGTGCTCGTCGACGACCTGGAGACCGGCATCGCCGTGACGGACGCCTACGCCGCCGAGCACCTGGAGATCCACACCGCCGACGCGCGTGAGGTCGCCGGGCGCATCCGCAACGCCGGCGCCATCTTCGTCGGCCCGTACTCGCCGGTGCCGCTGGGCGACTACGCCGCCGGCTCCAACCACGTCCTGCCGACCTCCGGCACGGCGCGGTTCTCCGCCGGACTGTCCACCCACACCTTCCTGCGGCCCGTCAATCTCATCGAGTACGACAAGCCCGCCCTGCAGGAGATCGGCGGGCACGTCATCGCCCTGGCCGACGCCGAGGACCTGCCCGCCCACGGCGAGTCCATCCGCGCCCGCTTCGAGACCCTCCCGACCCAGGACGAGAACTGATGCCCGACTTCGCAGAGAACACCGTCGCCGCCGACACCACCCTCGACCAGCTGCCCCTGCGCGGGGAACTGCGCGGCAAGACCGCCTACGGCGCCCCGCAGCTGGACGTGCCCGTGCGGCTGAACACCAACGAAAACCCCTACGCCCCGTCGCAGGCGCTCATCGACGACCTTGTCGCGGAGGTCGCCACGCTGGCCCCGGAGCTCAACCGGTATCCCGAGCGCGACGCCGTGGAGCTGCGCGAGGCGCTGGCCGCCTACATCACGCAGCAGACCGGCGTGACCGTCACCCGTGACAACCTCTGGGCGGCCAACGGCTCCAACGAGGTCCTCCAGCAGCTGCTGCAGGCCTTCGGCGGTCCGGGGCGCAGCGCACTCGGCTTCCAGCCCAGCTACTCCATGCACCCCATCCTGTCCTCGGGCACGCAGACCGAGTTCCTCAACTGCCCGCGCGGGGCCGACTTCCGCATCGACATCGACGCCGCCCTGGCCGCCATCGCCGCCGACCGTCCCGACGTCATCTTCGTCACCACCCCGAACAACCCCACCGGTGACGTCACCCCGCTGGAGTCGATCCGCACCCTGCTCGACGCCGCGCCGGGCATCGTCGTCGTCGACGAGGCCTACGCAGAGTTCTCGCCCTCGCCGTCCGCGGTGACCCTGCTGGCCGAGTACCCGACCAAGCTGGTCGTCTCCCGGACGATGTCCAAGGCCTTCGACTTCGCCGGCGGACGCCTGGGCTACTTCGTCGCGGCCCCCGCCTTCGTCGAGGCCGTCATGCTGGTGCGCCTGCCGTACCACCTGTCGGTGCTCTCCCAGGCCGCCGCGATCGTCGCGCTGCGTCACAGCGCCGACACGCTCGCGACCGTCGAGAAGCTCGCCACCGAGCGCGGGCGCGTCGTCGCCCGCCTCGACGAGCTCGGTTACCAGGTCGTGCCGAGTGAATCCAACTTCGTGTTCTTCGGCGACTTCACCGACCAGTCCGCCGCCTGGCGGGCCTTCCTCGAGCGCGACGTGCTCATCCGCGACGTCGGTGTGGCCGGTCACCTGCGCACCACCGTCGGCCTGCCGGACGAGAACGACGCCTTCCTCGCCGCCGCCGAGGCGGTCAAGGCACTGAACCTGTAAGGAGAAACCCATGGCTGAGACCCCCGCAGCCCGGATCGGCCGCGCCACGCGCACCACCTCCGAGTCCGACATCACGGTCGAGATCAACCTCGACGGCACCGGAAAAGTCGACATCGACACCGGTCTGCCGTTCTTCGACCACATGCTCACCGCCTTCGGCGTGCACGGCAGCTTCGACCTGACCGTCCACGCCAAGGGCGACACCGAGATCGACGCCCACCACACCGTCGAGGACACCGCCATCGTGCTGGGCCGGGCGCTGCTCGACGCCGTCGGCGACAAGGCCGGCATCCGCCGCTTCGGCTCCCGCCAGCTGCCGATGGACGAGACCCTCGTCGAGGCGGTCGTCGATATCTCGGGCCGGCCCTACTTCGTCATGAAGGGCGAACCCGACCACCTGCTCACCTCCGTCATCGGCGGGCACTACGCCACCGTGATCAACGAGCACTTCTTCGAGACCCTGGCGCTGAACTCGCGCATCACCCTGCACGTGATCTGCCACCACGGCCGCGATCCGCACCACATCACCGAGGCCGAGTACAAGGCCGTGGCCCGTGCGCTGCGCGAGGCCGTGGAGATCGACGCCCGCGTCACCGGAGTGCCGTCCACGAAGGGGGCGCTGTAGACCGTGCCGGAACTTGTTAGGATTGCCCAGGATCAGGATGGTGGGTCCGGTGACAACTGGTTGATCTACCTGCTCTTCCTCGTCGCCGGACTGCTGGTCGGCGGCACCTGGTCGGCGTACCAGAACGGCAGCAGAATCCTGACTGTCGTGCTGGCCCTGATCGCCGCGGTCGCGTTCGCTGCCGCGGTCCTGTGGATGATTGGAGCGATGACTTAAGTGACGACGACAGGGCTTTCCCGGGCGGAGATCGAGCAGCTCGACAGCATGTGGAAGGCCCCCGGTTTCGTCCCCACACTCATCGCGGTGGCCGCTGCATTCGGCGCGTGGTCACTGCTGCTGCCCGTCATCCCGCTGGCCGTCATCGAGGCCGGCCAGTCCGAGACCCTCGCCGGCGCCTCCACCGGCGTGTTCATGGCGGCGACGGTGCTCACCCAGATCCTCACCCCGAAGATGCTGCGCACCTTCGGCTACAACCCGGTCATGGTCTTCGCCGCCTTCATGCTCGGCGTGCCGGCCCTCGGCCACATCCTCGGCATGGACGCCTGGATCGTCCTGCTGTTCTCCGCACTGCGCGGCGTCGGCTTCGGTGCCCTGACCGTCGCCGAGTCCGCGCTGATCGCCGAACTCGTCCCCGTCCGCCTGCTGGGCAAGGCCACCGGCATGCTGGGGGTGTTCATCGGCCTGTCGCAGATGCTGTGCCTGCCGCTGGGCCTGGCCATCGCGGAACGGGCCGGCTTCGACATCGTCTTCGTCATCGCCGCGGTTGTCGCCCTGGTCGCCGCCGTCATGTGCCTGGCCATCCCGCGGCTCAAGGCCGCCCCCAAGGCCGACCCCTCGGCCTACCGCCACCCGGAGGAGCGCGGACAGCCCGAGGTCTCCACCTGGAAACTCGTGCTCGTCCCAGCGCTGGCCGTGACGTCCCTGTCCATGAGCTTCGGCGCGGTCTCGTCCTTCCTGCCGGCCGCCGTACGGGAGATCGACCCCGTCACCGGCGCGGTCATCGGCGGCCTGATGCTGTCCATCACCGGCGGCTCGTCCATGGTCTTCCGCTACCTGGCCGGCATGGTCGCCGACCGCCGTGGTCTGCCCGGGACGACAATGATTCCGGCGCAGGTGGTCGGCTTCGCCGGCATGGCGCTCATGGCGCTCGTGGTGGCCAACGGCTGGTCCGTCTGGCTGCTGGTGGCCGCCGGCATCATGTTCGGCGGCGGTTTCGGCGCGGTGCAGAACGAGGCGCTGCTGTCGATGTTCTACCGCCTGCCGCGTTCGAAGGTCTCCGAGGCCTCCGCGGTGTGGAACATGGCCTTTGACGCCGGCACCGGTCTGGGTTCCTTCATCTTCGGCGCGGTGGCCGCCCAGCTGGCCTACTCCGGGGCCTTCGGCACCGGGGCGCTGGTGGTGGTGCTCGGCATCGCCGTCACCGTCGCCGACGCCGTGATCGGCCGCCACCGCATCGCCGAGCACGGCAATATCCGCGCCCGCCTGCGCCAGGTGCCCGTCGCCGGGCGGTTCTCACTGCGCCGGGGCCGTAAGGCCGTCGGCTCCGAACCGGTCGGGTTCGAGGAGCTGATCACCCGCGACACGGAGAACCCGGGCTGGAACGAGCCGGGCGCGGTGGAGCCGGGGACCGTCGAGCCGGGCCAGAACGATTCCGGCCGGCGCCCGTAGGCCTGCGCCACCCGTGCAGGCTGCCCGACCGGGAACCCGCGGTTAGAATCGACGCGGAACAACCGGTGGACGGGAACGAGGGGAGACCCGGGTGGAGGAGAACACGAAGGCGCGGCTGCGCCGGCACACCGGACTGGTGACGGTGGGGGCCGTGTTCGTCGTGGTGTTCGGCACCCGGGGACTGCTCGACCTGTTCGCCGACTGGCCGACCGCCGCCGAATGGCTGGTGGCGGTCGCACTGGCCGTGATCACGGGCTGGGCGGTCGGCGCCTGGCTGCGGAACCCGGGCGCGGGCGCGGGCACCGTCGACTGAACCTCATCTCGGCAGAGCAGGGCGGCGGCATCTTGTGCACTGCCGGTGACGGGGGTGATTTGCGTCGTGCCCTAGACTTTCTGGCATGGCAAAAACCGTCGCCCTGCTCGATTACGGATCCGGAAACCTGCGTTCGGCCTACCGCGCCGTCGAACGCGTCGGAGCCGACGTCACCATCACCTCCGATCCGAAGGAGGTGCTCGCCGCCGACGGCCTGCTGGTGCCCGGCGTCGGCGCCTTCGCCGCCTGCATGGAGGGACTGGAACGGGTCCACGGCCCCCGCATGATCGGGGAGCGGCTGGCCGGCGGCCGCCCGGTCCTCGGCATCTGCGTGGGCATGCAGATCCTCTTCGAGCACGGCAGCGAGCACGGCGTCGAATCCACCGGCTGCGGTGAGTGGCCCGGCATCGTCGAGCGCCTGCACTCGCGGATCCTGCCCCACATGGGGTGGAACACCGTCGAACGTGGCGCCGAGTCGCAGTTGTTCGCCGGCCTGCCCGACGACGAGCGCTTCTACTTCGTCCACACCTACGGTGTGCGCGACTGGGTGCTCGAGACCGACGGGCTGACCACCGCGCCCACCGTCTCCTGGGCCGAGCACGGCGGGGACCGCTTCGTCGCGGCCGTGGAGAACGGCCCGCTGTGGGCCACCCAGTTCCACCCCGAGAAGTCCGGCGACGCCGGTGCCCAGCTCCTGGAGAACTGGTTGGACACCCTGTGACCGTCGCGTGAGTCCCTCGTGAACCTCCGCCCCCTCCCGCCCTCAGCAGACTAGGATTCCCACCATGAGCTTCACTCTTCTTCCCGCCGTGGATGTCGTCGACGGTCAGGCCGTCCGACTGGACCAGGGCGAGGCCGGCACCGAAAAGTCCTACGGATCCCCGCTCGAGGCGGCGCTGAACTGGCAGGAGCAGGGCGCGACCTGGCTGCACTTCGTCGACCTCGACGCCGCCTTCAACCGCGGCTCCAACCACGAGCTGATGGCCGAGATCACCGGCAGGCTCGACATCAACGTCGAGCTGACCGGCGGCATCCGCGACGACGCCTCCCTCGAGCGCGCCCTGGCCACCGGCGCCACCCGCGTCAACATCGGCACCGCCGCGCTGGAGAAGCCGGAGTGGATCGCCGATGTGCTCGCCCGCTACGGCGACAGGGTCGCCGTCGACATCGCCGTGCGCCGGATCGACGGTGAGTGGCGCACCCGCGGCAACGGCTGGGTCTCCGACGGCGGAGACCTGTGGGAGGTTCTCGAGCGTCTCGACGCCGCCGGCTGCGGCCGCTTCGTGGTCACCGACGTGTCCAAGGACGGCACCCTGGCCGGGCCGAACATCGAGCTGCTGCGCGAGGTCTCCGCCGCCACCGACGCGCACGTCGTCGCCTCCGGCGGCATCTCCACCCTGGACGACGTCGTCGAACTGTCACGCTACCTCGACGAGGGCATCGACTCCGCGATCATCGGCAAGGCGCTCTACGAGAAGCGCTTCACCCTGCGTGAGGCGCTCGCGGCCGTCGGCGACCCGGTGACCGCCGGCCGGCCCGCGGGCGACCGGTAGGAAAGCGCGGGGGACGACCATGTCGGATGCCAGGGAGCTGCTCGCCATCGCGGAGGCGATCGTCGACGACGCCGAGCGGATGTTCCTCGCCGGGGTCGGGGCCGACCCCTCCCAGCTCAAGCAGCCCGGCGACTTCACCACCGACGTGGATCTGGCCATCGAGGACCACCTGCGGCGCACGCTCACCCGGATGACCGGCCTGCCGGTCTACGGGGAGGAGTCCGGCGGCACCCTGGACCACCGCGCGGTGTGGGTCGTCGACCCCGTCGACGGCACCTCCAACTACGCCGCCGGCAACCCGATGTGCGCGATCCTGGTCTCCCTGCTCGTCGACAACCAGCCCGTCGCGGCGGTCACCTCGATGCCGATGCTGCACCGCCGCCTGACCGCCTTCGAGGGATCCCCACTGCTGGTCAACGGCCGGGCCGCCAGCCCGCTGACCGAATCCTCCCCGCTCATCGCCCAGGTCGGCTTCTCCTCGGTGGCCTCGCCGCTGGATTCCCCGATCTCCTCCATCGTCCGGCAGGGACTGCTGTCGGATCTGGCCGAGACCTTCCTGCGGCCGCGCATCACCGGCTCCGTCGGCGTGGACCTGGCCTTCGCCGCCCAGGGCATCTTCGGCGGGGCGGTGAGCTTCTCCCCGTACGTGTGGGACAACGCCGCCGGCGTGATGCTGGTGCGCGCCGCCGGCGGGGTGGTCACCGACATCGAGGGCAAGGCCTGGACCCCCGGGGCGACCGGGGTCATAGCGGGGACGAGGGCGGCGCACGAGGAGATCATGAGTACGATGAACAGGATCCTGAACTCCTGAACTTGTGAAAGGGGCGCACCCATGGCCGTGGCCATCCGCGTCATCCCCTGCCTGGACGTCGACAACGGTCGCGTGGTCAAGGGCGTGAACTTCGAGAACCTGCGCGACGCAGGTGATCCCGTCGAGCTCGCCGCCCACTACGACGCCGACGGCGCCGACGAGCTGTGCTTCCTCGACGTCTCCGCCTCGAAGCAGGGCCGGGGCACCATGCTCGAGGTCGTCCGCCGCACCGCGGAGCAGGTGTTCATCCCGCTGACCGTCGGCGGGGGAGTGCGCAGCGAGGAGGACGTCGACCAGCTGCTGCGCGCCGGCGCCGACAAGGTCTCCGTCAACACCTCCGCCATCGCCCGGCCCGAACTGCTGCGCGAACTGTCCCACCGCTTCGGCTCCCAGTGCATCGTGCTCTCCGTCGACGCCCGCCGCGTCCCAGAGGGCGGTACCCCGCAGCCCTCGGGCTTCGAGGTCACCACCCACGGCGGCACCCGCTCGGCCGGTATCGACGCCGTCGAGTGGGCGAAGCAGGGCGAGGAGCTCGGCGTCGGTGAGATCCTGCTGAACTCCATGGACGGCGACGGCACCAAGGACGGCTTCGATCTCGAGCTGCTCGAGCTGGTGCGCGCCGCTGTCACGGTGCCCGTCATCGCCTCCGGGGGCGCCGGTGAGGCCCAGCACTTCCCACCGGCCGTCGAGGCGGGTGCCGACGCCGTGCTGGCCGCCACCATCTTCCACTTCGGCGAGGTCACCATCCCCGAGGCCAAGGCCGTCCTGGCCACCGCCGGCCACGAGGTGCGTCGATGAGCACCCCGTCCCCGGCCTCCGACGACCCGGCCGACTACGAGCTGGATCCGGGGATCGCCGCCCGCCTGAAGCCCAATGACGCCGGGCTGGTGCCCGCCATCGTGCAGGCCGACGGCACCGGCGAGGTGCTCATGATGGCCTGGCTGGATGACCACGCCCTGGCCCACACCCTGGCCACCCGGCGCGGCACCTACTTCTCGCGCTCCCGCGGGGAGTACTGGATCAAGGGTTTGACCTCCGGAAACACCCAGGAGGTCACGGGCGTGCGCCTCGACTGCGACGGCGACACGCTCCTGATCACCGTCCGGCAGGTCGGTGGCGCCTGCCACACCGGCGACCGCACCTGCTTCGACGCCGACCAACTGCTCTAGGAGGTCCCACGTGGCTGACCAGAAGGCCACCCCACCCGCACCCGCATCCGCCGAGTCGAACGCCGCCGGGCGGCGCCTCCCCCGGCTCGCCGCCCTGGCACTCGGACTGGGGGCCGCCGTCCTCTGGATCGGCTCGCGCTTCACCTGGGTCACCGTCGAGGTCTTCGACGAGAAGTCCGGTCCCGCGACCCTGCCCATCCCGGGGGCGACCTGGTCCACCGAGACCACCGCGGTCGCGCTCCTGCTGGCGGCGGCCTGCGTGGCCGGTTTCGCCCTGCGCCGCCTGGGCCGCCGCCTCGTCGGCGCGATCGCGGCGCTGGCCGCCATCGGGGCCAGCTGGACCCCGCTGAATCTGCTGACGGGCGAGGGCGGGGCCGACCCCGAACGTGCCCGCCGGCTGCTGACCAGCGGCGCGGCCAGCCAGCGGGCCAACGCCCCCGTGAGCATCACCGAATGGGCGGAGGTCACCGGCCTGCACACGGATGCGACCGGCGCGGTGATCGCCCTGCTCGGCTGCGCTCTCGCCCTGTTCGGCGGAGTGCTGCTGGTCATCCGGCCGGGCACCGACAGCGCCAGACGCAACAAGTACGAGCGTAAGCGGGACCGGGAGGCGAGGATCGTCCAGGATCTGGAGTCCACCCCGGATTCCGGCCGGGTGATGTGGGACGCGCTCGACGCGGACATCGACCCCACGGACACCGGGAGCACCGGGGACACCCGTGACGCCGGTGACACGGGCACCTCCGGCTCCGGTTCCTCCCGGGGTTAGGGGGTGGAGGTGACGGGGGCGATTTTTCCGTGAGCAACGTCACTGGCTAAGCTGAACCGCAACAGCCCCGCCGCTGCGTAGGCGGGGCGATCGAGCGGTTGACCTGCCGGAGAGGGGAGGTGCGCATGGTTACACCCATGGCATTGGACGGAATAGTCGACACGGTCCTGGAGGACGTGTCGCGCAGGGAGGCCGTCGTGCCCTTCAAGGAGATCAAGGCGCGGTCCCGTGACACGGAACCGGCGCGCGACGCCGCGGGCGCCCTGCTGCGACCCGGGTGCGGTGTGATCGCCGAGATCAAGCGCGAGGTGCCCGGCAAGGGGCCCATCGCCGGCGTCGACAGTTTCGAGGCCATCGCCAGGCTGGCCCGGCAGTTCGAGGAATCGGGCGCGCACCTGATCGCCTGCCAGACGGAGCCGCACCGCTTCCGCGGTTCGCTCGAGGACATGCAGGTCGCCCGCGCGGCCGTCGAGCTGCCCATGCTGTGCCGCGACGTCATCATTGACCCGTACCAGATCCACGAGGCCCGCTGCTTCGGCGCCGACATGGTTCCGCTGCAGGTCGAACTGCTCGGCCAGGCCCGCCTGGAATCCCTGCTCGACCGCATCGAGTCGCTGGGCATGACCGCCCTGGCGGAGGTGCGCAGCCCAGAGGACGCCGACCGGGCGCTGGCCGCCGGCGCCACGGTCGTCGGCGTCAACGCCTGGACCATCGGTGGCCAGGTGCTCGACCGTTCCACGTTCTCCGATGTCGTGCCCGGTCTGCCCCCGGAGACCCTGCGGATCGCCCTCGGCGGGGTGCACAGTCCCCGGGAACTGTTCGCCTACTCGGCCGCCGGCGCCGACGCCGTCGTGGTCGGCGAGGGCATCCTGACCTCCGAGGATCCCGCGGCCTGCACCCGCACCCTGGCCGCTGCCGGGCAGCACCCGGCCTGCCCCTCGAGGTAGGGCCCCGCTTCGCGGAGCGGTGGGGGATCGGGCACACTGAGGGGGTGCAGACCACCATCCTCGCGAACATCCCGTCCCCGCCGCAGGGCGTCTGGTACCTCGGGCCGATCCCGATCCGCGCCTACGCGTTGTGCATCATCGCCGGCATGATCGTCGCCCTGTGGCTGACCCACCGGCGCTACACCGCCCGCGGCGGTGACGGCGACGTGGTCTGGGACGCCGCGATCGTGGCCATCCCCGCCGGCATCATCGGCGGCCGGATTTACCACGTCATCACGGACTACGACAAGTACTTCTGCGAGGGCTGCAACCCCGTCGACGCGGTGAAGATCACCAACGGCGGCCTGGGCATCTGGGGTGCGGTCGCCCTCGGCGGCGTGGCCGTGTGGCTGCTGCTGCGCTACAAGAAGGTCCCGCTCGGGCCCTTCGCCGACGCGATCGCCCCGGGCATCATCCTCGCCCAGGCCATCGGCCGGCTGGGCAACTGGTTCAACCAGGAGATCTACGGCCGTCCCACCGATGTGCCGTGGGCGCTCGACATCTTCTACCGGGTCGACGAGAACGGCGATTTCGCGCCGCTGACCGGACGCTCCACCGGGGAGATCATCACCTCCGTCCACCCGACCTTCCTCTACGAGCTGCTGTGGAACGTGGCCGTCTTCGTCCTCCTGCTGTGGGCCGAGAAGCGTTTCCGCCTCGGCCACGGACGGGTCTTCGCCCTCTACGTCGCCGGCTACACCGCCGGCCGGTTCTGGATCGAGCTCATGCGTTCCGACGACGCGACGATGATCTTCGGCCTGCGCGTCAACACGATCGTCTCGGCGGTCGTCTTCCTCGCCGCCCTGGTCATCTTCTTCCTGCTGCCGAAGGGGCGGGAGACCCCGGAGGAGGTCGATCCGCGCCGGAACCGCGGGGACGCCGGGGAGACCGGGGGAGTCGAGCAGACCGCAACGACTGCGGGGCCGGACGACTCGGACGCCGGGGACCCGGACGGGAAGTGGCGCCGCCGGCTGCGGAACCAGAAGATGTGACGGCGCCCCGCGCAGCGGTGCCGCGTTTCCGGCAGGGCCGGGATGGTGAGGGTACCGTGGACACTGCCAGACGGCCGAGGAAACCACGCAATCGGGCTCGCGGTGTCCGATCGGGCGTGGTTTTCCATGGCCGGTCCCCTTCGAACCGAGTAGGTTGGAACCCGTGGATAGACGAACAAAGATTGTGTGCACCCTCGGCCCCGCCGTCGCGAGCAAGGACGCCATCCGGCGCCTTGTCGAGGACGGCATGGACGTCGCCCGACTGAATTTCTCGCATGGCGAGCACGCCGATCACGAGCAGAACTACAAGTGGGTCCGTGAGGCCACCGACGAGACCGGCCGCGCGGTCGGCATCCTCGCCGACCTCCAGGGGCCGAAGATCCGTCTCGGCCGCTTCCTCGACGGCGCCACCGTGTGGGAGACCGGCGAGACCGTCCGGATCACCGTCGATGACGTGGAGGGCACCCACGACCGCGTGTCCACCACCTACAAGAATCTGGCCCAGGACGCCAAGCCCGGCGACCGCCTGCTCGTCGACGACGGCAAGGTCGGCCTGATCTGCCGCGAGGTCGACGGTAACGACGTCGTCTGTGAGGTCACCGAGGGTGGCCCGGTCTCCAACAACAAGGGCGTGTCCCTGCCGGGCATGGACATCTCCGTGCCGGCCCTGTCCGAGAAGGACATCGCCGACCTGCGCTTCGCCCTCAAACTGGGCGTGGACTTCATCGCCCTGTCCTTCGTGCGTTCCCCGGCGGACGTCGACCTCGTCCATGAGGTCATGGACGAGGTGGGCCGGCGGGTGCCGGTCATCGCGAAGCTGGAGAAGCCCGAGGCCGTCGACGCCCTCGAGTCCATCGTGCTCGCCTTCGACGCCATCATGGTCGCCCGCGGTGACCTCGGCGTCGAGGTCCCGCTCGAGCAGGTCCCGCTGGTGCAGAAGCGCGCCATCCAGATCGCCCGGGAGAACGCCAAGCCGGTCATCGTGGCCACCCAGATGCTCGACTCCATGATCGAGAACTCCCGCCCGACCCGCGCCGAGGCCTCTGACGTCGCCAACGCCGTGCTCGACGGCGCGGACGCGGTCATGCTCTCCGGCGAGACCTCCATCGGCGTGGATCCGCACAACGTCGTGCGCACCATGTCGCGCATCGTCCAGCACGCCGAGACCGACGGGCACGTCCCGCCGCTCAACCACATCCCGCGTACCAAGCGCGGTGTGATCTCCTACTCGGCCCGCGACATCGCCGAGCGGCTCAACGCGCGCGCCCTGGTGGCCTTCACCACCTCCGGCGACACCGCCCGCCGCGTGGCCCGCCTGCACTCGCACCTGCCGTTGCTCGTGTTCACCCCCGACGCCGCGGTGCGCTCCCAGCTCGCCCTGACCTGGGGCGCGGAGACCTTCCTGTGCCGCGAGGTCACCTCCACCGACGAGATGATGAAGGTGGTCGACGAGTCCCTCCTCGCGATGGACAGCTACCAGCGCGACGACATGATGGTCGTCGTCGCCGGAACCCCGCCCGGGGTCTCCGGCAACACCAACATGATTCACGTCCACCTGCTCGGCGAGGACGTCCGCCGTTAGCTGACCAGGTGCTTCCGCCCGGACCCGCACCACCGATCCGCATTCCGCGCGGCGGTGGGGCGGGGCTGTCGCGTGTCCGTCTCCGCCGGGGGCGGGCCGGGCGCCGTACCGGTCGCCAAACCCGCGCGGTGCCGTTACCTTGGGGGGTGTGAACTACACCGGTACCATCAACGTCCGTTCCATCCTGCCCTCTGAGCTGGCCGATCTCTCGCGCCTGGCCATGAACCTGCGCTGGTCCTGGCGCAATGAGGCGCGTGAGCTCTTCCGTGAGATCGACCCGGAGCTGTGGGACGCCGCCGGCGAATCGCCCGTGGCCTTCCTGGCGAAGGTCCCGGCCTCCCGACTCAACGAGCTGGCCAATGACCCCTCCTTCGTGGAGCGGCTGCGCACCGAGGTCGCCGATCTGGAGGACCACCTCACCGCCGGACTGTGGTACCAGAAGACCCGCGAGGCCGAGGGGCCGCTGGCCGACCTCGGCCCCACCGATCCGCTCGTCGCCTACTTCTCCATGGAGTTCGGCGTCCACCCGTCCCTGCCGATCTACTCCGGCGGCCTCGGCATCCTCGCCGGCGACCACCTCAAGTCCGCCTCCGACCTGGGCCTGCCGCTGATCGGCGTCGGTCTGCTCTACACCCACGGCTACTTCACCCAGTCGTTGTCCGCCGACGGCTGGCAGGAGGAGACCTACACCTACCACGATCCGGCCCACCTGCCGATCGAGCCGGTGCTCGACGCCGAGGGCAACCAGCTGACCGTCACCGTCGGCTTCCCCGAGGGCCGCCACATCACCATCGCCCTGTGGGTGGCCACCGTGGGACGGGTCCCGCTGCTGCTGCTCGACACCAACATCGAGGCCAACCCGTCCGACATGCGCGAGGTCACCGACCGCCTCTACGGCGGCGACGCCGAGCACCGCATCAAGCAGGAGCTCGTCCTCGGTGTCGGCGGGGTGCGCGCCGTCAACGCCTACTGCGACAACGCCGGCGTCCCGCGCCCGGTCATCGCGCATCTCAACGAGGGGCACGCCGGCTTCCTGAGCCTGGAGCGCATCCGCGAGCGCATGGCCTCCGGCCTGGGCTTCGAGGAGTCCCTGGCCCAGGTCCGCGCCGCGAACATCTTCACCACCCACACCCCGGTCCCGGCCGGCATCGACCGCTTCGACCTCCAGCTCGTGCGCCGCTACCTGGGCGACGGCCTGCCGGAGGACCAGCACCTGGTGCCGGGCGTGCCGGTCGAGCGCGCCCTGGATCTCGGCCGCGAGGCGGACCCGCACCTGTTCAACATGGCGCACCTGGGTCTGCGCTCCGCCCAGCACGCCAACGGCGTGGCCAGACTCCACGGCCGCGTCTCCCGGGACATGTTCGCCGGCCTGTACCCCGGCTACGAGGGCGAGGAGGTGCCGATCGGGTCCGTGACCAACGGCGTCCACCTGCCGACCTGGGCGAAGCCGAACATGCAGAAGATCATCGCCCGCATCGCCGGTGGCGTCGACCTCACCGAGGCCGATTCCTGGGACCACCACGACGCCGTCACCGATGAGGAACTGTGGGCCGAGCGCAACCGGCTGCGTTCCGACCTCGTCGACGTCGCCCGCGTGAGCCTGCACGAGTCCTGGCGCCGGCGCGGCAACGCCCGGGCGCAGCTCGGCTGGGCGCGCCGCGTGCTCGATCCGGACGTGCTCACCGTCGGCTTCGCCCGCCGCGTGTCCACCTACAAGCGCCTGACCCTGATGCTGCGCGATCCGGAGCGGCTGCGCTCCATCCTGCTCAACCCGGATCGTCCGGTGCAGTTCGTCATCGCCGGCAAGGCCCACCCGCACGACATGGGCGGCAAGAAGTTCATGCAGGAGATCGTCCGCTTCGCCGACCAGGCCGGTCTGCGCGACCGCTTCCTGTTCCTGCCGGACTACGACATCAGCCTCGCCGGCTACCTGGTCTCGGGCGCCGACATCTGGCTCAACAACCCGGTGCGCCCGCAGGAGGCCTCCGGCACCTCGGGAATGAAGGCGGTGCTCAACGGCGGTCTGACCCTGTCGATCTCCGACGGCTGGTGGGACGAGATGGACCAGAAGGATCACGGCTGGACCATCCCCACCGTGGACACCCATGACCAGGAGTACCGTGATCAGCTTGAGGCGCAGGCGCTCTACGACCTTCTCGAGAACGAGGTCGCCCCGCTGTTCTACCACCGCGACGCCGCGGGCGTGCCGCGCGAGTGGCTCAAGTGGGTGCGCCGCTCCCTGACGGAGCTTTCCCCGCTGGTGCTGTCCACCCGCATGGTGCGCGACTACACCGCGCAGCTCTACCGTCCCACCGCCGAGGTCAGCGAGGCCATCCACGCCGACTGCACCAAGGCGGCCGGCTACGTCAACTGGCTCGAGCGCGTCCGCCAGGGCTGGTCGAACATCACCCTGAGCAACCTGCGCTGCAACGGCACCCCGGTGGGGGAGGCCGCCGAGGCCGACGCCGGCCAGTCGATGTACCTGACCGTCGAGGCGGACCTCGGCATGCTCACCGAGGGCGACGTCCAGGTTCAGGCGGTCATCGGCAACGAGAAGGGGGAGCGTCGGATCATCGACATGACCGACGGGGGAGAGGACGGCTACTCCGCCGAGCTGTCCACGGACACCCCGGGCGCCTACCACTACACGGTCCGCGCCGTGCCCAGCCACGAGCTGCTGGTCTCCCCGGCGGAGCTGGGCCTGGTCACCTACTACTCCTAGCCGCACCGGAACGGCCCCCGCCCGGCCCCTCGAGGGGAGGAGCCGGGCGGGGCTCACGTGTGCACGGCCGGGCGGGGGTCACACCCCCACGTAGGTCAGCACCGACGCGGCGGCGGCCCTGGTGGTGGCGCTGATGGTGGGCCCGTACTCGGGCAGGAACGTGCTCATGTGGTTGACCGGCACGTCCTCCTTGACCCGGTTCTCGGCCACCGCCCGGTCCCACACCTCACGCGGGGTGCAGCCGACGGCCCAGAACAGGTAGGGCACGCCGAAGGCGCGCGGGATGTTGCCGAAGTCCTCGGAGACGGTCGTGCGCTGCGCGTCGACGGACTCCGCGCCGAAGACCCGGTCGAAGGTGGCGCGCACCGTGTGGAAGGTCTCGGCGTCGTTGTCGATGAGTTCGCCGTGGGCGAAGAACTCGAACTCGGGGGCGCGCTCACAGCCGGAGGCCTGGCACTCGGCGACCACGACGCGCTTGATCGCGGCGTAGACGCGGCTTTTGACGGTGTCGTCGTAGAAGCGGCAGTTTAGCACCAGCTCCGCGCGGGCGGGGACGATGTTGTTCGTCGACCCCGACTTCAGGGTGCCCACCGAGACCACCGCGAAGTCGTTGGGGTCGACCTCGCGGCCGACGATGCCCTGCAGACGGATGACCACCATCGCCGCCACATAGGTCGGGTCGATCGAGTTGTGCGGCATGGATCCGTGGGCGCTGCGACCGTGGATGGTGATGCGGATGGAGTCACAGGCGGCGAACTGCGGCCCGGCCTTCGTCTGCACCTCGCCGGCGCGGCCGGGCATGACGTGCTGACCCAGGCAGACGTCGGGGTGGGGCACCCGGTTGAGCAGCCCGTCGGCGACCATGGCGTTCGCGCCGGTGGCGCTTTCCTCGGCGGGCTGGAACAGGGCGATGAACGTGCCCTGCCAGGCCTCCCGGTGGGTGTCGAGAATCGCGCAGGCGCCCAGCAGGGCGGCGGTGTGCATGTCGTGGCCGCAGGCGTGCATGACGCCGGTGGAGTTGCCGTCCGCGCCGGCCCGCAGCCGGGTGGAGGCGAACGGCACGCCCGTCTCCTCCCGGATGGGCAGGGCGTCGAAGTCGGCGCGGAAGAGCGCGGTCGGACCGTCGCCGTTGTGGAAGACGGCCACGACGCCGAATCCGCCGATGGGGGAGACGATCTCGCAGTCGAAGCGCTCGAGCATCTTCAGGATCTTGGCCGAGGTCTCCTGCTCGTGGCCGGACAGCTCCGGGTGCTCGTGGAGATCCTCGTAGAAGGCGCGCTGCCAGGACAGGTCAGCCTGATGGTCCCGAAGCAGGCGAGCGATGTCGCTCATGGGGTGGGGGTCAACTCCTCATATTCGTGATGGTGAACTCTCGTGCGAGATTGACCACACTTCTATCACGCTTCGGGGAGAGGTATCACCTCCGACGCTCCGGTCGTCCCACCACAGGTGATCCCTACACGAGCGGATTGTATTTCAGACAGTTGCGCTCGGCGGGGCACTCGGTGGAGATGCGGATACCGCGCGCGATCCTTCCCCCGTCCCGCAGGCCGTACATCGCGGAGACCACCCGGTCGCGGATATTGTACGGTGAGAGCGTGTTGACGTAGATCTTCGTGCCGCCCTCGAAGCCCGCGAGCGTCGACACGCGCCACTTGATGCGCACCCGCCACGGCATGGGCAGGTCCAGGTCGATGGGCTTGTGCAGCCACTCCTCGTTGCAGGGCACGTCCGCCCCGGCGGCGGCGTGGCAGGCGTGGAGCAGGTCACTCATGCCGCGGACCTCCTCCTCGGACTGCAGCCACGGGTGGGGCTGCCGGGACTTCGAGTACACCTCCAGGGTGGGGAAGCGGTGCCCGAAGCCGGCGAAGCAGATGGCGTGGTCGTTCTCCGCGATGATCAGGTTCCGGTACCCGGCGTAGTCGACGGCCCACTCGTTGTACAGGTTGGGGTTGCGCCGCAACCGCTCGATCTCCGTCTCGGCCTGCACGCCGCGCTCGTCGATGGCCACGAGCTGCTTGTGCAGGTGGTCGAAGGAGGCGCCCGCGGGCGCGAGCCAGTTCTGGAAGGCGGCCACGTACGGCACGTAGCGGTTGCGGTGGTACAGGTCGGCGATCGCGTCGACGGTGAAGGAGATGAACGCGTGGTGCTCCTCCGGGGTCAACGTGCCCGAGGAGGCCAGCTGGTTGTCGTGCGTGGCGCCGTCGACGAAGTGGCGGCGGGCGATGATGACGTCGTGGCCGCCGCCGAAGTACGCGTCGGCCAGGTCGATGAGCTCGTCCCCGGACACGTCCGGGTCCTGACCGGCGGCACGCAGGCGGGTGCGCGCGATGTCCAGGACGTGCGCGCGCCCCGTCTCGTCCGCCAGGTAGGCGGCCTTGCGGGCGGCGGTTTCGGGATCCATCCGGAAGCCGTAGTTCTTCGCCCAGTAGTCGTAGGAGACGATCTCGAACAGGTTCGGCACCCGCCGGAACTCGGCGCGGTGCCCGGCCAGCTCACCGGGCAACAGCCCTGACAGGGTCCGCCAGCCGCCGTCCTCACGCACCATCCGGGACTTCTCCGGCGGGGTGGCCAGCGGGGTGGCCTCGCAGAAGGCGCAGCGGTGGGTGAAGTCGTGCTTTCCCAGCGGGGTGGGATCGGTGGCCGGGCGGGAAAGGGGCCGGTTGCCGCGGCCGGGCACGGTCCAGACCTCGGTGCCCGTGAGAGGGTTGACCTGCTTGATCGTCCCGTCGGCCATCGTGGTCAACGGCTGGCGGTGGGCGGGCACGGGGATGCTCATGGGCTCAGGATATTGATTAGGCTGGGACCATGCCTGTCATCCAGTTCGATGTCCTCATTCCCGTCGACCGCGCCACCGGGCTGCGCGACGTCTTCGACCGTGCCGTCGGCAGGCTGGTCGACGGCGGGCGCGCCACCGGTGGCTCCGTCACCCTCGACCCGCAGCCACCGCTCGCCGACGGGGTCGAGCAGCAGTTGCGCGCCACCTACCGCGAGGAACACGACGGCGCGGAGCTCGAGGACGCCGCCGTCGCCCGCTACCGCATCACCGTCGAGGGACTCGACGGCTCCGTCAACCAGCTGACCATGGCGCTGTCGCGCATCCTCACCCCACGGGCCGACCTGCCGGCCGACCCGGTGCTGCTCGAGAACGAACTCGCCCACGAGCTGCCCGCGACCTACCCCTGGGCCGTGGAGATCCTCAGGTAGTCCGCCGCGAGGCGGGCGCCGGCCTCGCGCAGCTGCGTGGCGACGTCCGTCCCCCCGTCGCCGGAGAGTTCGGCGACGAGCGTGCCCCGCGGAGGTACGGCGTCGACGCGCCCCGCCGCGATCCCCAGCGCCGCCCCCGTGCCCGCGACCAGGTCGGCGATGGTGCCGACCACCTTCCCACCCGTCGACTGTTCGTCGAAGGCGCCCTCACCGGTGATCACGAGATCGGCCTCCGGGATCATCTCGTCCAGGCCGAGCGCCTGGGCCACCAGCGGCGCGCCGGGTACGACGATCACGTGGTCGGAGGTGCCGTGGAGCATCGTCGACAGCCAGTGCAGCGAGACCGGCACCGCGCCCGCGGCACCGAATCCGGGGGTGGCGGGATCCACCCCGGTGACCTCGCACAGCCGGGCCAGGCCGGCGTCGAGCAGCTCGACGTCCTCGGGGCCGGCGCCCTTCTGCGGGCCGAAGACCGCCGCGGCACCGGTCGGACCGGTGACGGGGGCGTCGACGTCGGTGAGCAGCACCCACTCGAGCGAGGCGGCCGGGATGTTGAGCTGGGCGGTGTCGATGTAGTCCAGGTCGCGCAGGGCCCCGCCGCCGGGACGCAGGGCGTAACCCGCCGCGTTCAGGGGGGTCGCGCCGAGGGCGACCAGGATGCCCGTGCCGCCGTCGACGGTCGCCGACCCGCCCAGGCACAGGGTGATGCGGCGTGCGCCGCGGGACTCGGCGTCGGCGATCAGCACGCCGGTGCCGTAGGTGTCACCGGTCAAGGGAACCGGCTTGTCCGCCACCGCGGGAAGCCCGGTCGCGGCGGCGACGTCGATGTAGGCGGTGGCGGTCTCCGCGTCGTAGATGTAGGAGGCCTCGGTCAGGCGGCCGGCGGCGTCGGTCGTCGGCAGCGTGACGGTCCGGCCGCTGAAGGTGGCCGCGGTACCCTCCCCGCCGTCCGCCATGGGGGCCAGGGTGATCTCGGCGTCGCGGATGACCGATCGGGCGCCCTCACCCAGGTGGCGGGCGGCCTCCTCGGCGGTGGCGGTGCCCTTGAAGGAATCGGGGGCGACGATGATGCGGACCCGGCTGGGGCCGGCGGCGGGGAAAACCATGGACGGCATCCTTTCACGGTGGTGGGGCGGCGTCCGCCGGGGTGGTCCGCGGACCCGTCCAAGTGTATTTGGGAGGGCGGGCGCAGCCGACCGCCGGTAGGGTGACCGGGGGACAGGGCCGACCCGTGACTTGCGTGCAGGCCGTCTTGCGTGAAAACTGTTAACCGTTAGAAATCGCCGTGGCCGCCAACCCAACAGGGTGACCCGTGGTCACGGTGAACGCATGCCCCGCGATTCCCGAGGCGGGCCGGAAAGGACGCACATGACGATCGACGAGCAGGTTTCGACCTACTACAACATGCTTCTCAAGCGCAATGCCGGCGAGCCGGAGTTCCACCAGGCGGTCGCCGAGGTGCTGGACTCGCTGAAGATTGTTCTCGAGAAGGACCCGCACTACGCCGACTACGGACTCATCCAGCGACTGTGTGAGCCGGAGCGCCAGCTCATCTTCCGCGTGCCGTGGGTCGACGACGACGGTATGGTGCAGGTCAACCGCGGCTTCCGTGTGCAGTTCAACTCCGCCCTCGGCCCGTACAAGGGTGGCCTGCGTTTCCACCCGTCGGTCAACCTGGGCATCATCAAGTTCCTCGGCTTCGAGCAGATCTTCAAGAACTCCCTGACCGGCCTGCCCATCGGTGGCGGCAAGGGCGGCTCGGACTTCGACCCGAAGGGCAAGTCCGACGCCGAGATCATGCGCTTCTGCCAGTCCTTCATGACTGAGCTGCACAACCACATCGGCGAGTACCGCGACGTGCCGGCCGGTGACATCGGCGTCGGCGCCCGCGAGATCGGCTACCTCTTCGGTCAGTACCGCCGCCTGGCCGGCCAGCACGAGTCCGGTGTGCTCACCGGCAAGGGCCTGACCTGGGGTGGCTCGCTGGTGCGCAAGGAGGCCACCGGCTACGGACTGGTCTATCTGACCGCCGAGATGCTCAAGGCCCACGGCGAGTCGCTGGCCGGTGCGAAGGTCATCGTCTCCGGTTCCGGCAACGTCGCCATCTACGCCATCGAGAAGGCCCAGGAGCTGGGCGCCACGGTCATCGGTTTCTCCGACTCCTCCGGTTGGATTGAGACCCCCAACGGCGTCGATGTGGCCAAGCTCCGGGAGATCAAGGAGGAGCGTCGCGAGCGGGCCGCGGTCTACTGCGATGAGGTCGAGGGTGCGATCTGCCACACCGACGGCTCCATCTGGGATCTGAAGGCCGATGTGGCCCTGCCGTGTGCCACCCAGAACGAGCTCGACGGCGACCACGCCCGCGCCCTGGCCGCCAACGGCGTGCGCTTCGTCGCCGAGGGGGCCAACATGCCGTCCACCCCGGAGGCCATCGAGGTCTTCCGAGCCAAGGGCGTCTACTTCGCCCCGGGCAAGGCCGCCAACGCCGGCGGTGTGGCCACCTCCGCCCTGGAGATGCAGCAGAACGCCTCGCGTGACTCCTGGTCCTTCGAGTACACCGACCAGCGCCTCCACAAGATCATGTCCAACATCTACCGCACCATCGCCGCCACGGCGAAGGAGTACGGCCACGAGGGCGACTACGTCCTCGGCGCCAACATCGCCGGCTTCAAGAAGGTCGCCGACGCCATGCTCGCCCAGGGCGTCATCTAACCCTCTCCGACGCCGCACCGGCCCCGCCTCCCTCCGTACCGGAGGGTGCGGGGCCGCTGTCATTCTGCGTGGACGTCGCTGAATTCCGCGTGGGATTCAGTCCACGAGCGCGCGGGCTAGGTAGTCTCGGGTGCATGTATAGAGTCTTTGAGGCCCTCGACGAACTCGTCCAGACCGTGGAGCAGGCGTACGGCGTGCCCATGACCTCCAACTGCATGGTGCCGCGCAACGACATGCTCGCCCTCCTCGACGACCTGCGCAACGCGCTGCCGGTGGAGATCGACGACGCGCAGGACGTGCTGGACAAGCAGGAGGAGATCCTGCGCGGCGCGGAGGAGCGGGCCCGCGAGATCATCGCCGACGCCGAGGGTGAGGCCAACGGCATCGTCGCCGGCGCCCACGAGGAGTCCGAGGCCATGCTCGCCGACGCCCAGCACCGAGCCACCGGCATGGTCGCCAAGGCCGAGGACGACGCCGACCACCTCGTCGGCACCGCGCGCCGCGACGCCGAGGACACCCTCAACCGGGCCCAGGCCGAGGCCGACCGGCTGGTCGCCGACGGCAACGAGTCCTACCAGCGCAGCGTCAACGAGGGCATCGCCGAGCAGGAGCGCCTGGTGGCCGAGTCCGAGGTCGTGCGCCGCGCCAACGAGGAGGCCCACCGCATCGTCGACACCGCCCACACAGAATCCAACCGTCTGCGCAGCGAGTGCGACGAGTTCGTCGACGGCAAGCTCAGCGAGTTCGAGGAGACCCTCTCGGGCGTGCTGCGCACCATCACCCGTGACCGCTCCGCACTGCGTCGGGGCGCCGGCGTCGGCGGAACCGGGGCCGGGACCGGTCGGGACATCGGTACGACGGGCACGATCCGCGAGTACCCGTCGACCCGCGGTGAGCGCGTGCGCCCGGAGCGCACCCGGGACCCGCGCGAGCAGTGATCCCGGCCGGCACGTGAAATCCCGGCCGGACAGGGTAGGATCTGGGGCGATATGAGTTCACCTTTCGTCTTCAATGTCGCCGCCCTCATGCGGGGCGGCTCCGGTGCCGCCATGCCTGAGCAGCGCACCCAGACCGGTCCCAGCCCCGTCCGCATCGGCCCCGAGATGATCGCGGTGCCCGAGGGCGGTGAAGTCACCGTCGACGCCACCCTCACCCCGCTGGGGGAGGGCCTGCTCGTCGACGCCGACGTCACGGGGCAGCTGACGGGGCAGTGCGTGCGCTGCCTGCGTGAGCTGCACCCGCACCTCGACCTCCATGTCTCCCAGGTCTTCTCCGATTCGCCGGACTTCATCACCGGCGAGCCCGACGAGGACGGTGAGGGGGGCGGCGACGACGTGCCCGAGATCGTCGGCGACGAGATCGACCTGCTCCAGGCCGTCATCGACGAGTCCGGCCTGAACCTGCCGTTCAACCCCACCTGTGAGGGCGGCTGTCCCGAGGACGGCGACTCCGACGTCCCGGCCCCGGACGGGATCTCCGGTGAGGAGAACAAGGACCGCGTCGACCCGCGCTGGGCCGGGCTGGAGAAGTTCCTGTGAGCCGCAGGAAGAGCCGGCCCACCGGCGAGGAGGCCCTCGAGGCCGCCTTCCGGGCCGTCGACCACGCCCCACTGCTGGCCCGGCTCGGCGTCGAGCTCGACGCCGACCACCTGCGCCTGGCGCTGACCCACCGGTCCTTCGCCAACGAGAACGGCCACCTGCCCAACAACGAGCGCCTCGAGTTCCTCGGCGACGCCGTGCTCGGCCTGTCGGTGGCCACGAAACTCTACGAGCAGTACCCCTCGCGGCCGGAGTCGGACATCTCCAAGATGCGGGCGTCGATCGTCTCCCGCTACGGACTGGCCGACATCGCCCGCGAGATCGGCCTCGGCGAGCACATCCTGCTCGGCCGCGGCGAGCTCGTCACCGAGGGCAGGGACAAGGAGTCCATCCTCGCCGACACCACCGAGGCCCTCCTCGGCGCGATCTACCGCCAGCACGGCTTCGAGGTCGCCCGCGACGTCGTGCTGCGCCTGTTCGCGCAGAAAATCGACACCGCCTCGGCCACCGGCCTGCACCAGGACTGGAAGACCACCCTCCAGGAGCGCCTCGCCGAGCTCCGGCTCGACATGCCGGTCTACGCCTCCACCTCGACCGGCCCCGAGCACGACCTGACCTTCACCGCCACTGTCTCGGTGGCCGGCCAGCTCCTCGGCACCGGCACCGGCCCCAACAAGAAGCTCGCCGAGCAGGAGTCCGCCCACCAGGCCTACCGCGCCCTCCGCGAGAGCCGGGGCAGGGTGTAGCGGACCGTGCCCGAGCTCCCCGAAGTCGAGGTCGTCCGCCGCGGCCTCGCCGACCACGTCCTGGGTGCGACCTTCCACGGCGTGGAGGTGCTGCACCCGCGCGCCAACCGCGGGCAGGAGGTACCCCTGGCGGTGCTGCTCGACGGCGCGCGGATCGACGCCGTGCGCCGGCGCGGGAAGTACCTGTGGCTGGACCTGGGGGAGGACTCCGCGCTGTTCGTCCACCTCGGCATGAGCGGGCAGATGCTCGTCGGCGAACCCGGCACCTGCACCTCGAAACACCTGCGCATCCGCGCCGCGCTGACCGCCTCGGACGCCCGGGAACTGGAGCTGGCGTTCGTCGACCAGCGCACCTTCGGCCGGTGGCTGCACACCGACACGGTCGACGGCATCCCGCTGCCCGTGGCGCACATCGCCCGCGATCCGCTGGAGCCCGACTTCGACCCGGTGGCCGTGGCGCGGCGGATCCGCACGAAGAAGTCACCGGTGAAGTCCGTGCTGCTGGACCAGACGGTGGTCTCCGGCATCGGCAACATCTACGCCGATGAATCCCTCTGGGCGGCACGCGTCAAGCCCACACGCCGGGCCGCCAGTCTGCGCCAGGGCGACGTCGTCACGCTGCTGGCCGCCGCGAGGGAGGTCATGGAGCGCGCGCTCGAGTCCGGCGGAACCAGCTTTGACGCGCTCTACGTCAACGTCAACGGGGCGTCGGGCTACTTCTCCCGTTCGCTCAACGTCTACGGCCGGGAGGGGCAGCCCTGCCCGCGCTGCGGCACCCCGATCCGGCGCGTGGCCTTCGCCAACCGGTCCACGCACTACTGCCCGACCTGCCAGGTCCTCTGAGCCCGGGCGGCCCGGATGGGAGGCGGCGCCTGTGGCGAATCTCCTAATCATGTGCGCCCCGCATGTTCCGGTGTCGTGTGACCGCGGTTACCGATAAAGTCGGTGTCCATGACAGCGATAGAGACGTTCGTCACCGACGTCATCAACGATAATCTCTGGCAGGTCATCCCCTTCCTGCTCATCGCCGCGGGCGTGTACTTCGGCGCCCGTACCGTGATCGTGCAGCTGCGGATGATCCCGGAGATGTTCAAGGCCGTGGTGGAGCGCCCCGGTGGAAAGGGCGCCGACCGCGACAAGGACGCCGAGGGCATCTCCGCCTTCAAGGCCTTCACCATCTCCGCGGCCTCGCGCGTGGGCACCGGCAACGTCGCCGGCGTGGCCGTGGCCATCACCCTGGGTGGCCCGGGCGCGGTGTTCTGGATGTGGATGATCGCCCTCATCGGCGGCGCGACGTCGTTCGTGGAGTCCACGCTGGCGCAGCTGTGGAAGACGAGGGATTCCGACGGCACCTATCACGGTGGCCCCGCCTACTACATGACGCGCGGTATGAATGCGCGGTGGCTGGCGGTCATCTTCGCCGTCGCCATCTCCATCACCTACGGCTTCGTCTACAACGCCATCCAGACCAACTCCATCGTCGAGGCCGTCGGTGGCTCCCTGGACTCCGACTCCATGACCGTGAAGGTCATCGTCGGCGTCGTTCTCGGACTGGTGACGGCCGCCATCATCTTCGGCGGCGTGCGGCGCATCGCGAACGTCACCCAGATCGTCGTGCCCTTCATGGCGGTCGCCTACCTCATCGTCGGCGTGCTGGTCGTGGTGATCAACCTCGACCAGGTGCCCGGCATGATCGCCGATATCGTCGGCCACGCCCTCGGCTTCCGGGAGATCGCGGGTGCCGCGGTCGGCGCGGCGTTCATGAACGGCATGCGCCGCGGCCTGTTCTCCAACGAGGCCGGCCAGGGCTCCGCCCCGAACGCGGCCGCCACCGCCACCGTCTCCCACCCCGTCAAGCAGGGCCTCGTGCAGACCCTCGGCGTCTACTTCGACACCCTGGTCGTCTGCTCCATCACCGCCTTCATCATCCTGCTGGGCAACCAGCACACCTACGGTGATGAGATCCAGGGTGCGTCCCTGACCCAGGACGCGCTCGCGGCGCAGGTCGGCGACTGGGGCGTCCACTTCGTCACCTTCATCCTGTTCTTCCTGGCGTTCTCCTCGATCATCGGCAACTACTACCTCGCCCAGGCCAATATCCAGTACCTCACGTCCTCGAAGACGTGGCTGAACGCCTTCCGCGTGGTCGTGGTGATCTGCGTCTTCGGCGGAGCGATCGGCTCTCTCCCGCTGGTGTGGGCGCTCGGCGACACCTTCGCCGCCACCATGGTCGTGATCAACCTCATCGCGATCGTCCCGCTGGCCGGGGTGGCCATCAAGCTGCTGAAGAACTACAACGCGCAGCGCCGCCAGGGCCTCGACCCGGTGTTCCACCGCGACATGCTCCCCGAACTGCCTAATGTGGAGGTCTGGGACGGCTCCGACCCGGTCACCCGCCGGAGCCCCGAGGACCTCAGGCGCGCAGAGGAGCTGAGCTGACAGCCGCCCGTGCGATGAGGCATGGTGGAGGGGCGCAGTGAGGTGATCCCGGATGGTTCAGGCAGCGGTGTCCGCGCGATCGGCGCCGGCCTGGTGGTGGTCCTGTACCTGGCCCACCTGCCCATCGGACGCGTCATCCGGCTCTTCGTCCCGGAACGGCCGGACCTCGACCAGCAGGGCACGCACCAGCTGCCGCCCACCCCGTATTTCTGAGGCAGGAGAACCGATGGAACAAACCCGACTGACCGCCTTCGTCCATGGCCGCGTCCAGGGTGTGGGCTTCCGCTGGTGGGCCCGCTCCCGGGCGCTTGAGCTGGGGCTGGCCGGTTCCGCCACCAATCTGAACGACGGCCGCGTCTGCGTCGTCGCCGAGGGGCCGCGCGCGGATGTCGAGAAGCTGCTGGAGCTGCTGCGTGAGCAGCCGTCGACCGTGAAGCGTCCCGGGCACGTCGACACGGTCGTCGAGCAGTGGTCCGGGCCGCGCGGCGAGAGCGGCTTCGTGGAGAGGTAGCTCCACGGCCATCCGTTGTCCTCCGCGACTCGGACGGTCTCGTGTCGCTTGGCGGAACCGGTCTCGCCGATCACCCGTCCGTGTGGCGTGCGCCTCGTCGGAAGTCCCGTCTTTCGGGAATTTGAGCATGTTTGAACCTGCTCAAATTGCCCGGAAAAGGGTCACCTGGAGCAGACCCCGGTGGAGGAGCCGACCACAGTGACCTGCGACAGGGGTAGACGCCGGACGATCTCCCGGTTCCCCGCCACGGAGCGCCACAGGGTCGACCTCCGGCTGGTGCGACGTCAGGGGCGAGTCACCGGCCGGCAGGCCGTGCGCCCCATCAGCGGTCCCGTCTTTCGGGAATTTGAGCATGTTTGAACCTGCTCAAATTGCCCGGAAAAGGGTGCTCGCGTACAGGGGGCACCCGGAGTTGCCCCTCGGTCGGGGAGTCGGTCACGGAAGCTGGCGGATGTCCTGTCCGATACCCGCCACCTGCGGTGTTAGGATGCCCCGGTGCACCTGAAATCGCTGACCCTCAAGGGCTTCAAGTCCTTCGCGTCCGCGACGACCCTGAAATTCGAGCCCGGCATCTGCGCCGTCGTCGGCCCGAACGGCTCCGGCAAGTCGAATGTCGTCGACGCGCTGGCCTGGGTGATGGGGGAGCAGGGGGCCAAGACCCTGCGCGGCGGGAAGATGCAGGACGTCATCTTCGCCGGCGCCGGCGACCGTAAGCCCCTGGGCCGCGCCGAGGTCACCCTGACCGTCGACAACTCCGACGGCGCCCTGCCCATCGAGTACTCCGAGGTCGCCATCACCCGGCGCATGTTCCGCGACGGCGCCTCCGAGTACGAGATCAACGGCGCCAGGGCCCGCCTGATGGACATCCAGGAGCTGCTCTCCGACTCGGGCATCGGCCGGGAGATGCACGTGATCGTCGGACAGGGCAAACTCGCCGAGATCCTGGAGTCCCGCCCCGAGGAGCGCCGCTCCTACATCGAGGAGGCCGCCGGCGTGCTCAAGCACCGGCGCCGCAAGGAGAAGGCCCAGCGCAAGCTCGCCGGCATGCAGGCCAATCTCGACCGCCTGACGGATCTCACCGAGGAGCTCAAGCGCCAGCTCAAGCCCCTGGCCCGGCAGGCGGAGGCCGCCCGGCGCGCCGCCACCGTCCAGGCCGACCTGCGCGACGCCCGACTCAGGCTCGCCGGGGACCGCGTGGTCCGCCTGCGCGCCCGGCTCAACGACGCCGCCCGCCAGGCGGAGCTGCTCAAAGAGCAGGTCGCGGAGGTCACCGGGCGGCTCGAGGAGGCCACCGGACACCAGCTCGAACTCGAGGGCCGGCTGGAGGAGCTGACCCCGCGCGCCGAAACCGCCCAGCAGCTGTGGTTCCGCCTGTCCACCCTGGCCGAGCGGGTCTCGGCGACCGGCCGCATCGCCGCCGAGCGCGCCGGCAACGCCGGGACCCAGGCCGCCTACACCGGTCCCGACCCCGATGAGCTGGAGGCGCGTGCGGACAAGGCCGACGCCGAGCACACCGAGCTGGTCGAGGCCGCCGAGATCGCCCGCGGACGGCTCGAGTCCATCGGGGAGGAGGTCGCCGAGCGTGAGGAGGCCGCCCGGTCCGCCGAGGCCGAGCACCTCGCCCAGGTCCGGGCCATCGCCGACCGCCGCGAGGGCGTGGTCCGTCTGCTCGCCGCGGAGGAGTCCCTGGCCGGGCAGGTCGCGGCGGCCGAGGACGAGATCGCCCGCCAGTCGGAGACCCTCGAGGAGACCCTCGAACGTACGAAGGCCGCCGAGGCGGAGGTCACCCAGGTCACCGAGCGCATTGCCGCGCTCACCGCCGAGCGCGAGCCCCTGGACGAGGCGCACGTGCGCGCCGCCAGCGAGGCCGGCGCCGCGGAAAAACGCCTCGACCAGCTGCGCGACGCCCAGCGCGAGCGTGAGCGCACCGTCTACTCGCTTGAGTCCCGCATCGACACCCTGCGCCAGACCGCGCCGGTGGCCGACGCCGCGCAAGCGCTGTCCGGGCACGGCGACTGGGCCCCGCTGGCCGGCCTCGTACGCAGCGGCGACGGGCTGGGCACCGCCCTGGCCGCCGCCCTGGGGTCGCACGCCGAGGCCCTGGCCGGCGCGCTGCGCCGGGAGGTCGTCGAGCAGCTGGCCGACGGCACCACCGCACGCACCGTGCTCGTCGACCAGGCCGGGCCCGCGGGCGACTGGCGTCTCGACGCCGCACTGCCTGCCGGGGTGGACTGGCTGCTCGACCACCTCGAGGTCGACGCCTCCATCGCCGGTCCCGTTACCCGCCTGCTCGCCGACGTCGCGCTCGCCCCCGACCTGCCGACGGCGAAGGCGACCGTCACCGCCGACCCGCGCCTGCGGGCCGTCACCCGCGACGGCGTGCTGCTCGGCGAGGGCTGGGCGGAGGTCGGGTCCGGGACGTCCTCGACCCTGGAGGTCACCGCCGCCATCACCGCCGCCGAACAGGAACTCGAGCACGCCCGCGTGGAACTCGACGAGCTCTCGGGCACCCTCGAGGGCGCCCGGCTCGCGGCCGAGGACGCGCGCGTCGACGCCGCCGCGAAGAAGGCCGCCCTGCGCGACCACGACTCGGCGGTCGCGGGCTGGGAGCGCGACGCGGCCCGGCTGAAGAGGCAGTACGAGACCAATCTCGCCGAGCACCGGCGCGCCGCCGACCGGGCCACCGGGGCAGAGGCGCGCCTGGCCGGGCTGCGCGACCAGCTCGCCGAGGCCCGCGACCGGCTCGCCCGCGTCGAGGACGATGACGCGCCCGAGGAGCCGTCGACCCATGACCGTGATGAGGCGACGGCCGCCCTGGCCCAGGTCCGGGCCATGGAGATGGAGGCGCGCCTGAGCCTGCGCACCGCCGAGGAACGCGCCGACCAGGTCGCCGGCCGTGGAGAGGGGCTGCGCCGGCAGGCTCAGCATGAGCGTCAGGCCAAGGCCCGCCACGAGCAGGCGATGGCGCGGCGCCGCCACCAGGCGGAGCTCGCCCGCACCGTGGAGACCGGCGCCCGCGACCTGGCCACCCGGGTGGTCGACGCCACCGAACGCGCTGCGGCCGAGCGCGACGAGCTGGCCCGCCGCCGGGCGGAGGTCAGCACGCAGCTGGCGCGTGCCCGGGACACCGTCAACGCCGCCCGGATGCAGCTGGACCGGCTGACGGACACCGCGCACAACTCCGAGATCGCGCGCAGCCAGGCGCAGGTGCGCATCGACGAGGCCGAGGCCAAGATCGTCGAGCAGCTCGGCCTGCCGATCACCGACCTGCTGGCCGACTACACCCCGGAGGACGGCTTCGACCGCGCCGCCGAGGAGAAGCGGCTCAAGCAGGCGGAGCGCGACCTCACCGCCCTGGGCAAGGTCAACCCACTGGCACTGGAGGAGTTCAAGGCCCTCGAGGAGCGCTACGAGTTCCTGTCCACCCAGCTCAACGACGTCGTGCAGGCCCGCAAGGACCTGATCGGCGTGATCGAGGACGTCGACGCGCGAATCCTCCGGCTGTTCACCGACGCCTGGCACGACGTCGAGGCGGAGTTCCCGAAGGTCTTCGACACCCTCTTCCCGGGTGGGGAGGGCAGACTCATCCTCACCGAACCCGACGACCTGCTCACCACCGGCATCGAGGTCGAGGCCCGTCCGCCCGGAAAGAAGGTCAAGCGGCTGTCACTGCTGTCCGGCGGCGAGAAGTCCCTGACGGCCCTGGCGATGCTGGTGGCCATCTTCCGCGCCCGGCCCAGCCCCTTCTACGTCATGGACGAGGTCGAGGCCGCCCTCGACGACGTCAACCTGCGCCGTCTGATCGCCCTGTTCGAGGAGCTGCGCCGCGACTCCCAGCTGATCGTGATCACCCACCAGAAGCCGACGATGGACGTGGCGAACGTCCTCTACGGGGTGACCATGCGCGGCGACGGCGTGACCCGGGTGATCAGCCAGCGCATGAGCCCGACCGGGGGCTCCCCGCTCGCGCGGGAGGAAGCCGACGCCGGGGTCTGAGCCCGGGCCCGTGACGTCGACCCCACGGGGCGGAGACGCCCGTCACCACCCGGGGCGCCGGATCACACACGCGGTGGAGGGTCCGTGCGCGCCGGGTACACTGATGCGGCCGGACGCGAGCCCCGGCGGCCCCGCCGGCGTCAGACGACGCCCGGGCACCAGCGACACACCTTCCAGAAGGGGGAGAGCTTCACCAGATGAGCACCAGAACCGACGGCGAGCCGCAGCAGCCCACCCAGGATCCGCAGCCCACCGCGACGCCGTTCGCGGACGTGACCGACTCCCTGCTGCTGTGGGCCTCCCAGGCCGAACTGGCCGTCTCCCAGCGACTGGCCGGGTGCGACTGGTTCCCGGCCTCGGGCTACACCACCGACGACCTGGAGGCCATCGACCGCTTCTTCGGCACCTTCCTGGCCCGCCAGGTCGCGGCCGGGGCGAAGCTGCCGGAACTGCTGGAAATCACCCCGGGACTCACCGTCGCCAGCCTCGTCGCCCGGGCGGCCCGCGTGCTCGACCGCGATGAACTGCTGACCGAATACCTCGTGGGCTTAGGGCTCGAGGCCCGCCCCGAGTGGGTCGAACACCTTTCCTCACACACCGCCGACCTGCTCGGACGCGTCGGGCTGACGGTGCCGGAGGATGGGACCACGGCCGTCGAACTGCTCACCGCCCACGCCGGGGTCACCTCCTCCGAGGTGGGCACGCTGCTGGAGCTGCTCGACCGCCTGCCAGGGGAGACCACCGGGGCCGAGGCCGCCGCGCTGCTCGCCGACGGGTCCTGGCGCGGGCACTGGCCCGGCTCGGAGGGCGATGAGGAGACCGACCCGGTCCACCTCACCGCCACCGAGTCGGTGGCCCGTCTCGCCCCCGGGCACCTGGCCGGGCTCATCGACGCCATCCAGGCGCTGCGGGCCTTCGCGCTCGCCCACCCCAACTCCTGGCTCGACCGCGACCGTGGGGGACTCACCCCGGCCCTGCCCGGGCTCGTCGCCGAGGCGGTCGTCGCCGAGCTGCGCGAGCGTCCCGTCGGCACGCTGGACCGTGCCTCGGCCGTCGGCGTGACCACCCGTGAGCTGCGTCCGCGCCTGATCTTCGACGCCGAGCGCGGCAAGGTGTGCCTGCGCCTGCCCGAGCAGCGCGTCGAGGACGAGCTCGGTGAGGTCTCCTGGCGCGTGAGCCTCGACGGCACCACCCGCATCTTCCGCACCGGCCGTCCCTGGGGCGAGCCCACCTGGGCCGAGGCCCTCGACGTGACGGTGGAGCACCAGGTCCGTGAGGTCACCGTCCAGGACGTGACCAACGGCATCACCTGGACCACCCCGGTCGTCGACACCGAGGATCCCGTTCTGCTCTTCGCGGTCAACGGCCAGGACCTGACCGGGATGGCCACCCTGCACCACCCCGAGGTCTGGGTGCTCACCCCACCGGACTCGGAACTGTCCGACGTGGTCACCGGCGATGAGCTCCCGGTGCTGGAGACGGTGGAGGTCCACGGCTGGACCTCCTGGACCGCCCGCCGCCTGGATCTGTCGCACGCCGCCAGCCTGCAGGTCACCCGCCCCGGCCAGACGCCGTCGGCGACCACGAACCACCTGCGCTGCGTCGATCCGCGCCAGCGCGTGCGCTTCCGTCACCCCGAGGCCCCGCTCGACGACGTGAAGACGCTGTCCGGCCTGCCCCTGCACCCGGTGTCCCTGGTCGCGGAGTTCCCCCCGACGATCTCGGGGCACGACGAGATCTGGCAGCTGTCGATCTCCGCCTACGCCCGTCCCGGCACCGCCGGCGACGAGGTCGCCCCGCCGGAGCCGCTCGAGGTGCCGGCCGAGGGTGGCGTGTTCGCCATCTTCGATCCCGAGGTCTACGACTCGCCCTGGGTCGGCGAGTACCTCATCCGCCTGCGCGGACCCCGCAACGAGTCCTTCCGCCACCGCTACGCGCTCGTCGAGGGCATGTCGGCGCGCACCCTCATCGACGACGAGGCCCGCACCGTGCGCATCCCCGCCGGCGCCGGACTGTCCGAGGCGTCACTGAGCGTGTCGGCCGGCGAGAAGGCCTTCGGCGTCGAGCCGCGGCGCATCACCGTCGACGCGGCGTCGGCCGGCGCGAACTTCGCGGTGACCACCGAGGAGGGCGACTACCTGCCGCTGCGCTTCACGCCGCCGCGCCTGTCGTTTGAGCTGCCGGTGCGCGACTACCCGCCGATGTGGCGCACCACCCGCCTGGTGTGCGCCCCGCGCGACCTCGACGCCGAGGGCGAGCTGCGGGTGCGCGTCGGCGGCGAGATGGGTAACCCGCAGGTGCGCGTGGTCAACCACCACGGCGCGCCCGTGCGCACCGTGAACCTGACCGCCGCCGACGCGCAGACCTACACGGGGCCCGTGGCCCAGCTGGCCTCCTCCGCGGCGACGCTGCCGTCGGGACGCATCGAACTCGAGTGGAACGACGTGCGCGTCAACCGCCGCACCGCCGTCACCCTCGCCGACCTGAGCAAGGACCCGCACGCCGCGGGCGTGAGCATCGAGGACGGCCACCTGGTCGTCGACGGGGCCGCCACCGGCCGTTCGCTCGCGGCCTGGGTCTGGCCGCTGACCGCCCCCTGGGCGTCCGCGGTGACCCTGCCGGAGCTGACGGCGCGTACCCCGCTGCCCGAGGCGTTCGTCGACGCCGGCCCGCTCGCGGTCCTGCCGCACTCGGCCGATCCGTTCACCACCCTGCGCGCGCCGCAGACCCCGGGCGCCTCCGCGCTCGTCGCCGAGCA
Source organism: Corynebacterium halotolerans YIM 70093 = DSM 44683 (assembly GCF_000341345.1). Taxonomy (NCBI): domain Bacteria; kingdom Bacillati; phylum Actinomycetota; class Actinomycetes; order Mycobacteriales; family Corynebacteriaceae; genus Corynebacterium; species Corynebacterium halotolerans. The sequence continues at coordinate 1,971,447 of NC_020302.1, read as the reverse complement.
GCCCGGCCACCTGGCCGACCAGCCGGGCGCGCTGGCCGACCTGTCCGCCTTCCTCGCCGGCGAGACCGACGACGCCCCGGCCGACCCGTCCGTCATGCCGGTGCTGTGGGACCTGCTCGCCGGCTGGGGCGACGCCGACCACTCCGAGCTGGCCGACCGCCGCCGCGCCGCCGTGACCACCGCCTTCGCCGCCGCCCCGGGTGCGGCGCTCGCGGCCCTGGCCGCCTCCCTGGTCCCGGCGGAGCAGCAGCCGGGCCGGGTCATCGCCTCCGGCCTGGCCACCGTGCCGCTCGCGCCGGCGACGGGGGACGGGGCCGAGGATGACCCGGATGAGGCCGAGAGCCTTGCCGCCGCCGTGATCGCCGGGGACACCCCGGACAACACGACCCGCACGGACCGCACGGACCGCACCGACGGCGACGACGCCGAGCACCACGCCGCCTGGATCGGGGCGATGGAACTGCTCGGGGCCCTGCCGGCCGCCGCCGGCGAAGCGGAGGAGGGTAACCCGCAGCGGCTGCGCGAACTGCGCAGGAAGCTGGCCGAGATCGCCGGAAAGGGGATCCTGACCACCCTGGCCACCGGCCGCGACGCGACCCTGGACACCGCCGGCATCGATCAGTCGACGGTGCTCATCGCGCGGATGGACGCCACCCAGCAGGAGGCCCTGCTGGCGTCGTTCTTCTCCAGCGCGGAACTGGTGCCCGGCGCCATCCTCGACGACAACACCCGGCTGCTGGCCATCTTCGAGACCTTCCACCGCCGGGAGGAACTGACCGACCTGCTGACCTCCGAGGGTCTGATCAAGCCGGCCGTCAGTCTCCTGCGCGCGCTGCGCAGCTCCAACCGCCAGCTGTACTCCTCGGCGCGCATCCGCTTCGACAAGCTGGACGCGGTCAACACCGAGGACCGGGACAACGCCTGGGCGCTGGCACCGGTGGTCTCCCTGGTCTTCGCCCTGGCCGCCCGTATGCACGCCCACGGGCTGATGGGCAAGTCCAGGACCCTGGAGGCCGCCTCCACCGGCTGGAGTCGACTGGCCGACGTCGTGCCGGACCTGGTCACCGGTGACCTCGTCGCCGCGGAGGCGATGGTGCTGGCGGAGACCTACCCGCAGCTCGCCGGCTGATCCCGGTCGGCGGGCCGGGGCCGGATCCGGCGATTCGGTGTGAGAAACCGGGGCGATGCTGCCACTATGGAGTCCATGAACGATATTCTGCTCATCGGCATCATCGCCCTGATCATCGTCCTCGTCGTCGTGGCGGTGATCGTCATCGTCGGCCTCAACCGCAAGAAGTCGAAGACCGTCAGCTTTGAGAAGAAGGAAGAGCCCGAACGCAAGGAGCTGACCCAGCAGGAGAAGTCCGGCAACTATCAGGCCACCGGTGGTTTCAACTTCGCCCCCGCCAAGCCCGCGGCAGAGAAGGAGCCGGAGGTTCTGCCCGGCCAGGAGCTCGGCGGTCAGCAGCCGGAACCGAAGCCCGAGCCCACCTCGGAACCGAAGCCCGAGCCCGAGGCCCCCGCCCAGGCGCCGGCTCCGAAGGCGCCGGAGCCGAAGCCGGCGTCCGATAAGCCGGCGCCTGCCGCCCCGCTCAAGCCCGCCGAGCCGGGGAAGGCCGAGCAGGCCGGGACCCAGTCCAAGGCAGAGGCGAAGCCGGAGGCAGAGAAGTCAGAGTCCGGGGACACCACGCCGCCGGCAGCCGCTGCCGCGGTTCCGGTACCTGCCCCCGACGTGCCGTCGCAGGAGGCCGCCTCCGTCGACACCGGCGCCGGATCCTTCCCGGGTGCGGCCGATGAACTCGACGCCAGCCCCGACACCACCGAGGTCGCCCGCGCCGCGGAGGAGCAGGCACCGGAGGAGCCGCAGGCCCCCCGCGACATCGTCGAGCAGCCGGCGGAGGAGCAGGAGGTCGAGGTCTCCGAGGACGTGGCCGAGAAGATCGAGGAGTCCGAGGAGGCCGAGGAGTCGCCCGTCTTCGACGAGGTCGCCGAGCAGGCCGACGATGAGGTTGTCGCGGACATCGAGCAGGCCGACGTCGCGGAGGAGGCCGAGGAGGCCGCCGAGGCCGCGCAGGTCACCGCCGAGGTGGCCGAGGCCGCCCGCGAGCAGACCCCGGTGCCGGACACCCCGCCGGCCCCCGCCCCCGCCCCGACCGAGGAGATCGACCCCGCCGCGGGTCGCATCGGCCGCCTGCGCGGTCGTCTGTCGCGGTCCCAGAACGTCATCGGACAGGGCGTGCTCGGCATCCTGTCGGCCGGCGACCTCGACGAGGACGCCTGGGAGGAGATCGAGGACACGCTGATCATGGCGGACCTCGGCACGAACGTGACGATGAAGGTCGTCGACTCTCTGCGCGACAAGATCGCCGCCCGTGGCGTGTCCAGCGAGGAGGACGCCCGCGCCATGCTGCGCGAGACGCTCATCGAGGCCGGTCGCCCTGAGCTCGACCGCTCCATCAAGGCGATGCCCTACGAGGGCAAGCCCGCCGTTGTGCTCGTCGTCGGCGTCAACGGCACCGGCAAGACCACCACCACCGGCAAGCTCGCCCGCGTGCTCGTGTCTATGGGTCACAAGGTCCTGCTGGGTGCGGCCGACACCTTCCGCGCGGCCGCCGCCGACCAGCTCGAGACCTGGGGGCGCCGCGTCGGTGCGACCACCGTGCGCGGCAAGGAGGGCGCCGACCCGGCCTCCGTCGCCTTCGACGCCGTGGCCAAGGGCGTCGAGGAGCAGGCCGACGTCGTTCTCGTCGACACCGCCGGCCGTCTGCACACCTCCACCGGCCTGATGGACCAGCTGGGCAAGGTCAAGCGCGTCGTGGAGAAGAAGGCCGTCGTCGACGAGGTCCTGCTGGTCCTCGACGCGACCGTCGGCCAGAACGGTCTGACCCAGGCGCGGGTGTTCCGCGAGGTCGTCGACATCACCGGCGTGGTGCTGACCAAGCTCGACGGCACCGCCAAGGGCGGCATCGTCTTCCAGGTGCAGGAGGAGCTCGGCGTGCCGGTCAAGCTGGTCGGCCTGGGCGAGGGTTCGGATGATCTGGCACCCTTCGAGATCGAGGGTTTCGTCGATGCTCTGCTGGGATAGGGGAGCGGGGCCGCAGGGCCGACCCCTCACCGCCCCCGGGGGTGGTGACCTCTCCGTGATAACCTCGGTGGAATGAAGTGCACCACTACGGGACCCCGCGCCGGCTTCCGGCCGGTGTTCTGGTGCCTTCCGCCCTCGGCGGGAACCAACGGTTACCTGTCCACGTGGGGGGAGCACCTTTCCGGGTCCGGCCCCGGGCGCCGCGTCACCGCTGTCCGCTCTTGACCGTTGATCATCCTGCAGGATCCGGGTCACACCGTCGGCTTCCGCCGGTGTGACCGCCCGCCACCCCGGCGCTGAGCCGGGGCGGGTCTGCCCGGGTGATCGCCACCAGCCTGAAACCTGGAAACATGCTACTTACCGTTCTGGCGGTGCTCGCCGCCACTGTCGCGCTGTCGCCGGCCGTGTCCCGACTGCTCGGACGCAACGCCGGCTGGCTGCTCGCCCTCCCGCTCCTCATCGGCGCGGTGATCGGCGTGATGACGTACACACGCCCCGGCTCGGAGGAGGGGGTCCACACCGAGGTCTGGGAGTGGATGCCCACCATCGGGGTGGACCTGGCCGTGCGTTTCGACGGCCTGTCGTTCGTCTTCCTCATGCTCGTCCTCCTCATCGGTGCCGGGGTGCTCATGTACAGCACCCGCTACCTCGGCAAGGGGAGGAACTCCGCCTTCTACTTCTTCATCTGCGGCTTCGCCGCCGCAATGGGGCTGCTCGTCCTCACCGACGACCTGATCGTGTTCTACGTCGCGTGGGAGCTGACCACGCTGTGCTCCTTCTTCCTGATCGCCAACGCGGGGGAGAAGGGCCACGACCCGGCCATCCGCACCCTGCTCGTCACCGTCGGTGGTGGCCTGCTGCTGCTGACCGCGACCGTCGTCATGGTCGTCGCGACCGGCACCACGCGGATCAGCGAGGTGCTCGCCGACCCGGTCTGGGCGGATCGTCCCGGGCTGACCGCCCTGGTGGCGGTGCTGATCGCCGGGGCCGCGTTCACCAAATCCGCCCAGTTCCCCTTCCAGGCCTGGCTGCCGGACTCGATGGTGGCCATCGCGCCGGTCTCGGCGTACCTGCACGCCGCCGCCATGGTCAAGGCCGGCATCTACCTGGTGCTGAGGTACTCGCCGATGCTCGCTGACGTCGGGATCTGGAACACGCTGCTGATCACCGCCGGCCTGATCACCGCGCTCTTCGGCGCGGTCACGGCCGTCAAGCAGGACGACCTCAAGGCGCTGCTGGCGTACTCGACCATGAGCCAACTGGGCCTGCTCGTCGCGACCGTCGGCATCGGCACCGAAACGGCGCTGACGGCCGCGGTCGTGCACACCATCGCGCACGCCTGCTTCAAGGCGGCGCTGTTCATGATGATCGGCGTCGTCGAGCACGAGGCCGGTACCCGCAACTACTCCGAGCTGACCGCCATGCGGCTGAAGATGCCGGTGACCAGGACGGTCGTGGTCATCTCGGCGGCGTCGATGGCCGGCATCCCGCTCCTGTTCGGCTTCGTGAGCAAGGAGTCGCTCATCGACGCCGCGCTGCACTCCGGCTTCCACACCGATATCGTCACGCTCGTCACCGGTACGGTCGTCGCGTCCTCGATGTTCACCTTCGCCTACTCCGCCCGCTTCATCATGGGCGTGTGGGGCCGGCGGAGCCCGGGGCCGATCGACGGCGGGGAGCCCGAGACGGTGCGCGAGGCCGCGCCCGGCTTCCTGTTGGTCCCGTCCCTGCTCGCCGTGGTCACGGTCGTGCTAGGCATCGCCCCCTTCCTGGTGGAGAACCCCGTGGCCGACGCCGCGCTGGCCGTCTCCGGTGAGGAGGTCACCCCGGGTCTGGCGCTGTGGCACGGATTCAACCCGGCCCTGGCCCTGTCCGCGCTGATCATCGCGGTCGGTGCCGTGCTGGTCGGGCTGCGCCGCCCGGTCGACGAGTTCCTGGGCCGCTTCCGGGCACCCGTCGGCGGCCTGGAGATCGTCGAGCGCCTGCGGCAGGGCACGATCGACTTCGGCGCAGTGGTCACCCGTTCAACGGGCACGACGTCCATGCGCCGGCATCTGACCGCCCCGATCATCGGGCTCGTGGTCATCGCCGTGGTCGGCGTACTCGTGCTGACCAACCTGCCCCCGGTGGTCGGGGAGCGCTCCGAGCCCACCGACTGGATCTTCGTCCTGTTCATCCTGCTCGGCGTGATCGCCGCCGCGCGGTCGCAGTCGCGTCTGAATGTCGTGATCGTCATCGCCGTCATCGGATTCGGGATCACGTTGTGGTTCTTCACGCTCGGTGCCCCGGACGTGGCCACCACCCAGCTCATGGTCGAGGTCCTCACCGTGGTCGTCATGATGCTCGTGCTCAACCGCCTGCCGCACCGCTTCACGCCGGAGACCCGCCGGGCCGAACTCTGGTCCGTGGTCGTCGCCGTGGCAGCCGGGCTGGCCACCGTCCTCGGCGTGCTCGCCCTGACCGGGCGCAGAGAGAAGTCGGAGGTGGCGGAGTACTACCTCCGGGAGGCCGAGAACATCACGGGCGGCGCGAACATCGTCAACACGATCCTGGTGGAGTTCCGTGCCCTGGACACCCTCGGCGAACTGACGGTGCTCGGCGTCGCGGGCATTTCGGTTGCCGCGCTGCTGAAGTCCCGGCCCCTGCTCCCGGTGCGGAGGAAGAATCTCGACCTGCAGTCGCCGATCGCCGGCCCGCGCGAGAACTCCGTGTTCCTGCGGGCCACCACCAAGCTGGTCGGCCCGATCATCATCGCGATGTCCCTGCTCCTGCTGCTGCGCGGCCACTACGAGACCGGCGGCGGATTCATCGCGGCGCTGGTCGGCGGCGCCGGTTTCGCCCTGCTCTACCTGGCCGCACCGAGTGACCGGGAGGCCAAGATCAAATGGTCCTACATGGGACTGATCGGGGCGGGTGTCGTCACCGGTGCCGGGGTCGGACTGCTCGGCTACCTCGAGGGGTCCTTCCTCGCCCCGCTCCACTTCGAGGTGTTCGGTTCCGGCCAGTCCACCGCGCTGATCTTCGACATCGGCGTCTACTTCGCCGTCATCGGCGTGGTGCTCGCGGCCCTCAACCTGCTGGGCACCGAGGAGGCGGCGGAGGAGACCCCGGATGAGGACCTGGGTCACCACGCCCGGTCGACGATGGGCAAGACCCGCGAACACCTGCACGGCCAGCCCACGGGTGGCCGGGCCACCGGTGCAGAAAGGACTGAAGAATGACACTCGCCCTCTCCGCCGGGCTCCTGGTGGCGGGAGCCGTCTACCTCATGCTCCGGCGCGACATGCTCCGCATTGCCGTGGGGTTCATGCTGCTCAGCCACGGCGTCAACCTGATCATCGTCGCCTCGGGCGGCACCTCCGACCGGGAGGAACCCTTCGGGGCCTTCACGGACGCCACCGGCATCGCCGATCCTCTCCCGCAGGCCTTCGTCCTGACCGCCATCGTCATCTCCTTCTCGATGTCCATCTTCATGCTGGTCACCGCGATCGTCGGCAAGAAGGACGACGCGACCCGCGATGAGGTCGACCCGCGCACCGACGAGGAAGTGGTCTCCTGATGAATTCCCTCATTTCCCCGGATCTGCTCGGTCCGCTCCTGCAGCTCTTCGTCGCGGTTCCGCTGCTCGCCGCGGGTCTGCTGGTGCTGGTCGGTCGGCGCCGGCTGCTTCAGACGGTGATCATGTTCATCGTGCTGGTGGCCTCCCTGGCCGCCTCCGTCCTGCTCATCCTCCAGTTCACCGACGGCTCCACGGTCGCCCACGGTACGGGGCAGTGGCCCTTCGGCGTGGCCATTCCGTTCGTCGCGGACATGTTCACCGCCCTGATGCTGACGACCACCGGCCTGCTGGCCGTGGTCTGCTCCTGGTTCGCCGTGGCCTCGGGCTACACCCGCGAGCGGTTCTTCGCCCCGCTGGTGCTGGTGCTCATGACCGGTGTCAACGGCACGCTGCTGACCGCGGACCTGTTCAACTTCTTCGTGTTCATCGAGGTCATGCTGCTGCCGTCCTACGGCCTCTACGTGCTGACCACCCGGGAAACCGCCGAACTGCGGGTGGTGGACGGCGTGCGCCTGTACGTCTCGGCCAACCTGTTCGCCTCGACGATGCTGCTCGCCGGCGTCGCCTTCGTCTACGGCACGGCGGGCACCGTGAACCTCGGCGAGCTCGCCGGGGTCGCCGCCGAGGATCCGGCGGTGGCCATCGCGATGGCGATCGTGCTGTTGTCCATGATGGTCAAGGCCTCGGTCGTACCGATCCACAGCTGGCTGGCCCGCACCTACCCCTACACCTCCCCGGCCGTGACCGCGCTGATCTCCGGCCTGCACACCAAGGTCGGCGTGTACGCCATCTACCGCTTCTACGCGGTGGTTTTCGACGGTGACTCCCGGTGGCTGTGGATCGGTGTCGCGCTGTTCACCGTCACGATGCTCATCGGCGTGCTCGGCGCGGTGGGGGAGAAGACCACCCGTGAGATCCTGGTCTTCCACATGGTCAGCCAGCTCGGCTACATCCTGATGGGCGTGGCCCTGTTCACGGAGCTCGGCCTGACCGCCGGCATCTTCTACCTGATCCACCACATGCTCGTGAAGGCCTCGCTGTTCATGTCGACCGGCGCGATCGAGGTGGAGTACGGCACCGGCGAGATCGGCAAACTCAGTGGCATCGTCAAACGGGAACCGGTGCTCGCGGTGTCGTTCTTCGTCGCTGCCCTGTCGCTGGCGGGCATCCCGCCGTTCTCGGGCTTCGTCGCGAAGGTCTCGCTGATGATCGGCGCCTGGGACGCGGGCCGCATCATCGCCGTCGTGGTCATGGTGATCGTCAGCCTGATCACCCTGCTGTCCATGCTCAAGATCTGGGGCGGAGTGTTCTGGGGCGACCGGAAGGAGGGCCCCGCGCCCGGCCTGACCGAGACGAAGGTGGACAGCGCGGCCCCGGAGGGCGAGCTGACCCCGCAACCAGCGGGCACCCTGGTCTCCCCGGACGGTGACGGTGACGGTGACGGAGCCGGGGACGGGGCCGCCACCGGCGCCACCGACTCCGCAGAGGCCGCGGGGGAGACCCGCACGGCCACCGCGACAGGGACGCGGTGGCAGGCCGACGCCGAAACCGACGCCGAAACGGAAACCGCGGAGGACACCCGCAGCCGCGTCAGCGGATGGTTGACCGCTCCGTCGCTGATCCTGGCGGTCGCCACCATTGCGATCGGCCTGGGTGCCGAGGTGCTGCTGTCGTTGTCGGAGACGGCGGCGAACGGGCTGCTGGACACCTCCGGTTATGTTGAGGCGGTGAGGAACTCGTGATGAGGAACCTGCTGACCTGGCCGTTGCGGATCATCCACTTCTGGGCCTGGTACATCAAGGAATTCATCGTGTCGAACATGGCGGTGCTCAAGGACATCGTCACCCCGAGCAACGACGCCACCCCGGGCATCGCCCGATACGAGTGCCACAGCCAGACCGAGGGGTGGTACACCCTGTTCGCCGCCCTGGTGACCACCACCCCCGGCACCCTGGTGGTCGGCGCAGGCCGGGACACCGAGACCGGAGTGCGCGTCATGTACGTCCACAGCATCTACGAGGACTCGGCGGCGGACCTGCTGGCCGGGCTGCGGGAGATGGAGGACCGCATGATCAAGGGCCTCATGATCCATCCGAGGTACAACGAAGGAGCGAAATGACCGTCATCGACATCGCCATGATCATCATCGGCCTGTCCGTCGTCCCGGCCGTCTACCGCATGATGGTCGGCCCCACCCGTGCGGACCGCGCGATCGCCGGTGACCTGGTCACGGTCGCCGTCGTCGGGCTGCTGGCGCTGGTCGGAATCCGGGACGGCAGCCAGTTCACCTTCGATATCGTGCTCATCGCCTCCCTGGTGAGCTTCCTCACCGCGATCGCGCTGGCTCGGGCGCTGACGGCGGGGGTGCGCTGATGGATATCCTGACTCTCGCCGCGGATGTGCTCATCATCCTCGGTGCGTTGGTCTTCGCGGTCTGTGGCGTCGGCCTGATCACCTTCCGTGACATCTACACGCGTCTGTCGGTGATCGGCACCGCCGGCGGCATCGGCATCGTGCTCGTCGTCCTGGGGGTCCTCCTCCATAATCCGGACTGGCTCAACACGGTGAAGGCCCTCGCGATCATCGTGCTGCTGGTCGGCACGTCGTCGATCGGCTCGATCCTGCTCGCTCGCGCGGCACTGCTGCGCAGGACTCCGATGGTCGAACCGATCTTCGATGAGACGAAGCTGCTGAGCGAGGAAAACCCCGAATAGCCGGCCCTCCGTACATGACACGGCTCTGACACCGCCCCCGGGAACCACTCCCGGGGGCGGTGTCGCCGTTGCGGGGCGGGGTAGGGGCGTGGCGCCGGTGAACTGGGGGAAACGGGCGGTGAGGGGGTGGGGGCGCAGATTTTTATCTGTCGCACTATCGAAATAGTTTCTATCGCGCTATAGTCATTCTCGTCGGCAAACCAATAGGTCGACAGTTTTTAGCGCAGACCATCCATGTCCCCGCCCGGGCAGGGCACGCTCCCTCCCGGGCACCCACCACAAGGAGGCCCACAATGTCAGCGGATGAAGTCGTGCAGGCGTCGGGCAACGCCGCCTGGATGCTGATCTCGGCATCCCTGGTGCTGCTCATGACCCCCGCGCTGTCACTGTTCTACGGTGGCATGACCGGCCGGCGCTCCGTGCTCAACATGATGATGATGTCCTTCGGCGCCCTTGGTGTCGTCAGCGTCGTCTACGTGCTGTGGGGCTGGTCCATGTCCTACGGCACCCAGTCCCTGTGGGGAGTCGTCGCCAACCCCCTCGAATTCCTCGGCCTGCGGAACTCGATCACCGACGACGCCGGCAACTACCTCGCCGGCTCCTCCGGCTACGCCAACGTCATCGACGTCAGCTTCCAACTGACCTTCGCCGTTATTTCCACCGCACTGATCTCCGGCGCGCTGGCCGGGCGCGTGAAGTTCTCCACCTGGCTGGTGTTCACCGCCGCCTGGTCCACGCTGGTTTACTTCCCGCTGGCCCACATGGTCTGGGGCGGCGGCCTGCTCTCACACTCCGAGCAGTCCCTGTCGGCCCGCATCTTCGGCGTCAGCGACGGCGAGGCGACCATCGCCCCCATCGACTTCGCCGGCGGCACAGTCGTCCACATCTCCGCCGGCACCGCCGCGCTCATCCTGGCCCTGCTGGTCGGCCGGCGCGAGGGCTTCCCGCACATCCCGCAGCGCCCGCACAACCTGCCGCTGGTCATACTCGGTGCCGCCCTGCTGTGGTTCGGCTGGTTCGGCTTTAACGGCGGTTCCGCCTTCGCCGCCGACGGCCTCGCCGGCCTGGCGTGGCTGAACACAACGGCCGCCACCGCCGCCGCCATGCTCGGCTGGCTGGTCGTGGAGCGCCTCCGCGACGGCCGTCCCACCTCGCTGGGCGCGGCCTCCGGCGTGGTCGCCGGCCTGGTCACCGTCACCCCGGCCGCCGGTGACCTCACCCCGCTGACCTCCCTGCTCATCGGCGTGGTCGGCGGCGGGCTCGCCTGCCTCGGCGTCGGCCTGAAATACCGTTTCGGCTACGACGACTCCCTCGACGTCGTCGGCGTCCACCTCGTCGCGGGCCTGTGGGGCACCGTCGGTGTCGGCCTGCTCGCCACCGACGCCGGCCTGCTCACCGGCGGCGGCACGGCCGGCCTCCAGCTGTTCGTCGTCCAGATCGTCATCGCGGTCGTCGCCATGATCTTCACCGCCGCCGTCACCGCCGTGATCGCCCTGGTGCTCAGGGCCACGATGGGCTGGCGCATCGCCCGCGAGGAGGAGGCCGAGGGCATCGACGCGGCCGAGCACCGCGAAACCGGTTACGACCTCACCGGCCCCGAAATCCGGCGCGGCAACCTCATCGCCACAGGTGCCGAGACCCCGGCGCTAGGATTGACCGCGACGACCGCCGGCCCGGACGGACCCGCGGACACCACCGCCGACACCGGGACCGACCTTCCCGACCAGACCAAGGAGTAAGTGACATGAAACTCGTGACCGCAGTGGTGAAGCCCTTCACCCTCTCCGACATCCGGGAGGCGCTCGACCAGCTCGGCGTGCACGGCATGACCGTCACCGAGATCCAGGGATTCGGGCAGCAGCGCGGACACACCGAGGTCTACCGGGGTGCCGAGTACGCCACCGACTTCGTCCCGAAGGTCAAGGTCGAGCTGGTCATCAAGGACGAGGTCCTCGAGGACGTCGTGGACGCCGTGATGCGGGCCGCCTATACCGGCAAGATCGGCGACGGCAAGATCTGGGTCACCCCGGTCGAGCACGTCCTGCGCGTGCGCACCGGCGACCGTGACGATGACGCACTCTGATTCAGCCACCGGCCACCACCCCGGCCCCGATCCCGCCCGACTGCGGCGGCAGGTGGGGCAGCGGACCCGTGAGATGCTCGCCGCCCTCGATCTGCCGCCCGGCACGGCCCTGGCGGCGACGGGGTCGCTGGCGCGCGGGGAGATGACCCCGTACTCGGATCTCGATCTCATCCTGCTGCACCCGGCGGGGCAGGTTCCGGACCCGGAGCAGGTCGAGGCGGTGTGGTACCCGATCTGGGACGCCAATCTCCGCCTCGACCACGCCGTGCGCACCCCCGAGGACTGCGTGGCCATGCTCTCGGGCGATCCCACCGCCGCCCTGGCCCTGCTCGACCTCGACCACGTCGCCGGGGACCGCGGACTCGTCGAGCGTGCCCGCCCGCTCATCCTGCGCCACTGGCGCCGCGAACTGCAGGCCCGCTTCCCACAGGTCGTCGACTCCGCCATCGCCCGCTGGCGCCGCTCGGGTTCGGTGGTCACCATGACCCACCCCGACCTCAAACACGGCCGGGGTGGCCTGCGCGACATCGAGCTGCTGCGGGCACTGGCGCTCGGCAACCTCTGCGACGCGCCCCCGCTGAATGCCGAGCACCGGCTGCTGCTCGACGCCCGCACCCTCCTGCACGTCGAGGCCCGGCGGCGCCGCGACGTGCTCGACCCCGAGTTCGCCGCCGACGTCTCCCTCCGCCTGGGCTTCGACGACCGTTACGAACTGGCCACCGCGCTGGCCGAGGCCGCGCGCACCGTCGACGACGCGCTCGGTGACGGCCTGGCGACGGCCCGCGGGGTGCTCTCGCGCCGGGCCACCCGTACCCGCCCCAGCCCGCGGCGCCCCCTGGACCTCGACGTCGTCGACGCCGGCGGGATGATCACGCTCTCGCGCCAACCCGACCTGTCGGACCCGGCGCTGCTGCTGCGTGTCGCCGCGGCCGCCGCGCGCACGGGGCTGCCCGTCACCGACCGCACCTGGTGCCGGCTGGCGGGCCTGCCGGAGCTGCCCGAGGTGTGGACCGCGGCGGCCGCCGACGACTTCTTCACCCTGCTGTCCTCGCCCGCGCACACCCCGGACGTCGTCAACGCCCTCGACCGCCACGGTCTGTGGACGCGCCTGGTGCCCGAGTGGGACCACATCCGTGGCCGGATGCCGCGCGAGCGCACCCACATCCACACCATCGACCAGCACTCCCTGGCCACCGTCGCCCGCTGCGCCGCCGCCACCACCGCCGTCGCGCGTCCCGACCTGCTGCTGCTCGCCGCCCTCTATCACGACATCGGCAAGGGCCACGGCCGCCCGCACGAACAGGTCGGCGCCGAGTTCGTCGCCCGCATGGCCGCCCGCCTCGGGCTCGACCTGCCCGACCGCTCGCGCGTGCAGACGCTCGTGGCCGAGCACACCACCATCGCGCGGCTCACCGCCACCACCGACCCCCGCACCGAGGCCGGCCGGGACGCGCTTCTCGACGCCGTGCACTACGACCTGCTGACCGTCAACCTGCTGGAGGTGCTCACCGAGGCGGACGCGAAATCCACCGGTCCCGGGGTGTGGAACCACCGCCTCGAGGCCGGGCTGCGCACCCTGGCCGCCGCGGCCCGGCGCGCCCTGACCGCGCTGGCCCCGGTGCGCCCGATCGTGCACGCCCCCGACGAGATCGGGTTGCGCGCCAACGAGTCCGGGGAGACCGTCACCGTGTGGTGGCGCGGCGACTATCAGCGCGGGATGGTCCGCGTGCTCGCGATCTTCGCCGCCAAGGCGTGGAACATCATGGGCGCCAGGGTGGCGCGTGCGGCGGACGGCACGGTCCACGCGGAGTTCGACACCCGCTCGACCATCGAGACGCTGACCGCCTCGGCGGACGCGGTCAGCTTCATCCAGACCTACAAGTCCGGCGTGCACTCCATGCTGCCCGCCGTCACCCCGGGGCCGACGGCCACCTACTGGGACGGCAACGTCCTCGAGGTACGCACCGTCGACCGGATCGCGGCCCTGGGCGCCCTGATGGGCGTGCTTCCGGAGATCTCATGGCTGACGGTGCGGACGCCGGGTGCGACAATGATCGTGCAGGCCGCCCTCACGGGCGATATCGACCGCGGCCGGGTGGGCAGGGATGTGACCCGGGTGCTGGCGACCGGCTAGCATGGATGAATCATCCAACCCCCGCGCCTCGACCACCAACAGGGAGTGTCCACGTGTTTGAGTCTTTGTCCGACCGTTTGACCGGTGCCCTCAAGGGGCTCCGCGGCAAGGGGAAGCTCACCGAGGCGGACATCAACGCCACCGCCCGTGAGATCCGGCTGGCGCTGCTCGAGGCGGACGTCTCGCTCACGGTCGTCCGCGGCTTCATCAAGCGCATCAAGGAGCGTGCGGCGGGTGCGGAGGTCTCCGAGGCGCTCAACCCGGCCCAGCAGGTCGTCAAGATCGTCAACGAGGAGCTCGTCCAGATCCTCGGCGGCGAGACCCGTCGCCTGAATCTGGCGAAGAACCCGCCGACGGTCATCATGCTCGCGGGCCTCCAGGGCGCCGGCAAGACCACCCTGGCCGGCAAGCTCTCCCAGCACCTGGCCAAGCAGGGCCACACCCCGATGCTGGTGGCCTGTGACCTCCAGCGCCCGGGTGCGGTCCAGCAGCTCCAGATCGTCGGCGAGCGCGCCGGCGTGCCCACCTTCGCCCCGGAGCCGGGCACCTCGCTGGACTCCCACGGGCACGAGATGGGCACCTCCCACGGCGACCCCGTCGACGTCGCCCGCCGCGGCATCGAGGAGGCCGGTCGCAGCCGGCACGACGTGGTCATCATCGACACCGCCGGTCGCCTCGGCATCGATGAGACCCTGATGACCCAGGCCCGCAACATCCGCGACGCGGTGCAGCCCGACGAGGTGCTGTTCGTCATCGACGCGATGATCGGCCAGGACGCCGTGCAGACGGCCGAGGCCTTCCGCGACGGCGTCGACTTCACCGGCGTGGTGCTCACCAAGCTCGACGGCGACGCCCGCGGTGGTGCCGCCCTGTCGATCCGTGAGGTCACCGGCAAGCCGATCATGTACGCCTCCACCGGTGAGAAGCTCGACGACTTCGACGTCTTCCACCCCGAGCGCATGGCCAGCCGCATCCTCGGCATGGGTGACGTGCTCTCCCTGATCGAGCAGGCCGAGAGCGTCCTCGACCAGGAGAAGGCCGAGGCCACGGCCGCGAAGCTCGGCACCGGCGAGCTGACCCTCGAGGACTTCCTCGACCAGATGCTGATGATCCGGCGGATGGGGCCGGTCGGCAACCTGCTGAAGATGCTGCCCGGTGGCAAGCAGATGAACGACATGGCCGACATGGTCGACGAGAAGCAGCTCGACCGCATCCAGGCCATCATCCGCGGCATGACCCCCGCCGAGCGTGACAACCCGAAGATCCTCAACGCCTCCCGCCGCAAGCGCATCGCCGCCGGCTCGGGCGTGGAGGTCGCCGACGTCAACCAGCTTGTCGAGCGCTTCTACGAGGCGCGGAAGATGATGGGCAAGATGGCCGGCCAGTTCGGCATGGGCGGCGGCATGAACCGTTCCGCGACCAAGAAGAAGCCGAAGGGGCGCAAGGGCAAGGGCGGCAAGCGCAAGCCGGCGAAGCAGCGTCGGGGCGGCGCCCCGCAGATGCCGGGCATGCCCGGTGGGATGCCGGGGATGCCGGACATGGCGCAGCTGCAGAAGATGCAGGAGCAGATGGGCGGCGCCGGCGGCGGCATGCCGGGGATGCCGGGTGCGCCCGGCGGCGGTGGTCAGCTGCCGAAGGGCATGGAGGACTTCGACCTGTCCAACCTCGACTTCAACGAGGCCATGAAGCGCCGGGGCAAGAAGAAGTAACCGATCCCTCGGGCATGTCCACGCGCGGGAGACCCCGGTTCCGCGTCGCCGGTGTGGCGGCGGGCCGGGGTTTTGTCCTGCGATGGCCCCGTCGGCCCGGCGGGTGAGGGGGGGATTTCCGGATCCGCACCCGCAGCCGGTATAGTGGTTCGAGTTGTCCGCCCGGGAGCACGGGAAACCGCCCGCGGCCGGCACGCGAAAACTTTCCTCCCTGCGTCATACCGCCACCGACCCCGGTCGGCCGGTCTGAGTCACACGCAGGAAAATCCAAGGGTTGAACCGGCCCGCCGGAACACGTCGGCGGGTGCCTGAACTGCCCAGTGACCAGAAAAAGGAGCCACCATGGCTGTCAAGATCAAGCTGCAGCGCATCGGCAAGATCCGCACCCCGCACTACCGCGTCGTCATCGCCGACGCCCGCAACCGCCGCGACGGCAAGGTCATCGAGAACATCGGCACCTACGAGCCGAAGCAGGAGCCGTCCCTCATCCAGATCGACTCCGAGCGTGCCCAGTACTGGCTGGGTGTCGGCGCCCAGCCGACCGAGCCGGTTCTCGCCCTGCTGAAGGTCACCGGTGACTGGCAGAAGGCCAAGGGCCTCGAGGGCGCCGAGGGCACCCTGAAGGTCGCCGCCGAGAAGCCGTCCAAGCTGGACCTGTTCAACCAGGCCCTGGCCGAGGCCAACGACGGCCCGACCGTCGAGGCCGTCACCGAGAAGCGGAAGAAGGCCAAGGAGGAGAAGGAGGCCAAGGAGGCGACCGAGAAGGCCGCCGCCGAGGCTTCCGAGGAGGCTCCGGCCGAGGAGTCCGCAGAGTAATTCTGCCGCCCACCGCGCCGTGAGGCGCCTGCGGGCGCCTTTCACCGACGACACCGCACCGTAGTCCCGGAAACGGGGCCGGTGCGGTGTCGGCGTTTCTGTGTGCGGGAGCTGCTGTGGGCGCCCGACATCGCGCTGTCAGCAGCCGTCCTCCGGCCCCTGTCCGGCGTCGAAGTTCTCCCGGTAACGGCGTTCGGCCTCGGCGAGCAGCGCCGGGGACAGGCGGGCGATGGGGGAGATGTCGACCAGCAGCGGTTCGCAGTCGGGCCCGCGCCCGACCTGTCTCCCACGCAGCACCCAGGCGAAGCGCTCGGGGTTCTTCTCCTGGAGGTGCTTGTACTGGCACAGCTGACGGGCGATCCAGTCCCCGAGCGGGCGGGTCCACCAGGACTCGGGGTTCAGCGGATTGACCGACAGGCCGGGAAGTTCCAGGCCGCTCTCCGTGTCGGTGCTGCCGCCCGAGGCGTCATTGTCCGGCCCCTCGGAGTAACGGACGTGCAGGCCGGGCTCCGAGGCGGCCATCTCCTCCAGATCCGCCAGATGATTCAGGGTCTTCAGTTGCTCCGCCACCCGGGTTCACCTCCTCCGGTTCGTCCCCAACGATAAGGGTTTCTTTATAAGGTACCGGAGGGAAACCGGCTGCAGGTGGTCGTCGGCAGTCAGTCGTCGGCGGGGACCCGGGTATCGGTATTCAGCAGCGGGGACAATTCGTCGACGGGAACCACGACGACGTCGAGAATCTTCCAGTCCAGCTCCCGGCATTTCTCGCGCGCGTCGATCAGCTGCTCGATGGGGGTGGAATCGGGATCCCCGGGGACCACGAAGGCCTCGATGTGGAAGACCTGCCCCTCCTCGCGGACCCGGCACCCGGCCTCCTTCACCCACGGAAGGTCGAGGAGGATGCGGTTGAGCCGGGCCGGCAGCGGATGCGGTTCCCTGCTGTCGAGCTTGCGGGGGATGGCGTCGACGAGCGAATCGAGTGAGGCCTTCATGTTCTGGATCCCGTCCCAGAGGATGTCGAGTGAGATGATGATCGCGGCCACCGCGTCCGCCCACCAGATACCGAGGCCGATTCCGGTGACACCGAGGATGGTCGCCAGGGACGACAGCCAGTCGGCCTTGTTCATCTTGCTGTCCGTGAACAGGACCTTGTTGTGCAGCTGTTTGGCCGGCCCGATCTTCATCCGGCCGAGAATCAACGGCGGGAAGGTACCCAGGAACATGAAGCCGATCATCACCCAGCCGTGCCAGATCTCGAGACCGAAGATCACCATCAGGCCGATTCCGGGACGTTCGGCCGTGACCAGGGACATGACCGACTGGCCGAGCAGGAAACCACCGAACGCCAGCAGCGCCATCGCGGACACGAAGTGCGCGGTATCCATGGACTGGTGGAATCCGTACGGATGGTCCTTGCTCGCCCGGCGGGAGAGGACACGGGTGCCGATGAGAAACGCCAGTGGGGGGATCAACGCCAGCAGATCCTGCACCCACGCGGCCTGCATGGCCTGCGAGTTGCCCTTGATCAGGAACAGAATGACGGTGTCGACGACCAGATAGGCGACGGTCACCCACATCAGGATCGTCGCGCGTTTGAGCGCCCGCTGCTGAGTCTCCGGCATCTCCTCGCGCTGTACCGCTCCCAGTGCCATCAACGTCACCTCTTCCAAGGGAAAGGCAATATGTCTTCCCCCAAATCTGCCAGTTTCCGCGCATCAGCGCACCAGTATCGGCGTGAGCGGCGGCGATGACCGCGGATTCCCCTCGGACGCCCGCGCTTCCTACGCTTCCCGGCCCTGGTGGCGCCCCCCCCCCGGTGAGCATCGTCAACAGCAGCACGTTCGCCTCGTCCGGTGCGTCGGCGGGGCAGTCCACGCGGTGGACGACATGCTCGCGCAGGTGGATCACCGTTCCCGGAGCCAGACGCGCGGTCTCGCCGCCGCAGCCGAAGTCGAGGGTGCCGGAGACGCACTGGACCGTGATCGGGTGGGCCGCCCGGTGGTCGGGCAGGTTCTGGCCCGGGGCGAAGGTGAAGGTGATGAGGTTCGCGCCGTCACCCTGCAGCAGGCGCGCGACGGCCGGGCGCGGGCGCCTCGGGTCCGGGGTGGGGGAGAGCTCCGTGAGCGGCAGGACCGTCATCGGGCCGGAGCCGCGGATCCCCGCCTCCCCGAAGCCCTCGGGGGTGTCGACGGGGACGGGGGACTGCGGGTGCTCCGGCATGCGTACTCCTCGGCTGGCGGATCTGTGCTGGCCACCCCGAGCCTATCCGCCGCCCGGAGTGGCGTCCCGGAAAGTTCCCCTGCCCTGCAGGGCGGGACGCGTCCTCCGATAAGCTCGGGACCCATGGAATTGATGATCGGACGCGTGATCAAGTCCCACGGCATCCGTGGCGAGGTCGTCGTCGAACCCACCACCGACGAACCCGGGATCCGCTTCGCCGTCGGCGAGGTCCTCGACGGTCGGCAGGGTGGCAGGGAACACGAGCTGACCGTCGCCACCGTGCGCCCCCACCAGAACCGGCTGCTCATCAAGTTCGAGGAGGTGCCCGACCGCACCGCCGCCGACTCCCTGCGCGGGGTCCGTTTCTTCGCTGCCCCGCTCGAGAGCGACGGGGACGACGACGGCTTCTACGACCACGAGCTCGAGGGCCTGCGCGTCATCCACGACGGCGACGACATCGGCGAGGTCACCGGCGTCATCCACGGCCCCGCCGGCGAGATCCTCGAGGTCGAGCTGAGTGGCGGCAAGGAAACGCTCATCCCCTTCGTCCACGACATCGTCCCCGAGGTCGACCTCGAGGCCGGCACCTGCACCATCACCCCGCCCGAGGGGCTGCTCGAGCTGTGACGCGTGTCGGCGCCCGCGGGTACCGCTCAGGCGGGTGTCATCACGCGGCCGGGGTCACCGGTCGCACGGTGAGCAGTTCCACCTCCCCGGAGCTGCAGCCGGTCATGCCTTCAACCGGGAGGAAGGCGGCCGCGGTGTTGCCCGGCGGGTAGATCCGCAGCCCGTCGGCCGGCACGACCCCGCCGCAGGCCGCGGGATCATGGATTTCCGCGCGGCTGGTCCGCACGTCGGCGTGCGCCGTCCCGCCGGGGGCGAGGGAGACCGGCTGCGGTTCCCGCCGCGCCTCCCGCACGGCCGCGGCCCCGATCTGGGTGCCGTCCCCGTATCCCACGAGACTCACTCCGGGAAAGCCGGTCAGCTCGCAGGGGGCGTCGGTGGTGTTGGTGAAACCCAGGGTGTGGATGACGCTGCCGGCCGCCCCCTGCTGCGCCACCAGCGAGATGTCCAGCCCGTCCGTGTGGCAGGCGCCGGGAGGAGGGGGAGACTCAGCGCCGTCCGCCCGGGTGTCCGTGGTGTCCGAGGTATCCGTGGCCCCGGCTTCCTGCACCGGCGCGGCCGTCGTCGTGGCGGTTTCGGTGACCGTCTCCGGTGGCGGGGGCGCGGGATCGGCCTGCCCACAGGCAGTGAGAACCGCGAGGGCGCCCCCGGCCCCGAGGAGCAGCGGGATTCGGCGTGGGATGAGTGCGATCGGGCTCATGGCCCCACGGTAGACCGCGGGCAGGCCGGCTGTCGCCCGGTCGCCTGCCGGGCGGAACCCGGTCGGTCACTTGCTACGCTGACTGCCGTGAGCACCGCCGAAAACCCGACCCCCGGCCTGCGCCTGGATGTGGTCACCATTTTCCCCGAGTACCTCGAGCCCCTGCGCCACGCGCTGCTGGGCAAGGCCATCGAACAGGGGATCCTGTCCGTCGGCGTGCACGACCTGCGCGCCTGGGCCACCGACGTCCACAAGTCCGTCGACGACACCCCCTACGGCGGCGGGCCGGGCATGGTCATGAAGCCCACCGTGTGGGGCCCGGCGCTGGACGACGTCGCCGCGGGCACCGGCGCGGCCACGCGTACCGCGGAGCTGACCAGCTCGTTGCCGCATCTGCACAAGCCACGCCACGACGACCTGACCGGCAGCGAGGGCATCGACGACGGCGTCGATAAGCAGCCGGGGGCGGACGCCGGCAAACCGCTGCTGCTCGTGCCCACCCCGGCAGGCAAACCCTTCACCCAGTCCGACGCACAGGAGTGGTCGAAGGAGAGCCACATCGTCTTCGCCTGCGGGCGGTACGAGGGCATCGACCAGCGCGTCATCGATGATGCCGCGAACCGCTACCGGGTGCGCGAGGTCTCCATCGGCGACTACGTGCTCATCGGCGGGGAGGTGGCGGTGCTGGTCATCGCCGAGGCCGTCGTCCGCCTGATCCCCGGGGTGCTGGGCAACCGACGCTCGCACGAGGAGGACAGCTTCTCCGACGGGCTGCTCGAGGGGCCCAGCTACACCAAGCCCCGGGTGTGGCGTGATCTCGAGGTACCGGAGGTGCTGTTCTCCGGCAACCACGCGCGCGTCGACCGCTGGCGTCGCGATCAGGCGCTCAAGCGCACGCGGGCGGTGCGGCCGGAGCTGCTGGAGCAGGTAGAGCTGAGCGGGCGCGACCGGGAGGCTCTGGAAGGGGAATGACCGGGGAGTTCGGGATCAGGAACACGCCGGATGCAGGGCGTATCGTGGGGAACATACGCACCGACCGGATACCATCGCGAGAGGAGTAGACCATGCGCGAGATCTCGACCGACCTGAACCTGCTCATCCGCCCCTCCGAGTGGGACGACGTGGCGGAGGCGATGCCGGCCAAGCTCGCCGATTCCGGCTACGAGGCACAGTCCGTTCACTCGCAGATCGTGGATCTGACCTGCGAGCCCGACAATATGCTGGTGGCCCAGTTCGCTCAGACCGAAGGGCATGCGCCGAGCGTGGAGGTCCTCCACCGCGTGGTGGTCAACGGTTCCTCGGATCTGGACCTGCGGGAGGCCACGAAGGCCGTGACCGCCGCGCTCCCTGCGGGCGCGTACTGGTACGGGACCTCCCACGAGGGCCACACCGAACCGGGTGTCTCCGCCTCCTGCGCCTGGCAGCATGACGGATGACCGGTCATGGACGGTGAGGGCCGCGTCCGCCGGGCGGCCACCCGTCCGCCGGAGGTGACCGAGAAGACCTTCTACGGCACCCCGGGCTTCCACGCGGCGGGCAGGATCTTCGCCCGCCCCCACGAGGAACCCGGGGTTCTCGTCTGCGGGCGGCCGGATCCCGAGGACAAGAAGATCCTGCTGCGCTCCGGGCCGGAGAAGCTCTTCCCCACCGACCACTACCGCGGCCACGCCAGCGTGCCGGTCCGGCTCGACCGGGTGGATGACGGGGAGCCCGCTGAATTTCTCGCCGAGGCCTGGAAGACCCGGGCACCGAAGCGGTCGCGGCCGTAGCGGGGCGGGCTACTGCGCCGGCAGCACCTGGGTGAACAGCTCCGTCCCGCGGGTGGTCAGCAGGCGCACGGTCAGCTCCCGGGTCTCGCCGTTGATGTCCACCTCGCCGAAGTGCTGGATATCGTCCAGCGGGGACTGGTTCGCGTGATCCGGGCCGTGGTAGTAGACCACCTCGGGGCCGAAGGTGGAGTCCATGTCGTTGGGGCCGAAGCCACCGGCGTTGAGCGGGCCGGAGACGAATTCCCAGAACGGGGAGAAGTCCTGGAACGCGGCGCGCTCCGGGTGGTAGTGGTGCGCGGCGGTGTAGTGGACGTCGCCGGTCAGCCACACCACGTTGCGCACCTCCCGGATGCCGCGCAGCACCCGGGCCAGCTCCACCTCGCGGCCGGCGGGCGCGCCGGGGCCGCCGTCGGCCACACCCTCCTGGTGCTCGCCGTCGGGGACGATGATGCCCAGCGGCAGGTCGTTGGCGATGATCTTCCACGTGGCGGTCGAGGCGGTGACGGAGTCGATCAGCCACTTCTCCTGCTCCGCGCCGAGAACGTGGCCGTCGGAGTCGGTGCCGCGGTAGTTGAGCGGGTTGGGGTCCTTGTAGGAGCGCATGTCCAGGATGAAGATGTCCAGCAGCGGACCGTAGGAGATCTTCCGGTAGATGCGCCCGTCGACCGCCATGGTCGGATCCACCGGCTGCCACTCGTGGAAGGCCTGGAAAGCCCGGGCGGCCAGTACATCGGCGCTGGTCTCGTTGTACTCCGGAAGGTCCAGGGTCTCACCCGGGTACCAGTTGTTCACGGTCTCGTGGTCGTCCCACTGCACGATCGACGGCACCTGGGAGTTGAAGGCGCGGTAGTTGTCGTCGAGAAGGTTGTAGGCGTAGTTGCCGCGGTAGTCGTCGAGGCTCTGGGCCACGCGACTCTTGGCCTCGGTGGTGACGTTGCGCCAGATGCGGCCGTCCTCCAGGACGACGGTCTCCTCGATCGGGTTGTCGGCGTAGATGGTGTCGCCGGAGTGGAGGAAGAAGTCCGGATTGCGGGAGGCTATGGTGGCCCAGCCGGTCATGCCGCCGATCTCCGGGTTGATGCCGTAGCCCTGCCCCGCCACGTCCGCCGACCAGTGGAAGCGGATGTCCCGCCGGTTCGCCGGGGCAGTGCGGAATGTGCCGCCGATCGGCTCGGAGAGTAACCCGGTGTGAAGGTCCTCGACGTGGACCCGGTAGTGGATCTGCTGACCCGGCTCCAGCCCGGTCAGACGCAGCTTGCCCGTGCCGCCGGAGTCGGGGGTGAGCACATCGCCGCGGAAGGTGAGGGAGTTGTTGAATTGCTCGGTGGCGGCGGTCTCGACGTACAGGCGCGCCGGGCGGTCCGTCCGGGTCCACAGCAGGGCACCGTCGGGGCGCACGTCACCGGTGGCCACGCCGTGGGTCAGGGTGGGGCGGTCGGGGACCAGCAGTCCGTTTGAGGAGCTGAGGCTGCTGAGGCTGCTCGACGAGCTCAGTGCCCGGGCCGTGGGGGCAAACAGAGCTCCTGCTCCGGCGAGTCCGGCGGCAGTGAGAAAAGAACGGCGATTGAACGGCATCGATGCTTCCTTCCAGGGAATCTGGGTTCCACCCAGGTCTTATGGACGCACCGAGGCTAGGGCCGGCAGGTTAAGGGGGAACCGCCACGGCCTTGCTGTCCCGTGAACTTCAGGTGGCCGCATGGTCCCGCGGCTACAGGTACTGCGCGATGAGCATCTCCAGGGTGTGCTCGGGGATGCCGAGGGTGAGCAGGAACTGGAAGGCTGCCAGGGTGAACTCGGCGTAGGCGGTGAAGATGTGGGTGAGAGGGTCCATGAGAGAGACTTTCGGTCGAAGAGCGGGTCGTCGAGAAACTTATCCCGGGCAGCTTTTCCCCGTCGGCCTTTTGAGGATGGGCTCCGCTAGACTCACAGGAATGATTTCCGCCACGATCGCCCGTGAACTCGGGGTGCGCGAGGACCAGGTCGCCGCCGCCCTGAAACTGCTGGATGAGGGCAACACCGTCCCCTTCATCGCCCGTTACCGCAAGGAGGTCACCGGGGGACTGGATGACACCCAGCTGCGCACCATCGAGGAACGTAGCACCTACCTGCGGGAACTCGAGGACCGCAAACAGGTGATCCTGGCGGCGATCGAGGAGCAGGGCAAGCTCACGGACAACCTGCGCGCGCTCATCGAGGCGTGCGAGACCAAGGCCCGCCTTGAGGACCTGTACCTGCCGTTCAAGAAGCGCCGCAAGACCAAGGCCGACATCGCCCGCGAGGCCGGCCTCGAGCCGCTGACGCAGGCGCTTGTCGACGATCCGTCGGCCTCGCCGGAGGAGCTCGCCGCGGCGTATGTGACCGAGGGCTTCGAGGACGTGAAGAAGGCGCTCGACGGCGCGCGCACCATCCTCATCGACCGCTTCTCCCTCGACGCCGATCTGGTCGGCGAGGTGCGTGAGCAGATGTACACCCGCGGCACGATGGGCGCGAGCGTCATCGAGGGCAAGGAGGCAGAGGGGGCGAAGTTCAAGGACTACTTCTCCTTCTCCGAGCCGTTCACCACGCTGCCCAGCCACCGCATCCTCGCACTGCTGCGCGGGGAGAAGGAGGGCGTGCTCCACCTCAACCTCGACGCCGGCGACGACGCCCTCTACGAGGGACTGATCGCCGACCGTTTCGACCTGGACACGAAGACCTCGCGCTGGCTGGCCGACGCCGTGCACTGGGGCTGGCGCACCAAGCTGGTCATCTCCTCCGGTCTGGACGTGCGTATGCGCCTGAAGGAGAAGGCCGAGGAGGGTGCGCTCGACATCTTCGCCACCAACCTGCGCGACGTCCTGCTCGCCGCGCCCGCCGGGCAGCGCGCGACCCTGGGCCTGGACCCCGGTTTCCGCAACGGCGTCAAGTGCGCGGTCGTCGACCCCACCGGCAAGGTGCTGGCCACCACGATCGTCTACCCGCACCAGCCGCAGAACCGCTGGGACGCCGCCAAGCAGGAGCTGGCGGGCCTGTGCGCCACCCACGGCGTGGACCTGCTGGCCGTCGGCAACGGCACCGCCTCGCGGGAGACCGAGAAACTCGGCCATGAGGTCGCCGACCTGATCAAGGCCGCCGGCGGGACCCGTCCCACCCCGGTCGTGGTCTCCGAGTCCGGCGCCTCGGTGTACTCGGCCAGCGAGATCGCGGCTCAGGAATTCCCTGGGATGGACGTGAGCCTGCGTGGGGCGGTCTCCATCGCCCGCCGCCTGCAGGACCCGCTGGCCGAGCTGGTCAAGATCGACCCCAAGGCCATCGGTGTGGGCCAGTACCAGCACGATGTCAACCAGAACCAGCTGGCCAGAACCCTCGACGCCGTGGTCGAGGACGCCGTCAACGCCGTCGGCGTGGACCTCAACACGGCATCGGTCCCGCTGCTCGAGCGGGTAGCCGGTGTCACCGGGACGCTGGCGAAGAATATCGTCACCCACCGCAACGAGAACGGCTCCTTCGCCTCCCGTAAAGACCTGAAGAAGGTGCCGCGCCTGGGCCCGAAGGCTTTTGAGCAGTGCGCCGGCTTCCTGCGCATCACCGGCGGCACCGATCCCCTCGACGCTTCCGCGGTCCACCCCGAGTCCTACCCGGTGGTCCGCCGCATCACCGAGGCCACCGGCCTGGACGTGTCCGATCTCGTCGGCAACACGCGGGTGCTCAGCGGTCTGAAGCCGGAGGACTTCGCCGACGAGATTTTCGGCGTGCCGACGGTCACCGACATCATCGCAGAGCTGGACAAGCCCGGCCGCGACCCGCGTCCCGAGTTCAAGACCGCCACCTTCAAGGAGGGGGTGGAAAAGGTCTCCGACCTCACCCCGGGCATGATCCTTGAGGGCACTGTCACCAATGTCGCGGCCTTCGGGGCGTTCGTCGACATCGGCGTCCACCAGGACGGCCTGGTGCATGTCTCCGCCATGAGTGAGAAATTCGTCTCCGACCCGCACGAGGTTGTCCGCTCCGGCCAGGTGGTCAAGGTCAAGGTCATGGAGGTCGACGTCGAGCGCCAGCGCATCGGCCTGTCCCTGCGGCTGAATGACGAGCCCGGCCAGCCGGCGAAGAAACCACGCCGGGAGAAGGGCGGCAACAACGGTGGTCGTGGCGGTCAGCGTGGCGGGGGTCAGCGCGGTGGAGGCCAGCAGCGCAACGGCCAGGGCGGGCGTCGCAAAGCCGAGACCGGCGGCGCGGCCGGATCCATGGCGGACGCTCTCAAGCGGGCCGGTTTCGGGAAATAGTGCGCAGCTGCGCACTCTTCCGCCGATCATCCACTCCGGCGGTCTGAACATCCCCAACCTGGGGAACAAGTACACCTGGATGCTTTTCGGGGGCTTGACGGAACCACGGGGCTGATCGCCCTCCTGGCGTTTTTAGCCGAGCAGTGAAATCGAGATGACGGAGGTTGAGCTGTCGGGCCTGTTGGCGGTAGTACTCGTCGCCGTGGTCTGTATCGCTGTGGCCCAGGTTCGCGGGCTGACGGCCGACTAGAGCTCAGAAGGTGCCGCTGCCTCGGTGGTGAACTGTCCCATTTCTGGTGCCCCTGATTCGCATGGGCCCGTCTTTACGGACCACGCGCCCCACTGAACACTGCGCCGCGGTGGCTCCCGGGTGGTTTCCGCGGACAAGGGTTTGACCTGGTTGAGCCGCGATGAGTATGTCGGCGGGAAAGACCCCTTGAATCGTGGACGACGGTCCTCCCCTCGAACGATCCCCGTGATGTTGTGGGTGCGGTAGTTGCCGCAGACGATGTGGACTTCCGATGAGCCAGTTCACCGCCCACAACAGCACGAAGATTGCTGTTAGAATCGCGAAAAACGAAAGGAGGATGACATGCGCGGAAGCGGACTAATTTGGACTATCGTCGGAATCTTGGCAATCATCGCCCTGCTGATCTTCATCTTCTAAGCTCTGTAACAGCAGTGGACCCACGCGTGTGGGACCGGGTGCCCGGCCGGTGGGCAGACAGTCGCCGGCCCGTGTCTTCCCGGTGCCAGTCACGTAGCACCACGGCAACGAGGATGCCCGTCAGCACCACCCAGTGAACCAGTACCAGTAGCACCCACAACGCCGTCCCCGACTCGTAGCGGCGGCTGCCCTCGAGTTGGCACCCTGGAACGATCGAGTCCAGGCTGACCGCCTACACCGATCCCTCAGCACGGCCATCAGCAGGCAGAACAGTGCCGTCCAGAGGTTGATCAACGGACCGGTCCTGCTCCGGAGGGCGGCTATTTCTGATGCGCGCGGCCAACACGGCCGCCATCATATCGGGGGCCAGGCCCAACTGATGTCGCGGCAGATCGAGACCGGACTCCTACAATCCGTCCACACCCCCGGGCAGACTGACCAGCTCCACACCCGCCCGCCTGGCGTTTTCCGAGTACTCATCCACGAACCTCGCGCTGCGCATGCCCGAGGCACAGTAGACCACGACGGTCCCGTCGACCCCGGCCAGTACCTCATCCACCCGCCCCGGGGAGACCCACGACATCGGCAGATGCAGACCGGGGGAGTCCACGGGCAGATCCGTCAGCAGCTTCTCGTGCGGTTCGCGCACGTCGAGGGCGACCGCCCGGCCGCTCGTCACCAGCTCCAGTTCCTCGGGCGGGACGGACGGCGCCGCACACGCCGCCGCGCCGTAGTCCCCGTCGAGCTCACGCACCGGCTCCCGCCCCGGGTCCCGGGCCACCGCGAACGAGCGCATTGAAGAAGACAACGCGCCGTAGCTCAGCAGCCTGCCGGGCACGGACTCGCCGATACCTGCGAGGTGCTTGACCGCCTCGGTGGCCATCAGGCCGCCGACGACCGCGGTGGTCACCCCGAGCACGCCGGCGGTGGCGCAGTCGGGCACCGAATCGGCGTCGGGCTGCTCGGGGAACAGATCCCGCAGTCCGACACCGTCTGACGGCGCGCCGGGCCCGGACCACCACAGGGCGGCGTCGCCGCGGAAGCGCAGCACGGTGCCCCAGACCAGGGGAGTGCCGGTGATCTCGGCGGCGTCGGCCACCAGGTACTTGGTGGCGAAGGTGTCCGAGCCGTCGAGGACCAGATCGGCCTGCCCGAGCAGCTCCACCGCATTGTCCACGGTGATTCTCTCCCGCAGCGCGGTGACCCTGATGCCCGGTTGCAGGGCGCGCAGCCGCCCGGCGACGACCTCGACCTTGGGCCGTCCCTCGTCTTCGGCGCCGAAGAGGATCTGGCGGTGGATATTGGTGATGTCGACGGTGTCGTCATCGATGACGGTGATGTGCCCGACACCGACGGATGCCAGCGACTGCATCGCCGGGCAGCCCAGCCCACCGCCACCGATGACCAGTACGCGGGCATCCGCCAACCGCTCCTGCTGCTCGATCCCGAAGCCGGGCAGGGCCAGCTGGCGGGCGATGCGCCGCATTTCCAGATCGGACAGTTCCGTCATCACAGCACCTGGTCGGCCCAGCTGGCCAGGCCCTCGAAGCTGGAGGAGGCCACGGCGTGCTCGCGCCTCGGGATGCGCCCGGCCTCGCGCGCCAGGCGGCCGGCTTCCACGGCGTGCCGCATGGCGCGCGCCATAGCCACCGGATCCTGACAGCGGTTGATCGCGGAGGCCAGCAGCACCCCGTCGCAGCCGAGCTCCATCGCGAGTGCGGCGTCGGAGGCGGTGCCCACGCCGGCGTCGAGAAGCACCGGGACGGAGGCCCGCGAGCAGATCAGTTCGATGTTGTGCGGGTTGAGGATACCCAGGCCGGTGCCGATGGGGGAGCCGAGCGGCATGACGGCGGCGACGCCGACGTCCTCGAGGCGGGTGGCCACGATGGGGTCGTCGGAGGTGTAGGCCAGGACCGTGAAACCGTCGGCGACCAGCCGCTCGCAGGCGTCGAGCAGTTCGGTGGTGTCGGGCAGCAGGGTGTGTTCGTCGGCGATGACCTCGACCTTCACCCAGTCCGTGCCCAGCGCCTCGCGGGCGAGCCGGGCGGTGATCACGGCATCGCGCGCGGTGCGGCAGCCGGCGGTGTTGGGCAGCAGGTCGATGCCGAGGCGGGTGAGCAGCCCGAAGACGGACTCGCCCGAGGACTGTGTGCCGGTGGCGTGGCGGCGCATGGCGACGGTGGTCAGCTGGGTACCACTGGCGATCAGGGACTCCTCCAGGATGGTGTGCGAGGTGGCCCCGCCGGTGCCCATGACCAGGTGGGAGTCGAAGTCGCGGTCGGCGATGGTGAGCACGATCTAGCCTCCCTGAACGGCGGTGAGGATGTCGATCACGTCGCCGTCGGCAACCCGGCGATCCCAGCCGGAGCGGGGGACGACGGTCTCGTTGACGGCCACGGCCACGCCGGGTTCACTGCCGACGACTCCGGCGACGAGCTCGGTGATGCTCAGTGGCCCGCCCGTGCGGGACTCGCCGTTGACGGTGTAGTGCATGGTCTTCTCCTTATCGGTGGTGTCGCAGGGGGTCGCAGGAGGCGAGCTCGGAATCCGTGGTGTCCGCCCCAGTGGCCAGATCCGCGACGACGGCCGCGCCGAGGGCGGCGAGCAGGATGCCGTGGCGGAAGTAGCCGGTGGATACGATCAGATTCGCCCCCACCCGGCCCAGGTAGGGCAGGTCGTCGGGCGTGCCCGGGCGTGCCCCGACAGTGGCCTCCAGCAGGTCGCACTCCTCGACGCCGGGCACGAGCCGGATGGCGTCGCGCAGTAGATCGTGGACCGCGCCGGCGCGGGGGACCGGGCGGTCGTCCTCGCGCACGGTCGCGCCGATGCCGAGCGTGCCGTCGTCGCGGGGGATGAGGTAGACGGGCCGGTCCCCGACGAAAGCGCGGATCACCCGGTCCAGCAGCGGACGCAGGTGAGCCGGCACCTTCACGCGCAGGATGTCGCCGTGGACCGGGCGCAGCTGCAGCGGGTTATCGCCGGTGTACCAGCCGGTGACCGATGCCGCGCCGAGTCCGTTGCACAGGACCACCGTGGTGCCGGACGCGTCGAGCACCGTGGATTCGCAGTGCACCGCGCGGCAGGGATCGGCGCCGTCGAGGTGGGTGACCTGCTCGCGCACGAACCTCACGCCACGGTGTTCCAGGACGTCGAGCAGCGCGGCGGCGAACAGCCTGGGGGAGACCTGGTGGTCACCGGGGATGTGCACGGCACCGGCGATCCGTGGGCTGAGCGCCGGCTCCAGTCTGCGGGCCTCGCGCACGGTCAGCCGCTCGGCGGTCATGCCGTGGAACTCCTGGTAGGCGGAGAGATCCGACAGGTGTTCGGCATCGGCCCAGTCGGCGGCGACGACGAGGGTGCCCTCGGTGCGGTACCCGGTGGGCAGGTCCGTGCCCGCGCTGACCCGTCCCACCAGATCCGGGTACAGCGCGGCCGAGCGCAGCATCAGGGGAAACAGCGGTTCCTGCCGGTACTGCACCTCGGCGACCGGGGCGAGCATGCCGCCGGCGTGGTGCGTGGCACCGCTCGCCGGGGCCGGGTCGACGAGGGTGACCTGCACACCGCGCTCGACCAGTTCGAAGCAGGTCACCAGGCCCACCAGCCCGCCGCCGATGACGATGGCGCGCTCAGCCACGGCGTTCTCCGAATCCGGCGAGGATGCCGCGTGCCACGGCCGCGGGGTCGGAGGCGTGCATGAACCCGCGGGAGACCGCCACGCCCGCCACGCCGGTCTCCGCGAGGTCGGCGGCGTCCGCCGGGGTGACGTCCCCGATGGCCACGACCGGCACCGGGGATTCGGCCACCAGCGGCGGGTAACCCGCCAGCCCCAGCGGTGGGCGCCCGGAGTCCTTGGTCGGGGTGGGGCGGAAGGGTCCGGCACCGATGTAGTCGACGACGTCGGCGACGTCGTGCACCGCGCGCACCAGCTCGAGGGTGCCGGTGGTCAGGCCGATGGTCGCGTGCTCGCCCAGCAGGGCGCGCACATCGCGCACGGGAAGGTCGTCCTGTCCGACGTGCGCGCCGTGGACGGGAACGCCACGGCGCATGAGGGCGGCGGCGACGTCGGCGCGGTCGTCGACAAGCACGCGGGTGCGCGGGTTGGTCTCCGCGACGGCGAGCGCGACCCGTTCGGCCAGTTCGGTCAGGGCGCGGGCGCTGATCGGTTTGGAGCGGACCTGCACCACCCCGGCGCCGCCGGCCGCGGCGGCACGGGCGACGTCGATGATCCGGCGGGGTTCGCCCTGTCCGGTGACCACGTAAGCGCGTAGATCGGTGGTGGTGGGCAGGGTACGGGTGGACGGCATCGTCTGGCCTCTCTTCCTTCGCCGGTGCTAGCCGGACAGGTTCGGACGGTGCTCGCGCGGAGTGCAGCGCGATCTCAGCCCGATGCCTCGGGCGCCCGTGGGGTCGTGCCGCTCAGTGTAGGGCAGTGGCGGCGGCGGATGTCAAGGTCAGGGGGATTTGTCGGGTGCGGCCGGGATGTGGCACACTATCTCGGTTGACTGTGCATACCGCGTCCCGCGCGGGGATGCCAGCGGCGAACCATGTAGCGGATACGAACCGGCCGAGCGCCCGATGAGGGAAGTGCCGCCAGGGTCCTCTGTCCAGATCTCACAAAGGAATTTCAGACATGAACATTCTCGACAAGGTTGATGCAGCGCAGCGTCGCGACGACATCCCGGCTTTCCGTCCGGGCGACACCCTTGACGTTCACGTCAAGGTCATCGAGGGCAACAACGTCCGTACCCAGCTGTTCAAGGGCGTTGTGATCCGTCGTCAGGGCTCCGGCATCCGCGAGACCTTCACCGTCCGCAAGGTCTCCTTCGGCATCGGTGTGGAGCGTACCTTCCCGGTCCACTCCCCGAACATCGATCGCATCGAGGTCGTCCGCAAGGGCGACGTGCGTCGTGCCAAGCTGTACTACCTGCGCAACCTGCACGGTAAGGCCGCCAAGATCAAGGAGCGTCGCTAAGCACCGGCCCTCCGGGGCTCCGCTTCACGACGATCCGCGTCACCCCCGTTTCCCGCACACTGCTGCGGGAGGCGGGGGTTTCGGCGTTGGTGGGGGACAAGCTGGTTTCCATGACACTCGTGGAGGATCCGCCGGCCGGATCGGGGGGGGGCAGACGGATGCTGCTCGGGTCCGCCCTGGCGCCCGTGGCACCCGCGGATCCCCGGTCGGGGCCGCATCCCCTGGAAACGGCGGTCGCGAACGCCTCCTTTCAGCTGGTCCTGCCGGAGGAGCGGACCGAGGTCCGGGTCTGGACCGTCTCGGGATGCGCGCGGCTTCATCGGACCAGGGATTGTGCGGGTCCCGGAGAAGTGGCGGGGCACCTGCGTCGGTCCCCCTTGTCGGGGCGACGCCGGAACTGTCGCGACTGGTGCTCCAGCGGAGTGTTGACGCGGCCATGTACCGGCAACCGCCCTGGGGTGGGGGCCGGTCAGCGCCCGGCGGTCCTCGGCCGGTCGTCGATGAACAGTTCCATCATTGCGGTGAGGCGGTGGTCGATGACCGTCGGCTCCCAGCCCGGGGGACCGTGGCCGAACTTCTCCTCGGGGCGGCGGTGGAGCTCGTCGAGCAGCTGCTCGACGGTGGTCTCCGGAGGCAGGGGGACCAGACCTCCGGTGCCGATGCGCCCGAAGTGCAGCCGGTCGCTGTCGAGCACCGTCTCCAGGACGAACCGGACCTGTTCCTCGCTGGCCCAGCGGGCGTGGATGTCCATCACGCCGAGCGCCCCGGCGACCGACACCCAGTCGCGCATCTCGTCCATCTCGGCCAGGATCACCTCGACAGCCTCGTCCTGGCTCATACCGCCATCCGTCATCGCCTCAGGCCAACAACTCCGGCTCCCGGAAGACCCCGGTATGGGATACTGGTCCAACCCAGGTGAACATCCCCCGATCCGCCCGATCCGCCGTGACACCCCGAGGAGTTCCCCGTGATCACCAGCGTGTACCCCGTCATCATGACCGACGATCCCGGTTCCGTTGCCTCCTTCTTCTGCACCCACTTCGGCTTCGAGGCTGTCTTCTCCAGCGATTGGTACGTCTCACTCAACGCTGACGGTCATGAGATCGCCTTCCTGCGGTCCGGGCACGAGACGATCCCGGCGGGCCACCGGGCCGCCCCGGGGGTCACCGCGCCGGGCCTGCTCGTCAACATTGAGGTCGACGACGTCGATGCGGTGGCCGAGCGGCTCATCGCCGGGGGAGTTCCCGTCCTGCAGCCGCTGCGCTCCGAGGACTTCGGCCAGCGTCACATCATCGTCGAGGCACCCGGCGGGATCATGGTTGACGTCATCACCCCGATCCCGTTCACCGGCGAGCACCCCGGAGGCTGAGCCTCCGCGCTACCGTCGGCTGTGCCGGTGCAGGGTGTCGGAGTAGTTCTCCAGCCCCCGGCTGATCGCGCTCAGTCGGCGGGCCAGGGCATCCGCTCGTCTCTGGAGCTCGGTGAGCAGCTGTTCATCCGTTGCGTCAACCAGGCGGGGCCCCGGGACACGGGGTGTGCCGTCAACGGCGACGTCGTCCTCGGGGGTACGGTTCACCTGGGCCTTCGCCGCCCTGCGGAGCTGCTGCGCCGCCTCGTTGTCCGCCCCCACGCGGTCGAGCAGGGGGATCAGGCGCGCGTAGTCGCCCACGGTGAGACGTGATTCCTTCACGTGCCGCCACAGGGTGGAGGGGGTGATCCCGGCTTCGGTGGCGATGGCGTTGATGCTGGGCATGCCCGTCGCCTGGAACAGCGTCTCTTCCAGATTCCGGCCCGGGGCGCGCTTGCTGCGGGTGGTGGTGGCCATGGGTTCGGCCTTTCTCTCGGTTCCGTCTGCAATGCAATTGCAATGCGCAGCATTGCAGACGGCACGGAACCGTGCAACAGATGCAGGGGCCGGTGCCGCAGCGGGGGCACCCGGGTCCCGCGGCGTCGATAAGCGACTGTTCACCCCAGCAACTGCCGCGACGCCAGATCCCGGTAGAGCGGGCTGGTTTCCAGCAGCTCGGTGTGCGTGCCGGTGGCCTCGACACGGCCATTGTTCATCACGATGATCTGGTCGGCGTCGGTCACGGTGGACAGGCGGTGGGCGACCACCACGAGCGTGCGGCCCTGCGCGGTGGCGTCGATCGCGTCGAGGATGAGCTGCTCGTTCTGCGAGTCCACGGCACTGGTCGGCTCGTCCAGCATGAGGATCGGGGTGTCCATCAGCAGCATGCGGGCCAGGGCGAGTCGCTGGCGCTGCCCGCCGGACAGGCTCATGCCGCGGTCGCCGAGCACGGTGTCCAGGCCGTCGGCCTCCTCGAAGCGGGAGCGCAGGTTGACCCTCTCCAGTGCCCACCAGCAGCGTTCGTCGTTGATCTCCGGTGCGCCCAGCTGCAGGTTCTCCCGCACCGTGCCCGCCAGCACGGCGGCCTCCTGCTCGACGTAGCCGACGACCGCGCGCAGTGACGCCCGGTCGAGCTCCGCCGCGTCCTGCGCACCGAGCAGGATGCGGCCGGCGTCGATGTCGTAGAAGCGCTCGATCAGCGCGAGAGTGGTGGATTTGCCGGATCCCGAGGGGCCGACCAGGGCGGTCTTCTTCCCGGCGGGCACGTGGAAGGAGACGTCCTCGAGCACCGGCTTCTCTCCGTCATAGGAGAAGGAGACGCCCTCGAAGGTCAGGTCGTGGGCGGGTGCGGCCGGGGTGCCGCCGGTGGGTTCCAGGTCCTGCTCCATCACCTGCTGGATGCGCAGGAGGGCACCCATCGCCTGGCGGATGGTGGTCACCGCGGAGAAGATCGTGCCCAGCGGCATGGAGACCATGAACAGGTAGAGCACGAAGGAGACCAGGTCGGCGACCGCGATGTCGCCGGCGGCCACGCGCGCACCGCCGACACCCAGCACGATGAGGAAGCTGGCCTGCATCGCCAGTCCGGAGGCGGGGTAGAGCAGCGCCTCGACGCGCGCGATGCGCACGCCCTGTCGGTAGGCGCGGTCGGCGTCGGTGCCCAGCCCGGCCTCGACCTGGTCCTGGGCCCCGGTGGCGCGGATGGTGCGCACGGCGACCAGGGCCCGGTCCATGCCCGCACCCAGTGCGCCGACGGCCTCCTGGGCCTTCGTGGTGTACCGCTGGAGCAGTGAGGAGGCGGTGATCACCGCGATCATCGTCACCGCCACCACGGCCAGCACGATAAGCAGCATCAGCGGGTCGATCAGCAGCATGAGGACGACGGCGCCCACCATGGTCACCGCGCCGCCGACGGCGTCGACGAGGCCGCCCGTGAAGGCCTGGCGCACCAGGGTGGTGTCGGAGCCCAGGCGCGTGACCAGGTCGCCGGTGCGGTGGGCGTCGTAGATGCGCACGGGCAGCCGCAGCATCCGGGCGACGAGCTGCTGGCGGGTGGACAGCACCGCGGCCTCGGCGGTGCGGGTCATCACGTAGATCTGTCCGGCTGACAGGGCCGACGAGACCAGCAGCAGCCCGATCAGCAGGACCACCAGCCCGGTGACCGCGCCCTGCCCGATGCGGCCGATGATCTCGTTGATCACCATCGGCTGCGCCAGGCCGAGCACGGCCCCGAACAGGGAGAGCACGACCGCGACCGTCAGTGCCCCGCGGTGGTGGGCGAGCATGGCCAGCAGGGCCCGGAACGGGGCGGGCCTGCCGCCGGCACCCGCCCCGGGGTCCTGCCGTGGATCGGTGGTCAGCGTATCCCCGGCCTGCGGACCGGCTCCGCCCGGGGACTCGTCCGGGGACGCGGGGGGCTGGGGTGCGCTCATGGTGTGCTCCGGTGGGGGAAAAGGGGAGGTGGATCGGGAACTGAGTCTACGGCTCATCCTGCAGGCTCCCACCGTGGCGCTCACGGTCCGGGGCGTCGGTGCTGCTAATGTCGGTGCCCGTGACTGATTCCCCGCGCTCCTCCCAGGCCCCGTTCCCCGGATCCGGCCCCGTGCCCGCGTCCGGTGCGGCTGAAACGGCTTCCGCGCCGGCGTCGGAGAGCGACGAGAAGAAGCCGACCCCCTGGTACATCGAGATCCCGATCGTCATCGTGCTCACCCTCGTGGCGATCATCCTCATCCAGACCTTCGTCGGCCGGGTGTACATGATTCCCTCGCAGTCGATGGAGCCCACCCTCCACGGTTGTGAGGGCTGCACCGGCGACCGCATCTTCGTCGACAAGATCTCCTACCGCTTCTCCGACCCCGAGCCCGGCGACGTCGTCGTGTTCAAGGGCACCGAGTCCTGGAACACCAACTTCGTCTCGCAGCGCTCGGAAAACGACCTGATCCGTGGCCTGCAGAACGTCGGCTCTTACATCGGGCTCGTCGCCCCGGACGAGAATGACCTGGTCAAGCGCATTGTCGCCACCGGCGGCCAGACCGTCTCCTGTCAGGCGGGCGACCCGGCCGTGATGGTCGACGGCCAGCCGATCGACCAGTCCTACACCCTGCAGCCCCTGGCCTTCCCGGTCGACCCTGCCACCGGTTCGGAGGCCTGTGGCGGCGAGTACTTCGGCCCCGTCACTGTGCCCGAGGACCACTACTTCATGATGGGCGACAACCGCACCAACTCCGCCGACTCCCGCTACCATCTCGGCGATCCGCACCAGGGCACCATTCCGGAGGAGAACATCCGCGGCAAGGTCCAGGCCATCATCTACCCGTTCAACCGGATCGGCGGCGTGGGGGACCCGGACATCCAGCCCGCCCAGCAGTAGCCGTGGTGCGTCTGCGACGCCTGAAGCAGCAGCGCACCCACGAGGTGGCGCTGAACCGGGCCGGTCTCGGCCCGGTCGCCGGGGTGGACGAGGCCGGCCGCGGCGCCTGCTGCGGGCCGGTCACCATCGCCGCGTGCGTCCTGCCGGAGAAGGTCATCCCGGTCCTGGAGAAGCTCACCGACTCCAAGCAGCTCAGCCCCGCCACCCGCGAGCGGCTCTTCCCGGTCATCCAGGACCATGCCCTGGCCTGGTCGGTGGTGTCCATCCCCGCGGCGGAGATCGACGCCCGCGGCATCCAGCGCGCCAACGTCGGCGGCATGCGCCGTGCCGTGGCAGGGCTCGACCTGCGCCCCGGCTACGTCCTCACCGACGCTCTCAAGATTCCCGGCTTGACCATGCCGCATCTGCCCGTGATCGGCGGGGACGCCGCCGCACGGTGCATCGCCGCGGCCAGTGTGCTCGCCAAGGTCAGCCGCGACCGGATGATGGTGGAGCTGGACGCCCGCCACCCGGAGTACGGGCTCGCGGGGCACAAGGGCTACAGCACGAAGACGCACCTGGCTGCGGTGCGCCGCCACGGGGGAAGTCCCGAGCACCGATACACTTATGCCAACGTCGCAGCCGCTCACGCCGAGTGGCTGCGCGACCGTCGTTGAAGCATGGGCTAGGAGGCAGGTCATGAGTGCTGAGGAACTCGACAACTACGAGGCCGAGGTCGAACTCTCTCTCTACCGCGAGTACCGGGACGTCGTCAGCCAGTTCTCCTACGTGGTGGAGACCGAGCGGCGGTTCTACCTCGCCAACGCCGTCGAGCTGATCCCGCACACGTCCGGCCCGGACGTCTACTACGAGGTCCGGATGTCGGACGCGTGGGTCTGGGACATGTACCGCTCGGCCCGTTTCGTGCGCTACGTCCGCGTGATCACCTACAAGGACGTCAACATCGAGGAACTCGACAAGCCCGAGCTGATCATGCCGGATCAGTAATCCCCTCGGCGGCGTGTCAAGCGCGTCGGCGCCGCGGCTGTGGACAACTGCTGGTTGTCCACAGCCGCGGCGCTTCCGCGTGTGCGCCCCTTGTGGTGACCGTGCCCGCGCCCGAGAGTGGGAGGTGTCCGCACAACACCAAGGGGGGAACACCGTGACCACGAGAACGAGACGACGCGCACGCCTGGGCCGGCGCGGGGAGGACTACGCGGCCCAGCTCTACCGACGACGCGGCGGCGAGGTGATCGGCCGCAACGTGAGTTTTCCCGTCGGGGAGCTGGACCTGATCATCCGCGAACCCGACGCCACCACCGTGTTCGTCGAGGTCAAGACCCGGTCGGGGCGCAGCTACGGTGGGGCCGAGGCCGTGACGGGCCGCAAACTCGCCCGCATGCGCCGCGCCGCCGCCCACTGGCTCGAGGGGCGGCCGTGGACGGCGGTGCGGTTCGACGTCGTGGAGCTGACCGCCAGACGTGGCGGGCCCGGCTTCGAGGTCGAGCTCTACGAGGGGGTCGAGCATGGCGCTCGGTAGGGCCCACACCACCGCACTGAGCGGGGTCACCGCGCGGCCGGTGACCATCGAGGCGAACATCGGGCCGGGCCTGCCCGGCATCCACGTCGTCGGACTCGGCGACACCGCCGTCAGCGAATCCCGCGACCGCATCCGCACCGCCGTGGCGAACGCGCAGCTGGAGTGGCCGAAGACGAAGATCGTCGTCTCGCTGTCACCGGCCTCGCTGCCCAAGGCCGGCTCGCATTTCGACCTGCCCATGGCACTGGCGGTGCTCGCCGCCCGCCAACCGGAGGTCGGCCAACGGCTGTCGTCGACGCTGGTGCTCGGCGAACTGGGCCTCGACGGCTCGGTGCGGCCCGTGCCAGGAATCCTCCCGGCACTGCTCACCGCCCGCGCCGAGGGCTACCGGTGCGCCGTCATCCCACCCGGCAACGCCGCGGAGGCCACGCTCATCGACGACCTCGAGGTGCTTGTCGCAGGCAGTCTCGCGGACGCCTGGGAGTGGGGGACCGGCGAATCCGACCTGCCGGGGGCCGCGGACATCGTGCAGGACGCACCCGCCGCACTGCGCCGCCGCCCGGACTTCGCCGACCTCGCCGGCCAGGAGGACGCCCGCTTCGCCGCGGAGGTCGCCGCGGCCGGCGGACACCACATGCTCATGATCGGCCCACCCGGCTCCGGTAAGTCCATGATCGCCGCCCGGCTGCCCGGCCTGCTGCCGCCGTTGTCGACCGACCAGGCCGTCGAGGCCACCGCCGTGCACTCGGTCGCCGGCCCCAACGGCATGCCCGGCGGGGTGGTGCGCCACGCCCCGTTCGTGGCCCCGCACCACTCGGTGACCCGGGCCGCGCTGCTCGGCGGGGGAGCCGGCGTGCCCCGCCCCGGCGCGGTCAGCCTCGCCCACCACGGGGTGCTCTTCCTCGACGAGGCCTCGGAGATACCCGCGGCCACCCTGGACGGGCTGCGCACCCCGCTCGAGGACGGCCAGGTTCGCCTCGTGCGGGCGCGCCGGGAGGTCATCTTCCCGGCGCGCATCCAGCTGGTGCTGGCGGCGAACCCGTGCCGCTGCGCCGCGGAGGAACCCTCCGCCTGCCGGTGCACCGTCCGCCAGCGCACGACCTACCTGAACAACCTGTCCGGTCCGCTGCGCGACCGGCTCGACATCGGGGTGCGCACCAGTGCGCGCAACGCGGTGCTCGGTACCGCCGGGGCGGAGTCGACGGCGGTGATCGCGGAACGGGTGGCCGCCGCCCGTCAGCGCGCGGCCCACCGGTGGTGGGGGCACGGTTTCCCGGCGGCCACGAACGCCGCGATGGATCCGCATCAGCTGCGCCGCCACCATCCGGCGGATGAGGCCGCCATGGCGCTGTTGGGCGCCTACCTCGCCGACGGGGTGCTCAGCCAGCGCGGGGTGGACCGGGCGTTGAAGCTGGCGTGGACGATCTGTGACCTGGCCGGCGGAACACGGCCCGATCTGGCTCACGTGGCGCGCGCGATCGACCTGCGTGGTTCGACGACCCTGCGGGAGGCGGCGTGAGCACCCCCGAATCCTGGGCCTACCTCAATCGGGTGGTGGAGGGCCCCAGCCGGGCGCTGCAGGAGCTGTTGGCCGCCGGCCGTGACGCCGATGAGATCGCGGACGGTGTGCGCCGGCGCGCCAGCTGGTTGGGCGGGCTCGCCGAGGAGACGGCCGCCCGCCACGACTGGGACCGCGCGGAGCAGGATCTGGCCGCCGCCGCGGAGGCGGGCGCGCGGCTGCTCACCCCGGAGGACGCGGACTGGCCACGTCTGGAGCTTGACCGGGCCTTCGGCTTCGCGGCCACGGGCATGAGTGAGCATGTGCGCACCTACCAGTCCGATGCGGTCACCCCGCACGCCTTGTGGGTGCGCGGCGGGGCGGTGACGCCGGCGCTCGCGCAGTCGGTCGCGGTCGTCGGCACGCGCGCGGTGACCCGCTACGGGGTGGAGGTCACCCGCCAGATCGTGGGCGGTCTGGCCGCGCACCAGTGGACGGTGGTCTCGGGCGGGGCACTGGGCATCGACACCGCCGCGCACGAGGCGGCGTTGG
This sequence comes from Corynebacterium halotolerans YIM 70093 = DSM 44683, assembly GCF_000341345.1. Classification (NCBI taxonomy): domain Bacteria; kingdom Bacillati; phylum Actinomycetota; class Actinomycetes; order Mycobacteriales; family Corynebacteriaceae; genus Corynebacterium; species Corynebacterium halotolerans. The sequence goes on along the minus strand of NC_020302.1, from coordinate 1,931,846 downwards.
CGGCGGGCGGGACGACGGTGGCGGTCACCGCCTGCGGCATCGACCGCGTCTACCCGGCGCGGAATGCGGCGCTGCTCGACCGCATCGCGGACGTCGGCTGCGTCATCAGCGAGTATCCGCCGGGCACGCCGCCGCAGCGTCACCGTTTCCTCACCCGCAACCGGCTGGTGGCCGCGCTGACCCGCGGCACGGTCGTCGTGGAGGCGGCGTGGCGCTCGGGGGCGCTGAACACGCTGAGCTGGGCGGAGGGGTTGGGCCGGGTGGCGATGGCCGTGCCGGGGCCGGTCACCGGTGCCGGGTCGCTGGGCTGCCACGAACGCATCCGTCACGGCCGCGCGCAGCTGGTCACCGGCGCCGATGACATCCGCTCCCTGCTGGGGCCGGCCGGGGCGGTGGACGCGGCCGAGCAGTACGAGCTGCAGTTCGCGCCGACCGCGGTGCAGGGACTCAGCCGCAATGAACTGCGCGTCTTCGACGCCCTCGATCCCGGGGTGGGGCGGGCCGCCCAGGAGGTCTCCGCGGTGGCCGGCCTGCCGCTGGCGCTGACGGTGCACCTGCTGGTGGACCTCGGTAAACGTGGGCTGGTGGCCCGCGAGGGCGTGGAGTGGCGCCGGGCGGAGGAGTGACCGCCAGGCGGTGGGCAGCCGGTAGACTCGGGCACCATGAGCACACAGGAGTCGCGGCAGCCCCAGGGGTCACAGGTGGGGGAGGCGGTCGACGACTTCGCCGAGCATCTCCAGCTGGTGGTCGGCCGCTCCGCGGCCACGGTGCGCGGCTACCGCTCCGACCTGCGGGACCTGGCCCGCACCGTCCCGGACTTCGCCGGATTCACGCTCGACAACCTGCGCGCCTGGCTCGCGGAGGCCGTCGCCGAGGGGAAATCCCGGGCCACCCTGGCCCGGCGCACCGCCGCGGTACGCGCCTTCTCCACCTGGGCCACGCGGCAGGGTCACCTCACCGCGGACGTGGCCGCCCGTCTGGTCACCCCGAAGGTGAACCGGAGACTGCCCACCGTGCTGGGGGAGAACCAGGCCGGCGAGCTGGTCGGCAACGCGGCCTCCGGCTCGGAGGCGGAGTTCCTGCGCGACAGCGCCATCCTCGAGCTGCTCTACGCCACCGGCATGCGCGTGGCGGAGTTGACCGGCCTCGACATCGCCGACGTCGACCTGGCCCGCGGCACCGCCCGGGTGACGGGCAAGGGCGACAGGCAGCGCACCGTCCCCTTCGGCGCGGCCGCCACCGACGCCCTGCGGACCTGGCTGGATGAGGCCCGCCCGCAGATGGCGGGGGAGACCGACGCGCTGTTCGTCGGCGTGCGCGGCGGGCGCATCGACCCCCGCCAGGTCCGCCGCATCGTCGACCGCGCCGGGCAGGTCACCGGCACCCCGGACCTGTCCCCGCACAGCCTGCGTCACTCCGCGGCCACACACCTGCTGGAAGGCGGGGCCGACCTGCGCGTGGTCCAGGAACTGCTCGGCCACTCCTCCCTGCAGACCACGCAGATCTACACGCACGTCTCCGCCCAGCGGCTCAAGGAGGTCTACTCCCGCGCCCACCCGCGCGCCTGAACTGCCCTGGCCGGTCAGAAGGGTTTGAGCCGGATCGTCGGCGCGTCCAGCAGGGACAGGGGATTGAGGTACTCGTCGCGGTCCGGGCCGGAGCGCGCACCCCAGTGCAGACCCGGATAGCCATCCACCGGATGCCCGAGCGTGCCGATGGCCTGGCCCTCGGCGACCTCCTCGCCCTGCCGCACCCGCGCGTGCACCGGTTGATAGGTGGTGCGCACCCCGTCGTCGTGGTCGACGGAGACCACCGGCGTGCCCGCCACCACGCCCGCGTGGGCGACCACGCCGTCCCCGGCCGCCACCACGGGTTCACCTATCCCGAGGGCGAGGTCGACACCGCGGTGGCCGGGCAGCCAGTTGTGCTCCGGTTTGTTGAAGGCGCGGGTCACGCGGGTGGCCACGGACCCGCCGGTCGTCGGGTCGACGTAGGCGGCCGCGGATGGGGCGGCGGGGAAGGAGACGGTGGCGGTGATGGCGACGGTGGCGGCGACGGCCAGTAGGGACGCGGGGACGCGACGGTGGGGGAGGCGCATATCCCGCACCCTCCCACCTTCGGGGGACGGGTGCGACGTCGGAACGCGTCCTCCTGTGGATGGTGGGGCGGAAGTTGCGTCCGGGGACCCGCCCTGTGGACAACCTGCGCGTCGTTTTGGCGACCGTCCTGCCAGGGGCTAAACTCGGTGACAGCAGTGTGTCCTCACCAGGGCCCGCTGACTACGCGCGGCGAAGCCCCGAGATGGGGGAGCCGGCTCCGACGAGGTCCCGGGGGCATGTTCCCAGGGTGTCGGACGGTCTTCGTCGCTAGGGTGCAGGACAAAAACCTGCACGAGCTCCACAGAAACCGAAACCCTAGACAGAAAGTGAGCGTGACATGGCAGTCGTAACCATGCGCGAGCTTCTCGACGCCGGTGTCCACTTCGGCCACCAGACCCGCCGTTGGAACCCGAAGATGCGTCGTTTCATCTTCACCGACCGCAACGGCATCTACATCATCGACCTGCAGCAGACCCTGACCTACATCGACACCGCGTTCGAGTTCGTCAAGGAGACCGTCGCCCACGGCGGCAGCATCCTGTTCGTCGGCACCAAGAAGCAGGCCCAGGAGGCCGTGCAGAACGAGGCCGAGCGTGTCGGCATGCCGTACGTCAACCACCGCTGGCTCGGTGGCATGCTCACCAACTTCCAGACCGTGTCCAAGCGTCTGCACCGCATGAAGGAACTGCAGGCCATGGACGCCGCGGAGAACGGCTACGAGGGCCGCACCAAGAAGGAAGTCCTCATGCTCACCCGCGAGCGCACCAAGCTCGAGCGCGTGCTCGGTGGCATCGCCGACATGACCAAGGTGCCCTCCGCCCTGTGGATCATCGACACGAACAAGGAGCACATCGCCGTCGACGAGGCGAAGAAGCTGAACATCCCGGTCGTCGCCATCCTCGACACCAACTGTGACCCGGATGAGGTCGACTTCCCGATTCCGGGCAACGACGACGCCATCCGCTCCACCGCCCTGCTGTCCAAGGTCATCTCCACCGCCGTGGAGGAGGGCAAGAAGGCCCGCGAGGAGCGTCAGCTGGCCGCCGCCAGGGAGGCCGCCGGCGACACCCAGGAGAAGGTCGAGGCCGACGCCGAGAAGGCCGCCGAGTCCTCCGAGGCTCCGGCAGCCGAGGCCACCGAGACCGCCGCCGCCGAGCAGTAGGTCCCAGCCCGGAACGGCGCCCCCGCCATCCCGCCACCCCTGCCAGTGCACGCACCGCGTCCTGCGGGGCCGGCCGGGGGCGGGGGCTTTCCCGTCCGTTCCGCCGATGCGCCGCCGACCCCGGCCCGCTGACGGGAGCCACACGCCGGACCCGGTCTCCGGCGAGAGCGCGGCGCGTCAGCTAGTCTTTCCCAACGAATACTGTTCCTACACGAGGAGGATCGCCCGAACTATGGCGAACTACACTGCTGCAGACGTCAAGAAGCTCCGCGAGCTCACCGGCTCCGGCATGCTCGACTGCAAGAAGGCCCTGGAGGAGACCGAGGGCGATTTCGACAAGGCCGTGGAGCTGCTGCGCATCAAGGGCGCCAAGGACGTCGGCAAGCGCGCTGAGCGCAGCGCGTCCGAGGGTCTGGTCGCGGTCTCCGGCAACACCATGATCGAGGTCAACTCCGAGACCGACTTCGTGGCCAAGAACGCCGAGTTCAAGGACTTCGCCGCCAAGATCGCCGACGCCGCCGCCGCCGCCAAGGCCAACTCCGCCGAGGAGCTCGCCCAGACCGACGTCGACGGCCGGCCCGCCGCGGACGCCATCCAGGAGCTGTCCGCCAAGATCGGCGAGAAGCTCGAGCTGCGCCGCGCCGCGACCATCGAGGGCGACAACGTCTCCGTGTACCTGCACCAGCGCTCCGCCGACCTGCCGCCGGCCGTCGGCGTGCTGGTCGCCTACACCGGCTCCGGCGATGAGGCCGGCAACGCCGCCAAGACCGCCGCCATGCAGGTGGCCGCGCTCAAGGCCCAGTACCTCACCCGTGAGGACGTTCCGGCCGAGGTCGTCGAGAAGGAGCGCTCCATCGCGGAGCAGATCACCCGCGAGGAGGGCAAGCCGGAGCAGGCCATCCCGAAGATCGTCGAGGGCCGCCTGAACGGCTTCTACAAGGACGTCGTCCTGCTCGAGCAGCCGTCCGTCGCCGACAACAAGAAGACCGTCAAGCAGCTCATGGACGAGGCCGGCGTCACGCTGACCTCCTTCGTCCGCTTCGAGGTCGGCCAGCAGTAGGCTGCCCGCCTCCGACGGCACCCGCTGACTCCGTTCAGCCCACCGGACCCCCGGACCGCCCCGCGCGGCCCGGGGGTCCGGTGCTTTTTCACCGGGGGATGGTGCACGGTCCGCCGTGCCCGGGCAGGAGAACATCGTGGGGTGGCCGTTCGGTAGGATGGACCCGACATCAAGACCCCCGAGGCGTCGGCCCGACTGATCGCGTGTCGATGAGCCATGCCCCGGCGTCCACCGCACCCCACCCAAAGGAGATCGCACGGTGACCACCCCTGACAGCTCGACGAGAACCGGCTACAAGCGAGTGATGCTGAAGCTGGGGGGTGAGATGTTCGGTGGCGGCAAGGTCGGTATCGACCCGGACGTGGTCGAGAACGTCGCCCGCCAGATCGCCGAGGTCGCCCGCGACGGCGCCGAGATCGCCGTGGTCATCGGCGGCGGCAACTTCTTCCGCGGAGCCGAGCTGCAGCAGCGCGGCATGGACCGGGCGCGCTCCGACTACATGGGCATGCTCGGCACCGTGATGAACTGTCTGGCCCTGCAGGACTTCCTCCTGCAGGAGGGGGTCGAGTGTCGCGTGCAGACCGCCATCAACATGGCCCAGGTCGCCGAGCCCTACCTGCCGCTGCGCGCCGCCCGGCACCTGGAGAAGGGCCGCGTGGTCATCTTCGGCGCCGGCATGGGCATGCCGTACTTCTCCACCGACACCACCGCCGCCCAGCGCGCGCTGGAGATCGGCTGCGACGTCCTGTTCCTGGCCAAGGCCGTCGACGGTGTGTACTCCGACGACCCGCGCACCAACCCGGACGCCGAGCTCTTCCACGAGATCACCCCGCGCGAGGTCATCGAGAAGGGCCTCAAGGTCGCCGACGCCACCGCCTTCTCCCTGTGCATGGACAACAGCATGCCGATTCTCGTGTTCAACCTGCTCACCCACGGCAACATCGCCCGTGCGGTGGCGGGGGAGCGCATCGGCACCCTCGTCAAGTCCTGATAGATTTATCCCGAGGTTCGTGCGTCACACCCGCGGGTGAGCGCGACGACACGTCAAGTAGCAAAGGAACCGCCCCCATGATCGATGACATTCTCCTCGAGTCCGAGGAGCGTATGACCGCCTCCGTCGAGCACACCCGCGAGGAGCTCGTGACCATCCGCACCGGCCGCGCCAACCCGGCCATGTTCAACGGCGTCATCGCCGAGTTCTACGGCGTGCCCACGCCCATCCCGCAGATGGCGACGATCTCGGTGCCCGAGCCCCGCATGCTGCTGATCAAGCCGTACGACATGTCCACGATGAACGAGGTCGAGAACGCGATCCGCAACTCCGATCTCGGTGTCAACCCCACCAATGACGGTCAGGTGCTGCGCGTGACCATCCCGCAGTTGACCGAGGAGCGCCGCCGCGACATGGTCAAGCTGGCCAAGTCCAAGGGCGAGGACGGCAAGATCGCCATCCGCAACATCCGCCGCAAGGGTATGGAGCAGCTCAAGAAGCTCCAGAAGGACGGCGACGCCGGCGAGGACGAGGTGGCCTCGGCCGAGAAGGATCTCGACAAGACCACCCAGACCTACGTCGCCCAGATCGACGAGCTCGTCACCCGCAAGGAAGATGAGCTCATGGAGGTCTGACCTCCGAGCAGAACACTCCGGGCACCGCCATCCGGGCCGGAGACCGACCGCACACTAGACTCAGGTGCACCGGTCGTGCCCCCGGGAGGCGGTGTTTTTGTGCGCCTTCGCGTGCGATGACCCCGGTCAGCACGCATCAACGACCAGACATGAAGCAGGAGGAGCCAGGTGAGTGACGTCAGTGGCGCATCCCGTCGTCCCCTGGGTGTGGACCATCTGCCCCGTCCCAGGAACTCCGCCGGCCGCAACCTGCCGGTTGCCGTCGGGGTCAGCGTGGTCCTCGGCGCGCTGGCCCTGCTGGCCGTGTGGATCGGCCCCCTCGGCTGGTACCCGCTGGTCGCCGCCGCCGTCGGCGTGGCCACCTGGGAGGTGGTCACCCGGCTGAACGAGCGTTCCTACCTCATTCCGCTCGTGCCGATGATCGTCCTCGGGCAGGCGATGGTGTGGCTGTCCTGGCCGTTCGGCACCAACGGTCTCGTCGCCGCGTTCGTCACCGCGGTGCTGGTGCTCATGTTCGGCCGGCTGTTCTCCCACGGCCGGCGCACGCCCCCGAAGAACTACCTGCGCGACACCGCCGTCGGCATCTTCGTGCTCACCTGGATCCCGCTGTTCGCCAGCTTCGCCGCGATGCTCTCCCTGATCTCCGCGGACTCGGCTGACGGGGTGCCGGGCGGGTTCTACATCATCACCTTCATGCTGTGCGTGGTCGCCTCCGACACGGGCGGCTACGTCGTCGGCGTCATGTTCGGTTCGCACCCGATGGCACCGGCCGTCAGCCCCAAGAAATCCTGGGAGGGCTTCGCGGGATCCGTCATCGGCGGGGTGGTGGCGGGAGCGTTGTCCGTGTCCCTGCTGCTCGAGCACCAGTGGTGGGTGGGTGCCCTGCTGGGGGTGGGCCTGGTCGTCTGTGCGACCCTCGGGGACCTGGTCGAGTCCCAGTTCAAGCGCGAACTGGGCATCAAGGACATGTCCGGGCTGCTGCCGGGACACGGCGGATTCATGGACCGGATCGACGGCATGCTGCCCTCGGCCATGGTCACCTGGCTGGTGCTCAGCCTCATCGGCGGCTGAAGCCGAGGCCGGACACCCGCCCGCCGTCCCAGTATTTGGCGTCCCGGTCACCGCCGGCGGGCTGACGGTCACGCTCCGATCTGCAGCGGGTGGGAATGAAGTGCCGTGGGGGCTGGTTGTCTCTGGTGTAGGCATGTATTTTCTGTTGATGTAAGGAAACTCCGATTTGTCTGTGCCGTTGAGCATTCTTGATCTGGTCTCCATCTCCGAGGGTTCCACGGCCCGCGGTGCCATCGCCGCCTCGATGGAGTCCGCCCGCCTCGCCGACCAGTTGGGTTACCGTCGGCTCTGGTTCGCCGAGCACCACAACACCCCGAATCTCGCCTCCAGTGCCACCGCGCTGCTGATCTCCCGGGCCGCCTCGGTCACCGAGCGCATCCGTCTCGGTTCCGGCGGGGTGATGCTGCCCAATCACGCTCCGTTGATGGTGGCGGAGCAGTACGGAACCATGGCCAATATCCATGGGGACCGGATCGACCTGGGACTGGGGCGGGCTCCGGGAACAGACCGGATGACCGCCCAGGCGCTGAATCGCTCCTCGGCCGAGCCGCAGGCCTTCGCCCAGAGCATCTATGACCTGCAGGGCTGGTTCGGTGAAACGGGTACCGCGCACAGTATGCCGATCATGTCCGCCGCCTCGGCCGGAACCGAGGTGCCCATCTGGGTGCTTGGTTCAACTGTCAACGGCGCGTCGATCGCCGGACAACTGGGTCTGCCCTTCTCCCTGGCCTCGCATTTCGCGCCCGACCAGGTGGAGGATGCCATTCAGGTGTACCGGGACGCATTCACCACCGAATCACCCACCGCCCAGATTGACGAGCCCTACGTCATGGCCGGCGTCAACGTCATGGTCGCCGACACCGACGAGGAGGCGGAGCGGGAATTCACGACCGTCGAGCAGATGTTCCTCGACATCCAGCGCGGCCGGTCCCGCCGGATCCAACCGCCGGTGGACCCGGAGACGCTCACGGGGCAGGGCAGCCGAGACCGGTCCATGCTGCGGATCAAGGCGGTGGGTGCCCCACAGACGGTGAAGGGGCAGCTGGAGGAGTTCGTGACACGCACCGGCGCCGACGAGCTCATCACCGTCACCTACGCGTTCGATCCGGCCGTCCGGAACCGCTCACTGCAGCTGCTGGCCGAGGCCTGGTTCTGAGCTCAAACGGTGTGCGCGGGGCGCCCCCACGTGCTCCGGGAGAATGTCACCGCTGTTGCCTGCGCAGCTTCTTCACCTGGCGGCGCAACTCGATCATGCGTACCCCGCCCGCCAGCGCCATGATCAGCGCGCCGGCGATGGCGGAGAACAGGTAGCCGATGCCCGCGGGGAACTGGAAGGACCAGGCGAACAGGTTCAGTTCCACCTGCTGCTGGTTCTGCAGGATGAACACCAGCAGCAGGATAAGCAGCAGTGCGCCGACGATCAGCGCCGCCCAGGTGCTCCCGGCCAGCGAGCCGTCGACCCGGCCCGCGGATTTCCCCGCCCGGGTCTTCTCCGTGGGCTTCGCCGGGACGGCGTCGGTGGCGGTGTCCTCGGGGGCGTCCGGTACCGCCACGGCGCGGGTGTCGTCACGTGGGGCGTCGTCGAACCCGGCCGGTACCCCGCTGCGGGCGGTCTCCGCGGAGGGGTCGATCGACGGGGTGTCTCGCTCATCAGGGTGTCGCGGGGAGTGTGTCATACCCCGTATTCAACGCGCGACCGCCGTAACCCGCCACCTTCCGCAGTGACGGTCGTCCCAACAATTCGATAACAGCACCTCCGACGTGCAAGGATGGAATCATTATGGCCCAACCCGTGAAACTCCAATTCGCCGCCCCCAAACGGGGAATGCCGCCGAAGCACTTCGCCGACCTCGACGCCGACGCGCGCGTCGAGGCGCTCGGCGAACTCGGCCTGCCGAAGTTCCGCGTCGACCAGATCGCCCGCCACTACTACGGCCGCTTCGAGGCTGACACCTCGACCATGACCGATCTGCCGGCCGACGCCCGCGCCAAGGTCGCCGACGCCCTGTTCCCGACCCTCATGACGCCCGTCCGCGTGTTCGACACCGACGAGGGCGACACCTCCAAGTCCCTGTGGCGCCTCCACGACGGCACCCTGCTCGAGTCCGTGCTCATGCGCTACCCCGAGCGCGCCACGCTGTGCATCTCCTCCCAGGCCGGCTGCGGCATGGCCTGCCCGTTCTGCGCCACCGGCCAGGGCGGGCTGGACCGCAACCTGTCCACCGCCGAGATCGTCGACCAGGTCCGCGCCGCCGCGGCCACGATGCACGCGGAGGGCTCCCGCCTGTCGAACATCGTGTTCATGGGCATGGGCGAGCCGCTGGCCAACTACAAGCGCGTGGTCTCCGCGGTCCGCCAGATCACCGAGCCCGCGCCGAAGGGCTTCGGCCTGTCGCAGCGCAACGTCACCGTCTCCACAGTGGGCCTGGCCCCGGCCATCCGCAAGCTCGCTGACGAGGACATGTCCGTCACCCTCGCGGTGTCGCTGCACACCCCGGACGATGAGCTGCGTGACACCCTGGTGCCGGTCAACAACCGCTGGCCGGTCGCCGAGGTCCTCGACGCCGCGCGCTACTACGCGGAGAAATCCGGCCGCCGCGTGTCCATCGAGTACGCGCTCATCCGCGACGTCAACGACCAGGACTGGCGCGCCGACCTGCTGGGCAAGAAGCTCCACGACGCCCTCGGCCCGCTGGTCCACGTCAACCTCATCCCGCTCAACCCCACCCCGGGCTCGAAGTGGGACGCCGCGCCGAAGGCCCGCCAGGACGAGTTCGTCCGCCGCGTCAACGCCCAGGGCGTGCGCTGCACGGTGCGTGACACCAAGGGACAGGAGATCGCGGCGGCCTGCGGCCAGTTGGCCGCCGAGGAGCGCTGACGGAATCTACGCTGTAATGCGTGAACACACCGATTCCGCATCTACCGCCCCTCGCCCCCGACCCGACCACGCAGGCCCTGGCCGTCCGTGACCTGACGAAGGTCTTCGGCACGGCCGTCGCCGTCGACCGCCTGAGTCTCGACATCCCGCGCGGTTCCATCTACGGCCTCGTCGGCCCCAATGGCGCCGGCAAGACCACGATGATCACCATGGCCACCGGCCTGGCGCGCCCCACTGAGGGGCGCGCCTGGGTGAGCGGGCACGACGTCTGGGTCGACGCGCTGCCCGCCAAACGCGCCATGGGACTGCTCGCCGACGGCGTGCCCGTCTTCGACCGGCTTTCCGGTCCGGAGTACCTGGCCTACCTCGGCGGGCTGCGCGGTATGGACGCCGAGGAGGTTGCCCGCCGCTCGGGCGAGCTGCTCGACGCCCTCGGGCTCGCCGAGGCGGGGGAGAAGTACATCGTCGACTACTCCGCCGGCATGACCAAGAAGATCCTGCTGGCCGGCGCCCTGCTGCACGACCCCGAGATCCTCATCCTCGACGAACCGCTCGAAGCCGTCGACCCGGTCTCCGGCCGGCTCATCCAGCAGATCCTGCGCGACTTCGCCGCGCGCGGCGGCACCGTGGTCCTGAGCTCGCACGTCATGGAACTGGTGGAGGGCCTGTGCGACCACGTCGCCATCATCCACCACGGCCGGGTGCTCACCGCCGGGCACGTCGAGAAGGTGCGCCAGGGCAGCTCGCTGGTGGACACCTTCGTCGGCTTCGTCGGCGGCGGGCAGCTGCGCGAGGGCGCACTCGGCTGGCTGCGCGGCGCCCGGGACCCGCTCCAGCGGCCCCGGAACCCCCGGGAGGCCGGCGATGAGTGAGACGACCTCGCTGCTGCTCAAACTCCAGCGCACCCTGTGGGCGCGCAACATGCGCGACAATATCGCTGCCGGCATGCTCACGGTGCTGGTCGTGATCTACGCACTGGGCGGGCTCGCGCTGCTCACGGCCATGGCGGTGCTCGCCGCGCAGCAGGACCAGTGGTCCGCGCTGGCGGGCATGGTCGGCGTCGGCACGCTGGCGTACGCGGGCGTGGCGGTCGTCCTGCCGTCGGGGGAGGCCCAGCTGCGCCCCGCGATGTTCGCCGCCCTGCCGGTCACGACCCGGCAGCTCCTGCCCGCGCTGGCGTGGTCGACGTTGCTGACCAGCCGCGGGGTGATCGCGGTGGTGTGCACGGCCGTCACCACGATCGCCGGGGTCATCCTGCTGGCGGGCGCGGGACACGTGTTCGCGGCCGTCGTCCTGCCGGTGGCGATGCTCGCCGCGCTGGTCACCACGCTGCTCCTCGGTGAACTCGTCGCCACGCTGGGCAGCGGGGGAGGCCGGACGTCGCGGGAACGGTCCAACATCATCGGTGCGCTGCTCGTGGTGCTCTTCCTCTTCGCCTTCAACGCCTTCGCCGGCCTCGGCGTGGAGGCCATCCCCCTCCACCTGGTCGGTGACGTGCTGGGCTGGACGCCCTTCGGCGCGAGCGCCGCGGTGGTCACCTCCGCGGTGCAGGGCCGCTGGTTGATCGCCTTCGGCCAGCTGTGCGTCGCCGCGGCCACCCTCGTGATGGGCGGCTGGTGGTGGCGCCGGGCCGTGGAGCGGCAGCTCGAGGCGCCGCTCGACGCCGCAGGTTCCTCCGGGGAGAAGCCGGACAAGCACCGGGAGGCGGAGGCCGGCACTCCACTGCTGCTGCCCGGCCTGCCGTACACGCCGGCGGCGATGGTGTACTCCCGGGCCGTGCGCTACCTGCGGCGGGACTCACGCATGCTGGCCAGCCTGGTGATGTTCCCCGTCATCGCCGCGTTCTTCCTGATCCAGGGCGTGCTCGTCCACGAGATGACGATGTTCATGGGCATGATCCTCATCGGGCTGATGGCCGGCACCCTGGCCGCCAACGACTTCGGCCACGACGGGCCCGCCACCTGGGTGCACCTGACCTCGGGAGTGCCGGTGCGCACGCTGCTGCTGGCCCGGCACGCGGCGTCGATGACCCCGCTGGTGGTCCTGCTCATCGGGGTCGACGTGCTCGGCATCATTCTGGCGGACTCCCGCGATGTCGCGCTGCTGGTAGCGGTGGTCTCGGTGGGGATGGCAGTGGCCGCGGGTGCGATCGCCCTGTTCTTCACCACCTTCAACCCGTTCGCGACCTCCCGGCCGGGCACCAGCCCGTGGGCCGACAAATCGGGCTACTCGGGGGCGGCGTTCATCTCCGCCTTCGCCGCGCTCTTCCTGGGGTGGCTCCCCGCGGCCCCGGGCGGGGCGCTCATCGCCGTCGGCTACCAGGCGGACGTCGTCTGGCTCGTGGGGCTCGGCGTGGTGCTGGTCCTGGCGCTGCCGGCCGCTCTCTACGCGGGGTCGGTGGCGCTGTGCACGCGCCGGGTGGGGCGGCGCCTGCCGGAGATCCACCACAAGGTCCGCGCGTGGGTGAATTAGGGCGGGCCTGATTCTTCGCCGGGCCTGGAGCGTGGCCGGGGTACTGCCCGCCCGCGGTTCCGGGGCGAGATCGCGTCGTCGAAGGACGGGGGTCTCGGGCGACATGGGGTATGACGCCTCCGGGGAAAAGCGGTGAACCGTCAGCAGGGGCGATACGCCCCATCCGTCAGCCGTGAATGGTCCGGAGACGTAATATCCCGGATCGGCCCACGTCAGCTCGCGTCGGCCCGCCCGGACCCGCGTCCAGACACGGAAAACCGCCCCCCCCCGGCGCGCTGTTCACAGCGGAGCCGAGGGGCGGTGGAGGTCGGGGAGCCGACTAGTGGAGCGAGCCCTGGTGCTCGGACTCCAGCGGGCGCTGGTCCTCACGCGGCATCTTGCGCAGGTGCTGGACGCGGGTGGGATCGATGTTCATGGCGATCAGCTGGTTGTCGGTCAGCTCGGCGTAGGGGCCCGACAGGGTCTTCTGCAGGTACGCCCACTCCGGCTCCTGGTGGCCGACCGGCTTGTTGCGGGCGGTCAGGGTGCGGCGCTGGGCCAGCTTCGGCTCGAAGAGGTGGATCAGCAGGCCGATGACGACGAGGACGGTCAGGACGAGGAGCCAGATGGTCTCGACGTGGCCCTCATGGTTGCCGAAGTTGTAGCCGAGCAGGAACAGAACGGAGATCCAGCCGGCGATCTGGATGGTGTTGCGTCCGATGTCACTCCAGCCCCAGGCCGCGGAGGGCACATCCAGGGTGGACACGCCGTGGTGGACCTCGGGCGCCTTCTCGTGCGAAGCAGCCACGTTCATCTCCTTCTCATCAACACGTCGTGTCCGGCCCGCCGTCGGGCGCGGATATCTAGGGCACGGCGTGTTGCTCAACAACAGTTCTCGCCCATTATCTTTGCACATCCCTCCCACGGACGGGGCACGGCACCCCCACGATTCCGCCTTCCGCGTCGTGGAACAATGGGGGAGTGACCAGTCGCAAACGCATTCTCATCCTCGGCTCCACCGGCTCGATCGGCACGCAGGCCCTCGAGGTCGTCGCCGGCAACCCGGACAAGTTCGAGATCGCCGGCGTCGCCGCCGGTGGTTCCGACCCCCAGCTGATCATCTCCCAGGCCCGTGCGCTGGGCCTGCCGCCCGGCCGGGTCGCCGTCGCTCGTGACGACGCCGCCGACACCGTCGCCGCCGCCCTCGGCGGGCCGGTGATCGCGGGGGCGGACGCCGCGGAAAAGCTCGTGCGCGAGGTGGAGGCCGACACGGTGCTCAACGCGCTCGTCGGCTCGCTGGGGCTGGCGGCCACGCTCGCCACGATCGAATCCGGCGCGGTGCTGGCCCTAGCGAACAAGGAGTCGCTGGTGGCCGGCGGCGATCTGGTGGTCGACCGCGCGGCGCCCGGTCAGCTCGTGCCCGTCGATTCCGAGCACTCGGCCATGGCGCAGTGCCTGCGCTCGGGCACCGCGGCCGAGGTCGAACGCCTGGTGCTCACCGCCAGCGGCGGGCCCTTCCGCGGCTGGACGCGGGAGCGGATGTGGGACATCACGCCCGGGCAGGCGGCGCAGCACCCGACCTGGTCGATGGGGCAGATGAACACCCTCAACTCGGCCACACTGGTCAACAAGGGGCTTGAGCTGATCGAGGCGACGCTGCTGTTCGGCATCGACGCCGACCGTGTCGACGTCACCGTCCACCCGCAGTCGATCATCCACTCCATGGTCACCTTCACCGACGGCGCGACCATCGCCCAGGCCTCCCCGCCGTCGATGAAACTGCCGATCGCCCTGGCCCTGGACTGGCCCGACCGCGTGCCCGGCGCCCAACCGGCGCTGGACTTCAGCACCGCCCACGACTGGCGTTTCGAACCACTCGACGACGCCGCGTTCCCCGCCGTTCAGCTCGCGCGCGACGTCGCCACGCGTGGCGGCACGCACGGGGCGGTCTACAACGCGGCCAACGAGGAGGCCGCCGCGGCGTTTCTGGCCGGGCGCATCCGCTTCCCGCGGATCGTCGACGTGGTCGCGGGGATCGTGGATTCTGCCTCACAGTTCGCTGGTGTACCCTCATGCGTCGACGACATCCTGGCCGTCGAGGCGGAGGCCCGGGCGCGGGCCAACGCGCTGATCGACTCCCTCGCCGGCTGACGCACCTGTTAGGAGAAACGTGGGAGCCTATCTCCTCGGCGTGGCCCTGTTCGCCCTCGGCATCGCGGTGACCATCGCCCTGCACGAGGCGGGGCACATGTTCACCGCGCGGGCCTTCGGCATGCGCGTGCGCCGCTATTTCATCGGCTTCGGACCGACCATCTGGTCGAAGCGTAAGGGGCACACGCAGTACGGCGTGGCCGCCGTGCCCGTCGGCGGGTTCTGCGACATCGCGGGCATGACCGCCCAGGATCCGGTCACCGCCGAGGAGGCCCCGCACGCCATGGTGAACAAGCCGTGGTGGCAGCGGGTGATCGTGCTCTCCGGCGGCGTGATCATGAACCTGATCGTCGGCTTCATCATCCTGTACGGCGTGGCGGTGACCTCGGGGATCCCGAACCCGTACGCCGACCACACGCCGACCGTCGGCGAGGTCACGTGCGTGGCGGACCAGCTCGACACCGAGACCATGGCCGACTGCTCCGGCACCGGGCCCGCGGGGGAGGCCGGCGTGCGCGTCGGTGACCGGATCCTGGCCCTCAACGGTGAGGAGCTCGAGGACTTCTACGAGCTGCGCGACACCGTGCTGACCATGCCCGGCGAGGACGCCGTGCTCACCGTCGAGCGCGACGGGCAGGTGCGGGAGATCACCGTGGAGGTCGCCTCCGTCACGCGTCTGAACCCGCAGGGCTTCGAGGTCCGGGCCGGCGCGATCGGCGTGGCCAATGCCCCGGTCGAGAACGCCGTGCGTCAGTTCGGCCCCGTCGAGGCCGTCGGCGCCACCGGTGCGTTCACCTGGCAGCTGCTCGAGGGCACCGTCGAGGCCATCATCCAGTTCCCGGCCAAGATCCCGGGCGTGGTCGCGTCCATCTTCGGCGCCGAGCGCGATATCGAGGGCCCCATGAGTGTGGTCGGCGCCTCCCGCGTCGGCGGTGAACTGGTGGAGCGTTCCCTGTGGGACGTGTTCTGGATGATGCTGGCCTCGCTGAACTTCTTCCTCGCCCTGTTCAACCTCATTCCGCTGCCGCCGCTGGACGGCGGCCACATCGCGGTGGTGCTGTACGAGAAGATCCGGGATCTGTTCCGCCGGATGCGCGGCAAGCCCGCCGGGGGGCCCGCCAACTACGAGAAGCTGATGCCGGTCACCTACGTCATGGCGGCGGCCCTGCTGTCGGTCGGCGCGATCGTGATCGTGGCCGACATCGTCAACCCGGTGCGGTTGTTCGGCTGATCACTGTGCCTTTCTGGGGATCCCACCCAGTGCTAAGGTGAGGGAGACTGACCCAAAAACCTGCACCGTGGGCGGCGTGTCGCGCGTCGCCCAAGTCGAGGAGAATGCACAAAGTGTCGACCCCCATCGGACTCGGACTCCCGGGCGCACCGGCGCCCACCCTGGCCCCGCGCCGCAAGACCCGCCAACTGATGGTCGGAAACGTCGGCGTGGGCTCCGACCACCCGATCAGCGTCCAGTCGATGACCACGACGAAGACCCACGACATCAACGCCACCCTCCAGCAGATCGCCCAGCTGACGGCCAGCGGCTGCGATATCGTGCGCGTGGCCTGCCCGAAGACGGTCGACGCCGAGGCGCTGCCCATCATCGCGAAGAAGTCCCCGATCCCGGTGATCGCCGACATCCACTTCCAGCCGAAGTACATCTTCTCCGCCATCGAGGCCGGCTGCGCCGCCGTGCGCGTCAACCCCGGCAACATCAAGGAGTTCGACGGCCGCGTCAAGGAGGTCGCCAAGGCGGCCGGGGACGCGGGCATCCCGATCCGCATCGGCGTCAACGGCGGCTCCCTGGACAAGCGCCTGCTGGAGAAGTACGGCAAGGCCACCCCGGAGGCGCTCGTCGAATCCGCCATCTGGGAGGCCGGACTGTTCGAGGAGCACGGCTACGGCGACATCGCCATCTCCGTCAAGCACTCCGACCCGGTCACCATGGTCGAGGCTTACCGCCAGCTCGCGGAGCAGACCGACTACCCGCTGCACCTGGGCGTGACCGAGGCCGGCCCGAAGTTCATGGGCACCATCAAGTCCTCCGTCGCCTTCGGCGCACTGCTCAGCCAGGGCATCGGCGACACCATCCGCGTGTCCCTGTCCGCCGACCCGGTCGAGGAGATCAAGGTCGGTGACCAGATCCTGCAGTCGCTGAACCTGCGGCCGCGCAAGTTGGAGATCGTCTCCTGCCCGTCCTGCGGCCGCGCCCAGGTCGACGTGTACAAGCTCGCCGACGAGGTCACCGCCGCCCTCGAGGGCATGGAGTACCCGCTGCGCGTGGCCGTTATGGGCTGCGTCGTCAACGGCCCCGGCGAGGCGCGCGACGCCGACCTCGGCGTGGCCTCCGGTAACGGCAAGGGCCAGATCTTCGTCAAGGGTGAGGTCATCAAGACCGTGCCGGAGGCCAGGATCGTCGAGACCCTCATCGAGGAGGCCCAGCGCATCGCCGAGGAGCAGGGCCTGGAAGAGGTCGAGGGCACCAGGGCCGAGGTGAAGGTCACCCGCTGACCTCCGCGCTGGTCCCCTCCGGCGTGTCGCCCCGGTGTGTTTCCGGGCGAAAGTGAAGTGGCGCTGTTAATCTGCCTGCCATGAGAACGACGGCGTTGATCATGGTCCTGGCCGTGATCCTGGGGCTGACGGCGTGCACCCCGAAGCCGGACACCCCGGCCCCGGTCGTCGAGGACTTTCTGGCGGCCCTGAGTGAGCGTGACGGGGAGACCGTCGCGTCGCTCATCGACACCCCCGCGCCGGCGCGGGAGATCATCTCCGCGACCTACGACGGTCTCCAGGCCGAGGGGCTGGAGGTCACCCCGGGCGAGATCACCACCGACGGCAACATCGCCACCGCCCGCTACACCCTCGACTGGCAGTTGCCGCGCGAACGCAACCTGACCTACGACACCGCGATGACCCTGACCCGCAGCGACGGGGAGTGGACGGTGCGCTGGCAGCCCACGCTGCTGCATCCGCGGCTGGGCGCGAACCAGCACCTCGAACTGCGTGCCGTGCCCGCCGGGAAGGCCAACGTGATCAGCTCCGACGGGGCGGCCATTCTCCGGCCCGGCGTCAGCTACCGTATCCTGGTCGACACCGACGCCATCGACGATCCGCGGGCCGTGGCGGACCGGGTGGCCTCGGCGGTCAACGCCGCCCACGAACGCGACGACACGGTCGCGCCCCTCGACGCCCGCGAGCTGGCCGAACAGTTCGAGGGCGCGGCCGGGGTGTACTCGGTGGGTATGGTCAACGAACACCAGGGCCCGCAGGTGGCCTGGGATCTGTCCGGGGTGGCGGGGGTGCGCCTCAACGAGGAGGCCGCGATGGTGCCCACGGACCCCGACTTCGCGCCGGACATCATCTCCCGGGTCTCGGGCATCGTGGCGGATGAACTCGACGGCGCGAACGGCTGGCGGGTGACGATGGTCAACGAGAACGGCGCGCCCATCGACGACGTGGAACACCATGCCGCCGAACCCGCCCCTTCCGTGCGCATCAGCCTGGACCACGACGTCCAGCGCGCCGCCCAGGAGGCGGTGAACATGCGCGAGGGCATGGAGGCGATGCTGGTGGCCATCCGGCCGTCGACCGGCCAGGTGCTCGCCGTGGCCCAGACGGAGAAGGCCGACGCCCGCGGGGACCTGGCGCTCAGCGGCCAGTACCCGCCGGGCTCCGTGTTCAAGATCATCACCGCCGCGGCCGGTGTCCAGGACCAGGGCCTGACCCCGGGCTCGATCGTGCCGTGCCCCGGATCGATGAACATCTACGGGCGCGTGGTGATCAACTACAACATGTTCTCGTTGGGCAACGTGCCCCTTGAGCGGGCCTTCGCCTCCTCCTGCAACACCACGTTCGCCGACATGAGCACACGGCTCGAGCCCGGCCAGCTCGCTGACATGGGCAAGCAGTTCGGCCTGGGCATCGACTACCGGATCCCGGGCCTGGACACCGTCACCGGCACCATCCCGGAGGGTGAGACCCCGCTGGAGCGTACGGAAGCCGGCTACGGCCAGGGCCTCAACCTCGCCAGCCCCTTCGGCTTTGCGCTGGTGTCCGCCACCGCGGCAGCGGGTCGGACCCCCGTACCGGTGCTGATCGAGGGACACGAGACAATCGTCAGCGAGGAGGTGCCCGCCCCGGACCCGGCGACCATCGAACAACTGCAGACCATGATGCGGGCGACGGTCACCTCCGGTACCGCCCGCGGTATGCAGGCCGGGGGAGAGATCTACGGCAAGACCGGCGAGGCCGAGATCAACGAGGGCTCGCACGCCTGGTTCACCGGCTTCCGCGACGACGACATCGCCTTCGCCACGCTGGTGGTCCTGGGTGGCGGCTCGGAGACCTCGGTGGCCATCACCGACCAGTTCTTCCGCACGCTCGACGAGATGCGCGCCGAGAACACACTGCCCGGGGAGGGGAGCGGGCAGGAACCGCCCGTGGCGCAGGAGGCCGCTTACGCGCCGTAGGGCCGGGGTGGGTCAGGCCCGCAGGCCCAGTGCCCGCAGCTGCTCCCTGATCTGGTTGATCACCGGGTGCTCAACGTTGAGCAGGGTGACCGCACCGGCCGCGATGCCGCCGATCGCCGCGAGCAGACCGAGGAAACCACCGTCGCTGGATCCACCGCTGGACCCGGGGGCGGAGCCTGTGCCGGTGGAGTCGCCGGGCCCGGCATCCTCCCCGGCGCGGGCGGTCAACCACTGATCCTCGGGCAGGGCGTCATGGACGATGCGGGTCTCCCCGATGGAGCCGTACCAGGGGTTGGCGGGATCGCCGGCCCACATGTTGGCGCCGATCAGCCAGGGATCGCCCGCGGAGGCCAGCCCCTCGGCGTCGAGGACGTCCCGCAGGATGGGGGCGCCGTTGATGAACATCTCGACGGTGTCCTCCGCCGGGTCGTTGACGATGGCCACGTGCAGCCATTCACCCACCGGAACCTCGTGGGACCAGTTGGAGGATCCGGTGGTGTCGCCCTCGGTCGCCACGGTGGTCCACTGCATCTCCCGGAGGGAGGAGACGGCCAGCGCGGCCGGTGGCTCCTCTCCCTCGGGCATGTCGTCGGCGAGTTCGCCGCGCGCGCCCTGGCGGGCGATCACCCCCATCCAGTGGTTGTCGCCGTCGAAGTTCTCGTCGATCCTGATGAAGGACTCGAACGTGTACCCGTCCCCGAAGGTTTCGGTGTTGAGCGGGGCGTCGGCGGCCGTTTCGAACCAGTTCAGGCGCCGGGGGTCGTCGGCCGGGTTGGTCCACCGCAGTGAACCGGTGTCGGAGGACAGCGGGTGCGTGTCGGTGGTGTACACGACGTCCGCCGCCTGCGCGCCCTCCGCACCGCGGATATTCAACGCTGCGCGGGTCATGTGGTTGCCGCCGGCGACGTCGGGGATGACGGCACCGGGCCCTACGGCCTGCCCCTCGGTGGCCTGCGCGCCGTCGATCAGGGTGGAGCCGGGGCGCCAGTGCACGGCGGTGTTCTCGGCGCGCGGGTAGTCCTCGGGGCCCTGCGGCAGGTCCCCCTCCTCGAGGGTGGGGGGAACATAACCCTCGGAGACGACCCTGCGGGCCAGGGCGGCGTAATCGGGATCGTCCTCCTCACCGATGCTCCAGCCCGGGGCGAAGCCCTCGAAGCGCTCGGCGAAGTTCAGGTCCACGGTCCAGGAGTCGCCGGATCCCGTCGGGATGAGATGGTCGAACTGGTTGCGGGTCTCGGCCGGTTTCTCCGCCACCCAGGGTGACAGGGCGGTCATGTCCAGCTGATTGCCGGACAGGTCGAACTGGATCAGTCCGAGCAGGCCGTTTCCGCCCTGGTAGGCCATCTGGTAATCCTGCAGCACATTGACGACCTCGTGGCCGTAGTCGTTTTCATCGACGCGGTACCCCGCGCCGTGGTGGTGGCCGCTGATCGTCAGGAAGATCTGGTCGTTGTGGGAGATGAAGGCATCCCACAGCTGCCGGCCGTAGGAATCCGACAGGAAGATGTCGCCGTCGGCGTCGATATTCGAGATCTCGTGGCTGGTGAGGATGACCGGCAGAGTCGGGTGCGCGTCCAGCACGGACTGGGCCCATTCCAGAGCGGCCTCGTCGGCCCGCCAGGCGAGGGCGAGCACCAGGTACTCCTGCCCCTCGGCCTCGAAGATGTGGTACTCGGACTCGTTGTTCGGGGCCTCGTACCGCCCGCCGAAGGTGTCGTTGTCCGCGGCACGTTCGGCGGGGAAGTGCTGCGAGAAGGGGGTGGGGCGGGCGTCGGAGATGTCGTGGTTGCCCGGCAGGACGGAGTAGTTCATGCCGCCGTCCTCGAGGATCCGCAGGGAACGGTCCGCGACCTCCCACTCCTGGGCGACCCAGGACTGGTCGACGACATCACCGAGGTGGGTGGTGAACGGGATGTTCAACTCCTCCTGATGTTCCACCAGCCAGCTCGCCTGGGTGGCGAAGGGCTCCGATCCGTAGCGGGCCTGGTAGAGATTCCCGGTGTCCGGGGTGGAGTAGCGGGAGTAGAACTGGGTGTCGGGCATGACCCCGAGGGTGAAGCGGGAACCCAGCGAACCGTCCTGTGCGTGGGCGACCGCCACAGCGCCGGAGGTGGCGAGCGCGGCGGTGAGCACAGAGACGGTGAACGAGAGGGAGCGACTAGTCACGGAAGGCCTTTCAACGGGAAACTGAAGAGCTGACCGGGCCCCGGACAGGCGCAGGTCAGCGAACTCAAGGTAGACCCGGGTTCTGAATGGTGCGTGAAATCCAGGACAACTCCGGAAGAGCATCCGGTAAAGGTCATATGATTTCGGTGATCGTGATAAACGTCCTGCGGCATACGCCGCGGACCAAGCCACCGGCACGGGACGCCGCGCCGTTCGCATCCACCACCGACCCCACCGCCGTCACACGTGGCGAACCCCGCGACTACCATGTCGTTCATGACCACACGCGCACCTCTGACCCCCGGCAAGCCCACCCCCGTCCGCACCGTCCCCAGGCACATCGAGCGCCCCGAGTACGTGTGGAAGGACGAGGTGCAGGAAAACGTCGGTGAGCCGTTCGTCCAGCCCCCCGAGGTCATCGAGGCCATGCGCGAGGCGTCGAAGATCGCGGCGAACGCGCTGAAGGAGGCCGGCAGGGCCGTCGCGCCGGGCGTGACCACCGACGAGGTCGACCGCGTCGCCCACGAGTACATGCTGGACCACGGCGCCTACCCGTCCACGCTCGGCTACCGCGGCTACACCAAGTCCACCTGCGTGTCCCTCAACGAGATCGTCTGCCACGGCATCCCGGACACCACCGTCATCCAAGACGGCGACATCGTCAACATCGACGTCACCGCCTACAAGAACGGTGTCCACGGCGACACCAACGCCACCTTCCTGGCCGGCAACGTCTCCGAGGAGCACCGCCTGCTCGTCGAACGCACCCACGAGGCGATGATGCGCGGCATCAAGGTCGCCAAGCCGGGTCGCGAGATCAACGTCATCGGCCGCGTCATCGAGTCCTACGCCAACCGCTTCGGCTACAACGTCGTCCGCGATTTCACCGGCCACGGCGTGGGCCCGACCTTCCACAACGGCCTGGTCGTCCTGCACTACGACTCCACCGTCTACCGCGATGTCCTGGAGCCCGGCATGACCCTGACGATCGAGCCGATGATCAACCTCGGCGAGCTCGACTACACCATCTGGGACGACGACTGGACCGTGCAGAACTCGGACCACAAGTTCACCGCCCAGTTCGAGCACACCATCGTCATCACCGAGGACGGCAACGAGATCCTCAC
The DNA here is from genome assembly GCF_000341345.1 of Corynebacterium halotolerans YIM 70093 = DSM 44683. Lineage (NCBI taxonomy): Bacteria > Bacillati > Actinomycetota > Actinomycetes > Mycobacteriales > Corynebacteriaceae > Corynebacterium > Corynebacterium halotolerans. The sequence continues at coordinate 1,909,589 of NC_020302.1, read as the reverse complement.
CCTGCCCGACGAGGACTAGACATACGACCGGCCGCCCCGCTCGGCCGTATGCTTGATGAGTTCCCCGCTCCCACGTCCACGAAAAGGCACGCATGTCCCCGTCCGCTCCCGTGATCACGGCGACCAACCTCACCCAGTCCTTCGGGCGCGGCGACGCACAGGTCCGTGCCCTCGACGACGTCTCCCTGGAACTCCCGCGCGGTAGGTGGACCTCCATCATGGGGCCCTCCGGCTCGGGCAAGACCTCCCTGCTGCACTGCCTGTCGGGACTGTCCGTGCCGGACACCGGTTCGGTGGAACTGCTCGCCGGCGGCCACGCGAAGGCCCGCCCCGTCGATCTGGCGGTTCTGTCGGAGAACGGCCGCGCGCGGCTGCGGCGCACCCGCATCGGCGTGATCTTCCAGGAGTTCAACCTGGTGCCGGTGCTGAGCGTGCGCGACAACATCCTGCTGCCCACGCGCATGGCCGCCCGCCGGCCCGACCGCGGACACTTCCGCGACGTCGTCACGCGGCTGGGCCTTGACGACCGCCTGCGGCACCTGCCGCACCAGCTCTCGGGCGGGCAGCGCCAACGCGTGGCCATCGCCCGCGCCCTGCTGATGCGCCCGGACGTCATCTTCGCCGATGAACCGACCGGCAGCCTCGACTCGGAGTCGGGGGCGGCCGTGCTCGACCTGTTCCGCGAGCTCGTCGACGACTACGGACAGACCCTGGTCGTGGTCACCCACGACCCCTCCGCCGCCCGCCGCGGCGACCACCTGGTGACCATGCGCGACGGGCGCATCGCCAAAACCCGGTCGGCGGGGGAGTAGCGGGCATGCTGACCCTGGCACTGGCGCAGCTGCGCCGCCGCTCCGCGCGCTACCTGTCCCTGTTCTTCGCGATCTTCGCGGCCGTCGCACTCACCGTCGCCACCGCGGCGATCGTCACCACCCTGACGACGACCGTCAACGGCATGTTCGACCGCGCCTACAGCGAGACCGACGCCGTCGTCACGCTCGGTGCGGGGCGCTCCGGCACCGCCCAGCTCATCGTCGAGGAAATCGCCGCCCGCGACACCGTCGCCGACGTCGCCTTCGACCGGCAGGGCTCGGCCGCCGTCGAGGTCGACGGCTCGCTGTTCGCCTCCGGGACCGTCCAGCAGATCACCGACGGACCACAGCAGTGGCGCACGGTCACCGAGGGGCGCCTGCCCACCGGTCCGGGCGAGATCATGACCACCGGCGAACGCGCGGTGGGGGAGACAATCACCCTGCGGCCCTCCGGCGGCGAGCCCGTCACCGCGACGGTCGTCGGGCGGGCCGAGCGCTCCGCCAGCGAAGACCTCATCGGCTTCGACCTGTGGCTGGCCGCCCCGGAGGCGATGTCCGCCTGGTTCCCCGACACCGCGCGCGGCGAGATCCGCGTCGCCTCCGCAGGGCCGGACCCGCAGGCGCTCGTCGACGATCTCGGTTTCCTGACCGCGGACGCCTCCCTGCCCATCGACGGCATGGAGACCGCCGAGGCCCGCGCCGGGGCACTGGCCGCCGACTACCTCGGCGACCGTTCCCGCTACTTCCTGCTGCTGGCGGCCTTCCTCGTCGTTGTCGCGGTCGTCGCGGCCCTGGTCATCTTCTCCTCCTACCTGGTCATCGCGGGACAGCGGCAGCGTGAGTACGGGCTCATCCGCGCCGTCGGCGGTTCCTCACCGCAGCTGACCCTGTCCGTCCTCGTCGAGGCCGTCATGCTCTCGCTGATCGCGGGTGGGCTCGGCGCGCCCTTCGGCTGGTGGCTGGCCACTCTCGCCGGTTCCGGGGCCTCCCGACTCGGGGTGCGCGTCCCGCTCGACGAGGTCACCGTCGACCCGGCCGTCTTCGTCCTGGTCATCATCGGCGCCGTGGCCCTGACCGTCGTCTCCGCCTGGCCGGCGGCCCGCCGCGTGCTCAAGCGACCGGTCGTCGACTCGCTCAATGCCTCGTCCGCCGGCGGCGGCTCCCTCCTCGGTTCGCTCGTCGCGCTGGTGGCCGGCATCCTCCTGCTCATCGTGGCCTGGGCCGGGCGCGGTCTTCTCGACACCGCGTCGCCCACCGGCGCGATCATCGTCTCCGTGGCCACCGCCGGGGTGGCGGTCCTCGGCGTCCTGCTGGTCGCCGCCGTCGTGTGGCCGGCGCTGCTCGGCCTGCTCACCCCACTGGCCGCCCGGCTCGGTCCCGTCGTGCAGCTGGCCACCGCCTTCGCCGGGCGGCAGCGCATGCGCTCGGGCGCGCTCGTCGCCATCCTGGTCGCCGGCACGGCACTCGTCTCGGCGGTCCTGCACGGCCAGGACCGGGTCGAGTCCGTCATCCTGGAGCGCACCGCCTCGGCCGGCAGCGTCGACGTCGTCGTCGCCGGCATCGGGGACCCGCTGGCCCCGGAGACCGCCACCCTCATCCGGGAGACACCGGGCGTGGCGGCCGTCGCCGTGCCGGAGGCGGTGACGGTGGAGGGCCGGGAGGGCGACGCCGACACCGCGCTGGCCCTGTCCGCCGGGGAGGCGGAGACCGTCATGCGCGACACCCATCCAGTACTCGGGGCCGCCGGTCCGGGCGAACTCGTCCTCGCCGCGGACTCGCCGCTGCGCGATGAGATCGTCAACGGCTCCGTCACCACCATTGAGGTGCTCAACCAGCCCATCGATGTCGCGGTCATTCACGGTCAGGGCCCGCGCACCGTGATCGACCCGGGCGTCGCCGACGCCGCGCGCCGGGCCGCCGCCACCGCCAACGGGATCCCGCTGGAGATGGCCCCCGACCTGCCGACGCCCGTGGCGATGGTCCGACTCGAGGGACCAGCCCTCCAGCCGGAGGACAACCCCGCCCTGACGGGACTGCGGGAGACACTCGCCGCCCAGGAACAGCTGGTCAGCGTCTCCGAGGAGTTCGGGGCGCGCACCAACGCCGAGGAACTGGTCACCCGCGTGCTCACGCTGTCGACGCTCATGGCCGTGGTGGCCCTGCTCATCGCGGGCGTCGGCGTGGGCAATACCGTGGCACTGTCGGTCCGGGACCGCTCCCGGGAGCGCACTGTGCTGCACTCCGTGGGGCAGACCTCCGACGGGGCGGTCGCCTCCCTGGGGCTGGAGATGTTCCTGCTCACCCTGCCCGCCGCGCTGGTCGGCAGCCTCGCCGGGGGTGCCCTGGGCGGCTGGGCCGCCGACGTCTCGGTCGCCGCCGCCGAGGTGCCGGGCCTGGCCGTCACCTGGACACAGGTGCTCACCATCACCGCGGTCGCCACGGTCGGGGCCATCGCCATCGGACTGCTGACCCAGCTGATGGTCGGCCGGAGGCGCGGGACCGTGCTGTAACTGGCGCCCACCGGGCGCGAGGCCGGGGCCGGGAGCGCTGGACCGGGAGAACCGCAGCGTGGCCCGCCGGGATCACGGTGAGCAGGGCCGAAGGCCGTCGCCTACTGCGCGCGTCATCGATACCGCGGCAACGGATCACGGGTCTGGAGTTTCCTGTTCAGTCCCTGCCCCGATGGCCCGGAGTGTGCGCAGCTGCACACTCCGGGCATCGAATGCACCCCACGGAAGCAGCCGGGTGACCGGCCCGAGGTATGCAAAAAGGGCACTCCCGGGGGAGTGCCCTTGAAGTCTCGCTGTGTCTCGTCAGGAGACGGGTGATCAGTACGGCAGGATGCCCTGGTACTTCAGCCAGTTGATGCCGCCGATGACAGCACCGACGACTGCGCCGACGACGCCGAGAGCGGTGAAGTCTCGCCAGATCTCGGCCCACTGCGGGTTCTCACCGGTCTCTTCACCGAGCAGGTCGCTACCGGAGGCCTGGTCGTCGTCACGGATGATCGGATCCTCCGGGTTCTCCTCGTCCTCGTCCTGCTCGGACCAGGCGCCGAGGTCGTGGCCGAGGGCGGAGGAACCGGAGGACAGGCGGACGGAGGAGTCTTCCTGGACGTCCTGAACGTCGTCGCCGTCCTGGGCGGCGGCGATGGTGGTGCCGGCGAAGGTCAGGGAGACGGCGGTGGCTGTCGCGATGGCGGCGTTACGGAACTTGCGCATGTGGGGTGCCTACTTTCGGGAAGCTGGGAGCGGTGGACTTAGGCCTGCGGACCGTGGTTGAGGAAGTTGACGATCGGGCCCACGATCACGCCGATCAGGGAACCGATGCCACCCAGGATGCTGGCGCCGTAGAGCAGCTGGGCCCAGGCCGGCTGGGAGTCGAGGTCCTTCGAGGAGCCGAAGATGGCCGGGCCCTGGGCGGGCTGCTCACCTTCCAGCGAGGAACCGGTGTTGATGTCGGAGGAGAGGCTCGGCTCGTAATCCTCATCCGGCTCCGGGGCGGTGGGCTCGTAGTCCTCGACCGGGATCTCGTCGCCGCCCTGGTCGATGGAGTCATTCTGCTCCTGGGTGACGCCATCCTCCGGCGGGAGCAGATCGTCGCCGTCCTGGGCGGTGGCCACCGCGGTGGTGCCGAAGGTGAGGGCGAGTGCGGATGCGCCTGCGACGGCGGCGGTGCGGAAAGAACGCATATGGAATCCTTAACTGGTAGGTCTGACTAGGTTTCCGACTTTCGCGGAATTCCGTAGTGTCCCGGCACGTCAACGGGGACATGCCGTGTGACACCCGGGTGCCGCATGGAGTCGACACGCGCCGGTGTCAAACATCACCCTAAACAAATTCCAGGTTTGTCGCAGAACAAAACCAGCTTTTAAGGAGCTTTTATTAGGGCTCTCTCCCTGTGTGAACTGCTTAATTACCCTTACATTTCCCTAAAAACAATTGGGTAAGCACCACTTATCAATTAAGAGTCTTCAACTCACAACAGCCTGTGATTTCCCCCACAGGTTACCCCCGTTCAGTGAGGGCGATTTGACGCTCCGGCTCCCGCCCCCACGGGGCGCGGGCCCATGCCCGTCCGCCCGCCCCGCAGAGCTCCGGCCACCGGGATCAGTCGAACTCGAGGCCGAGGAGCGCGTTCTCGGTGACCTCCGGCAGCGCCGGGTGAATCCAGTACTGTTTGGTGGCCACCTCGCGGACGTCGAGGTCGAAGGCCATGACGGTGATCATCTGCTGGATGAGCGTTGCGGCCTGCGGGCCCATGTAGTGGGCGCCCAGCAGCCTGCCGGTGTCGCGGTCGGCGATGAGCTTGACGATGCCGGTGGAGTCCTCCATGGCCCAGCCGTAGGCCACGTCGCCGTACTTCTGGATTTTGGTGGTGATGCTGTGGCCGGCCCTGCGGGCCTGCTCCTCGGTCAGGCCGACCGTGGCGATCTGCGGGTGGGTGAAGGTCGCCGCCGGGATGTGCTCGTGCGGCAGCTTCCGCATGTCCTCCGGGTGCAGCAGATTGTGGCGCACCGCGCGCATCTCGGCATTGGCCACGTGCTTGAGCATGTAGGGCGAGGAGACGTCGCCGAGCGCCCACACGCCCTCCGCGGAGGTGGAGCGGCCGTACTCGTCGACGCTGATGCGCCCGTCCCCGGTCATCTCGACACCACCGGCGGCCAGTTCCATCTGGTCGCCGTTGCGCGTGCGCCCGGTGGCCACCAGCAGCACCTCGGCGGTGACGGACGAGCCGTCGTCAAGCTGTACGGTCACCCCGTCATCGGACTCGCTCGCGCCGATCGCGTTGCGCCCGGCCAGGACGGTGTAGCGCTGGGCAGCCAGCTGGTTGAAGCGGTCGCGCAGGTCGGCCTCGAGGTTGCGGAGCATGGGGGAGCGGGTGACCACGGTGACCTCGGTGCCCAGCGCGTCGAAGACGTGGGCGAATTCGGCGGCGATGAAGCCGCCGCCGACGATCACGATGGACTTCGGCTGCTCCGGCAGCCGCATGATGTCCTCGTTGGTGTGGTAGCGCACGCCGGAGGAGGCGATCGCCGCCGGGACGAAGGGGCGCGAACCGGAGGCGATGACCACCTGGTCGCCGGAGATCGTCCTGGTCTCCAGGCCCTGGCCGGTGCGCAGGGTGCGCTCGCCGACGAAGACGGCGTGCTGGTCGTAGACGTCGATGTTGGGGGTCTCCGGGCCGCGCCGGTACTCCTCGCCGCCGGCGGCGATCAGGTCGATGCGCTGGTTGAAGATGCGGGAGACCATGGACCGCCAGTCGACGTCAGTGACCTGGGCGTCGACGCCCAAGCGCTTCGACTCCGCCGTCTCGAGGGCGACGTCGGCAGCGTAGACGTACATCTTCGTCGGGATGCAGCCGACGTTGAGGCAGGTGCCACCGAAGGTTCCCTTCTCGATGATCGCGATCGACTTGTCCTCGAACTCCGGGCCGGGGATCGAGTTGCCCGAGCCCGTGCCGATGATGATCAGGTCGTAGTGCTTGTCAACCGCGACGGCGTCCGCAGAGGTGGCCATGAAAGCTCCAATCGTGTCCGGATAAATAGAGGTATCTTTCGTAATCCTACCGACCGATGAGGTCTACCTAATCCGAGGTCGAGACCCCTCGGGCCCCGTCGAGCCCCGTCAGCCAGTCCGCCGTGACCTCGAGCGCCTCCTCCCGGGCGGGCCGCAGGGAGAGGAACACATCGTGGCGGGCGTCCTCGATCGTGCGCACGGTCACCCGCGATCCCAGTCGCGGCGCCCAGTACCGGATCTGTGCGACGTCGAGCACCGTGTCCGCGGTGTCCGCCTCGGGTGCGTAGGGCCGTCCCAGCCGCGAACGGGACGAACACAGCGTGAGCACCGGCACGCCGACGTCGACCCCGCCCTCGTGCACCTGCCCGTGACCGGCGAGGATAGCGCGCAGCCAGCCCAGGTACTTGCGGTGCCCGCCCACCGGCTTCATCGTCACGTCGAAGTCCCACTCGCCGTGGTGGTCGCGGTGGATGGACGCCCCGTAGACGCCCAGGTTGCCGCCGGGGATGGCCAGATGCGGCCACCGGCGCCCCAGGAAACGCACCACGGGACGCAGAACCCGGACGACGGCGCGCGGGTACATCATGTCCAGCCACGGACTGTTGAGGATCACCCCGTCGACGTGCGCGTGCCGCGGGTCGCCCGTCCGGCGCAGGTGGTCCAGCCACAGCGGGACGATCAGTCCGCCGGTGGAGTGCGCGATCGGCACCACGCCCGGATGCTCACCGGCCAGGAAGTCCAGCGCGGCGGACAGGTCGGGGAAGTAGTCCTGCAGACTCTCGCTGTAGTGCCAGTGCTGGCCGGGCTGCCGGGCGCGGCCGGTCTTGCGCAGATCCAGGGCGTAGAAGGCGAAGCCACGCTCATGCAGGAAGCGGGCGACATGCTCCTGGAAGAAGTAGTCCGTCATGCCCGGGATCCACACCACGGCGCGGCGTCCGGCCCAGTCGGCCGGCGGGTGCACCGGATCGGGCAGATGGCGGATCAGTGTCGTCACCACCTCGCCCTCGCCCTCCGGGTCGGTGCCGAGGCGGAAGTCGCGGGCCTGGAAGCCCGCCCCGAGGAGATCGGGACGCCAGACGGGGTCGGGGGCCTGCTCGTTCATGCCCCTCAGCTTAAGGAAGCGGGCCCACCGGGGCGCTGTGGCGGCCGCGAAACGCGGGGCGGGACCCCGAACCCCCAGGTATGGGGTGCGGTGGGGGAGAACAGGTGACCCCCGGGCCCGAAATAGGGCCGATGTCCCCACCCCCGAACACCGAGGGCGTAATGTAATGGGGCACCGGACGACGTGTGCGGGTAGAGGAGCTGCCCGGCCCGCGCGCGGTCACGTTCTGCCCGTCAGGTCACCCGTCACCCTCCTGACGGCGGACCATCCACCGACGACGAAGAGGTAAATACAAAGGTGTCCACCAACAACGCAAACGCCACGCACGCCACCGACGAGGTCGATGTCGCCCTCGTCGGTGCCGGCATCATGAGCGCCACCCTGGGTGCCATGCTCCGCGAGCTGGAGCCGAGCTGGTCCCAGATGATCTTCGAGCGTCTCGACGGCCCGGCCCAGGAGTCCTCTTCCCCGTGGAACAACGCGGGCACCGGCCACTCCGCACTGTGCGAGCTGAACTACACGCCGGAGAAGAACGGCAAGATCGACATCTCCAAGGCCGTGAACATCAACGAGAAGTTCCAGGTCTCGCGTCAGTTCTGGGCCCACCAGGTCAACAACGGCGTGCTGTCGGATCCGCAGGACTTCATCGCCCCGGTCCCGCACGTCTCCTTCGGCCAGGGCCAGGAACAGGTCGACTACCTCCGTCGCCGCTACGAGGCGCTCGGCGCCAACCCTCTCTTCCCGGGCATGGAGTTCTCCGACGACAAGTCCGTCTTCGCCGAGAAGCTGCCGCTGATGGCCGAGGGCCGCGACTTCGACGCCGAGAAGACCGCCATCTCCTGGATCGACGAGGGCACCGACGTCAACTTCGGCGCCCTGACCGACCAGTTCCTCACCGCCGCCAAGGCCTCGGGTACCGAGATCCGCTACGGCCACGAGGTCAAGAACCTCACCCGTGACGGCAAGAAGTGGAAGATCACCGTCAAGAACGTCCACACCGGTGACACCCAGGTGATCAAGGCCAACTTCGTCTTCGTCGGCGCCGGCGGCTACGCCCTGGACCTGCTGCGCAAGGCGGGCGTGCCCGAGGTCCGCGGCTACGCCGGCTTCCCGGTCTCCGGCATGTGGCTGCGCTGCACCAACGAGGAACTCATCGAGCAGCACGCCGCCAAGGTCTACGGCAAGGCCAAGGTGGGCGCCCCGCCGATGTCGGTCCCGCACCTGGACACCCGCGTGATCGACGGCGAGAAGGGCCTGCTCTTCGGCCCCTACGGCGGCTGGACCCCGAAGTTCCTCAAGGAGGGCTCCTACCTCGACCTGTTCAAGGGAATCCGCCCCGACAACATCCCGTCCTACCTGGGTGTCGCCGCCCAGGAATTCGGTCTGGTCAAGTACCTCGTCGAGGAGGTCACCAAGAGCTTCGACGGTCGCATGGAGGCCCTGCGCGAGTACGTCCCGGAGGCGAAGAACGAGGACTGGGAGACCATCGTCGCCGGCCAGCGCGTCCAGGTGATCAAGCCGACCGCCGCCCCGCGCTTCGGCTCCCTGGAGTTCGGCACCACCCTGATCAACGACCTCGACGGCTCCATCGCCGGCCTGCTGGGCGCCTCCCCGGGCGCCTCCATCGCCCCGGCCGCGATGATCGAGCTGCTCGAGCGCTGCTTCGGTGAGCACCTGATCGACTGGTCCGACAAGCTCTACGAGATGATCCCGTCCTACGGCACCAAGCTCGCCGGCGACGAGAAGCTCTTCACCGAGATGTGGGACTTCACCCAGAAGACCCTTAAGCTGGAGCGCTAGGCCTTCCCGGCTCCCCGGTACGAGACAACCCCCGCCCGGGCGGGGGTTTCGTCGTCTCCGCCCTGGAATGCTGTCCCACCTGCCCACTTCCGCCCGCAGCGCCGGTGGGTGCCGGCACCCACCGAGGAGTAAGATTGGGGCCAGGAAACCGTGACCTCTGTCATGTCCCGCCAAGGAGACACCATGGGCAGGCTCGTGTACTCGATGATCACCTCGTTGGACGGCTACGTCGCCGACCGGAACGGCCGCTTCGAGTGGGCGCAGCCGGACGAGGAGGTGCTCGCGGTGATCAATGAGCAGGCCGCCGAGGCAGGCACCTATCTCTACGGTCGACGGATGTACGAGATGATGCACGTCTGGGAGACCGACCCGTCCGTCGCGGCGCAATCGCCGGAATCCGCGGAGTTCGCGCGAATCTGGCGGGCGGCGGACAAGATCGTCTACTCCACCACGCTGGATGAGGTGTCCACCCGTCGCACCCGGCTGGAGCGCAGCTTCGACCCACAGGCGGTACGGGAGCTCAAGGAGAACAGTCCGGCAGACCTGACCGTTGACGGGCCGACCCTGGCCGCCCACGCGCTGCGGCACGGCCTCGTCGACCAGGTCAGGCCGCTGGTGTGCCCGATCTCGATCGGCGGCGGCCTGAAGTTCCTCCCGGAGTTCCGGATTGGACTACGGCTGCGCGGCGAGCACGCCTTTTCCGTCGGTCTGGTCCAATTGCATTACGACGTCACCGGTGTGGACTCCTGAGCGCGGCAGCTGCGCTCAACCCTCGGCGATGTCGCGGCGCCGGAAACCGGCCAGCCCGATCACGGTCAGCAGCACCACCAGTACCACCAGCACGACCAGGGGCACCGGGTCGAGGTCGGCGTCGGGCACGGCTGGGGTGTGCCAGAGCGGGGAGAGACCGCGCGCCCAGTCCGGCAGGTCGAGCAGCTCGCCGAGGAAGAGCACCACCGCCGTCCAGGCGGTCAGCACCCAGGCCAGGACCGTGAAGCGGGGCAGCAGCCCGAACAACGCCGCCGCCAGGGCGCCGAAGAAGAGGATGGCGGGCAGGTAGGCCAGCGAGGCGGCCGGGATCTCACCGAGCCAGCGGGCCTCCCCCGAGGCGACCGTCATTCCGAGTCCGAGGCCGAAACCGAGGACCACCTGCACCAGGACCGCCTCCACGGCGACGACGGCACACCACCCGGACAGCAGGCCCGGGCGGGAACCGCCGCTGGTGAGCAGCCCGGTGATCCGTCCGTCGCGCTCCTCCGCACGCAGGCGCAGCACCCCGGACACCAGCAGGATCACCGGCCCCAGGCTCAGGTACGCCAGTACCAGGCCGCCGAAGGAGCGGGTGAGGTCCTCGAGGTTGAGGTCGGTCCACTCGCCGATGGCGGGCATCTGCTCGACCACCCCGTCGAGTTCGGTGGTCAGGCTGCCGAAGGCCACCGCGAAGAAGAACAGCCCCACCGTCCAGGCCACGAACGTCGGGGCCTCCAGGCGGTGGGCGAGGCCCGCCGGGGAGAGCAGCGCGGACGAGGCACGGGCCGGGCCCGGACGGTCCTGCCGGAGCCCGGCGCCGAGATCCCGTCGGCCTGACAGGTACAGGGCGAGTGCGGTCAACCCGGCCGCGACCACCGCGGAGACCACCAGCGGCCACCACCGCAGATCCGCGTACAACCGGGTCTGCTGCGCCCACGCGAAGGGGGAGAACCACGACAGCCACGACCCCTGGTGGTCGATGACGTCACCGATGCCGCGGATGACGAAGGCCAGCACGATCGCGGACACTCCCAGTCCCGTGGCCGCCCGGGAGCTGCCGGTCAGCTGCGCGGCCACCGCCGCGATCGCCCCGAAGACGAGTCCCGTCAGGGTGGTGGCCAGTCCGAACGCCAGGGAATCCGTGACCGCCATGCCGGGGACGGTGAGCCCCGCGGCGACGGCCGCCCCCACCGCGAGGTCGGCCAGGGCGACCAGGAGGAGGGCGGCCGCCGGGGAGGCGAAGCGGCCCACCGGCAGGGCGCGCAGCATCTCCAGTCGGCCGGCCTCCTCGTCGGCGCGGGTGTGGCGCACCATGAACAGCACGCTCATGATCGCGGCGGCGAGGAAGACCCACAGGGACAACTCGCTGGCGAGCATCACCCCGAAGGTGTAGTCGTCCCGGCTGAACAGTGGCCCGGTCATCATGATCGCGGCGGGGTTGTCCTGCAGCATGGCACGCGCCTGCAGCGATTCCCGGTCGGTGAAGGTCGCCTGCAGGGACACCACCGTCGAGGGGATGAGCACCAGGAAGGCCAGGATCCAGACGCTCAGCCGCACCCGGTCCAGCCGCAGGTACAGGCGCAGCAGGCGACCGGTGCCCGCGAGCGGGGAGGAGTGCACGGGTGCGTTCATCGGTTCGTCCCCTTCCCGGTCACTGCTTCGGCGCCGCCGTAGTGGCGCAGGAACAGCTCCTCGAGCGACGGGGGAGTGATCGTCAGGTGCTCCACGCCCAGCTCCGTGAGCACCTGCAGCACCTCGTTCAGCCGCTGGTCGTCGACGTCGAAGCGCAGCTGCCGACCCTCGACGGTGAGGTCGTGCACGCCCGGTGCCGACTCGAGCCGCGCGGGGTCCCCGGCCGTGGTGGCGGTGACGGTGGAGCGGGTCAGATGCCGCAGTTCGGTCAGGGTGCCGTGCTCGACGTCCGTACCGGCGCGGATGATGGTCACGGAGTCGCACAGCTTCTCCACCTCGCCGAGGATGTGGCTGGAGAGCAGGACCGTCCGACCCTCGTCACGCAGGGTGCGGATCTCCTCGGTGAAGATGGATTCCATGAGCGGATCCAGGCCGGCGGTGGGCTCATCCAGCAGGTAGAGCTCGACGTCCAGTGACAGGGCCGAGACCAGGGCGACCTTCTGACGGTTGCCCTTGGAGTAGGTCCGGGCCTTCTTGGTGGGGTCGAGCTCGAAGCGTTCGATCAGCTCCCCGCGCCGGCGGCGCTGCGCGTCGGAGCGCTGGTGGCGGGTGAGTACGTCGATGGCCTCCCCGCCGGTCAGGTTCGGCCACAGGTTGGTGTCCCCGGCGACATACGCCAGGCGGTGGTGCAGTTCCACCGCGTCCCGCCACGGGTCCAGGCCCAGCACCGTCGCGGAGCCGGAGGTGGCCCTGAGCATGCCGAGCAGGATGCGGATGGCGGTCGATTTCCCGGCGCCGTTGGGGCCCAGAAAACCCCGCACCTGTCCGGTGGGCACGGTGAAGGTGAAGTCGTCGAGGGCGCGGGTGCTCCCGAAGGTCTTGGTCAGGTCGGTGGTGGAGATGGCTGTCCCGGTCATGGTGTCTCCTGGTTGCTCCTGGGGCGGGCGGCGAGGTAGGCGTCGAGCAGCGTGGGGTCGGTGAGGATGGGTTCGGTGTAGTACTCGAGCACGGGCCCGATGATCCGTTCGGCGTAGTCGTCGAGCCAGCGGGGGAGTTCGTCGAGGTCCAGGTGCTCCTGCTGCGCCGGCAGCTGCAGCAGCAGCGCACCGAGCGCCTGCTCGGTCAGCACCCGGGCGCGCGCTTCCCGGTCACGGCTCGGACGCACCGTGCCCGCCTTCTCGCCGCGGCGCAGGTAGTCCACGGCGTCGGCGGCGAAGGCGTCGACCAGCCGGCGGGTCAGGGGACCGCCGGTCTGCAGTCGGCGCAGCACGTACCCGATGACCGGGGCGTACTCCTCGATCTGTGCGAGCTGGGAGAGCATCGCCGCCGCGCCCGCGCCGGGGGAGAGGACGGACTCCTTGCTCCGCGCGGTGGCCTCGAGGACGTGGCGGTCGCAGGCCTCGCGCAGCCCCTCGCCGGAGCCGAAGTGGTGGATGATCAGACCGGGGCTGACCCCGGCGTCCGTGGCGACGGCGCGCAGGGGAGCGCCCAGGCCGTCGGCGGCGAAGCGGCGGACGGCGGCGTGGATGATTCGGGCCCGGGTGGTCAGCTTGCCGTCCGAGGTGGAATCAGCCTCGGTTGAACTCATGTTCAATAGTTTAAACGCCTGTTCAGGACGTGTCTATAACGAATATCCATACCGGCCATAATCGGTCGGGGCCGGGCGTAGAGTAAACACAATCCCAGCCCTCTACGCTGAAGGAAATCAGTCCGATGCAGACGATCGTCCCCCACATCTGGCTCAACGGCGTGGCCGACGAGGCCGCGCAGTTCTACCTCGCCGCCTTTCCGGAGGCCCATGTCGTGGCGACCGAGACCTACCCCACCGAGGGCCTGCCCGAGTTCCAGCGGGAGTACGCCGGGCGCACCATGTCCATCACCCTCGAGATCGGCGGCTACCGGCTGGCGCTGATCAACGCCGGCGACGAGTTCACCCCGAACCCCGCGATCAACTTCTTCGTCAACTTCGACCCCGCCTTCCGCATCGACGCCCGCGGGGACCTCGACCGCACCTGGTACCGGCTCACCGAGGGCGGCCAGGTACACACGGAACTCGGCGACTACCCCTTCAGCCCGCGCTACGGCTGGGTGCAGGACAAGTACGGGGTCAACTGGGAGCTGATGCTCACCAACCCGGACGGTGACCCGCGGCCCTTCCTCATCCCCAGCCTCATGTTCTGTGGACCCGTGCAGAACAAGGCGGGAGAGGCCGTGGACCACTACCTCTCGGTGTTCCCCGACGCGCGGCTGGGCGACCGGGTCCACTACGACCGGGACAACGGGGTCGTGACCACCGACTCGGTCATCTTCTCCGACTTCCAGCTGGCCGGGGAGTGGCTCTCGGCCATGGACTCCGCCGTGGAGCAGCCCTTCACCTTCACACCGGGAGTCTCCCTGCTGGTCAACGCCCATGGTCAGGAGGAGATCGACCGGCTGTGGGCGGCGTTGGCCGCCGATCCCGACGACGGTCAGTGCGGCTGGCTGACCGACCGCTACGGCGTTAGCTGGCAGATCGTCCCCGACAACCTCGACGAGCTGCTGTCCCGGCCGGGCGGGTACGGCAGGTTCATGGAGATGAAGAAGATCGAGATCGACCGGTTCTAGGCGGGCGACGAGGCTTGTCGACGCCGCGGCGCACCCGGCGTAATGTGGGCCCCACCACAGCCCTGCGGGGAGATGGGAGACCCCTGATGCAGAAGATCGTCCCCAACCTCTGGTTCCACCGGAACGCGGCCGAGGCCGCGGAGTTCTACCGCACCGCCTTTCCCGGCACCCAGCTCATCGACACCACCTATTACCCGCAGGAGGGGCTGCCGGATTTCCAGCGGGACTTCGCCGGCGAGGTGCTCACCATCGACCTCGAGATCGCCGGCTTCCGCTTCACTCTCATCAACGCGGGCGACGAGTTCACCCCGAACCCGGCGATCTCCTTCATGGTCGCCTTCGACGAGCACTCCGACGGCGACGCCCGGCAGCGGCTGGACGAGACCTGGGAGGCGCTGGGGGAGGGCGGCACCGAACTGATGCCGTTGACCGAGTACCCCTTCAGCTCCTACTACGGCTGGATGCAGGACCGCTACGGCGTGAGCTGGCAGCTCTCCCTCATCGACTCCACGGACGGGGCAGGCAGCCGGCCGAGCGTGTACCCCAGCCTGCTGTTCGGTGGGGCGGAGCAGAACCGGGCGGCCAAGGCGAAGGAACGCTACCTCGTCGCCTTCCCCGACTCCGCCGACGGCGCCACCGCGCTCTACTCCGAGCAGACCGGCCCCGCCCCCGAGGGCGCGGTGATGTACACCGACTTCCAGCTCGAAGGCCAGTGGTTCGCGGCCATGGACTCCGGGGTGGAGCAGGACTTCACCTTCACCCCGGGTATTTCTCTGCTCGTCAACGCGGCCGACCAGGCCGAGATCGACCAGCTGTGGGACCAGCTCTCCCACGTCCCCGAGGCCGAGCAGTGTGGGTGGTGCACCGACGAGTTCGGCGTGAGCTGGCAGATCGCGCCCGAGAACATGAATGAACTGATGGATCGCGACGGCGCCTACGCAAAGCTCATGGACATGAAGAAGATCGAGATCGACCGGTTCTAGCGGGTGAGTGCGCCGCTGCGCACCCGCGGGACCGGTCGGTGGCCCCGCCCACGTATTACCCGACAGCCGCTGGCCTCGTTGCGGGAAAGGGCCGGATCTGATTCTTTTGAGCCTGCAACCCCGATCACCATGTGGTCAACCACTTCTTCCACAGCGGAGCAGGAAAATGCCCGTGGGGCGAACGACCCACGGGGCAAAAGTTCACAGCCGCGGTACTAGGTCCCGCAGTAGGTCACGTACCGCCCGAAGTCCTCCGGGGCCGGGTACTCGAGCTTCGAGAACCGGCCGTGGCGTTCGAACGGTGAGGTCACGGCGTCGAGAAGGCGCAGGAACGGTGCCATCTCGCCGTCCTCGGCAGCTTTCAACGCCTCCTCAACGAGGTGGTTGCGCGGAACGTAGATCGGGTTGACGCGCTTCATCGCCTCGCGATCGGGGCTCATCGCCAGCCAGCGCTTCAACCATGCGGTGATGTCGCCGGGGGCGGTGAACATGCGCAGCACCGGGGCGTCGTCCACCTGGTCCACTGAGGCGGTCTCGGCCAGCAGCCGGTTGAACCTGGTCAGATCCGGCTGATGCTCGGTGAGCAGCCCGATCAGGTCATCGATGAGCTTCTCCTGGTCGGGGGAGATGTCGGTGGTCGGCAGGCCCAGCGAACGGGAGGTCTCGCGCAGCCACGCCGCCCGGTAGCGATCGCTGAAGGAGTTCATCACCGGCTGGAGCGTTGCCGCCGCCTGCTCGACGTTGTCGTCGATGAGCGGCAGCAGAGTTTCGGCGAAGCGGGCGAGATTCCAGCCGATGATCGCCGGCTGGTTCCTGTAGGCGTAACGACCCTGGGCGTCGATGGAGCTGTAGACCGTGTCCGGGTTGAAGGCGTCCATGAACGCGCACGGGCCGTAGTCGATGGTCTCGCCGGAGATGGTGGTGTTGTCCGTGTTCATCACCCCGTGGATGAATCCCAGCCGCATCCACTGCGCCACCAGGCTCGCCTGGGCGTCCATCACCGACTCGAACAGCGCCAGGTAGGGCTGCTCGGCCCCGCGGGCCTGCGGGTGATGGCGGTCGATCGCGGCGTCGGCGAGCCGCCTGGTGACGTCGAGCTCCTCACCGTCCCCGCCACGGCTGCCGTCGATGAGCCGGGCGTACTGGAAGGAGCCCACGCGCAGATGGCTGGCGGCGACGCGGACGAGCAGCGCGCCGGACTCGACCCGGGTGCGCTGCACCTTCCGGCCGGTCGTGATCACGGCCAGTGAGCGGGTCGTCGGCACCCCGAGGGCGTGGACGGCCTCGCTGACCAGGTACTCGCGCAGCATGGGGCCGAGCACGGCGCGGCCGTCGCCGCCGCGGGAGAAGGGGGTCGGGCCGGAGCCCTTGAGGTGGATGTCGCGCACCCGCCCGTCGTGGTCGGTGACTTCGCCGAGCAGGAGGGCGCGCCCGTCACCCAGGCGGGGGACGAACTGGCCGAACTGGTGGCCGGCGTAGCCCTGCGCCACGGGGCGGGCGTCCTCGGGGACGTCCCGGCCGAGGAGGAAGGCCACCCCGTCCGGCGTGCGCAACCACTCCGGGTCGAGGCCCAGCTCGGTGGCCAGGGCGTCGTTGAGGACGACGAGCCGCGGGTCGGGGGCCTCCTCGGAGCGCCAGGGCACGGCGAGTTCGGGGAAAGTGTCGGCGAAGCGGGCGGACAGCTGAGTCTGCGTGCTCATGACCCCAGCGTAGCCGCGGGCGGACGGGGGAGGAAGAGCCGTTCCCGCACAGCGGACCGCGTTGTCGCGCGCCGGGCTGTCCCGATGGAGGCGGAACCGTACCGCTCGGTTCGGTTGCCCCGCACCACACCATCTAGACTGGGCACCCATGAGCGCCCCGAGCCCCCGCACCGACCTGCACCCGCACCCCACCGACACGTCCGCAACCGGCCTGCCCGGCGTGACCCTGGTCGGCGGCGGCCCTGGCGCGTGGGACCTGATCACCGTGCGTGGGATGCACGCCCTCCAGGCGGCCGACGTCATCCTCACCGACCACCTGGGACCGACGGGCGAGCTCGCCAAGCTCTGCGACACCGGCTCAAAGGAGATCATCGACGTCTCCAAGCTGCCCTACGGTCGGCAGGTGGCCCAGGAGAAGACGAATCAGCTCATCGTCGAGCATGCCCGCGCCGGAAAGCGCGTCGTCCGGCTCAAGGGTGGTGACCCGTACGTCTTCGGCCGCGGCTTCGAGGAGCTGGTCGTCTGCCGCGCGGCGGGTGTCCCGTGCGAGATCGTTCCCGGCGTGACCAGTGCGGTCTCCGTCCCCGCAGCGGCCGGCATCCCGATCACCCAGCGTGGGGTGGTCCACTCCTTCACGGTCGTCTCCGGGCACCTGCCGCCCGGACACCCGAAGTCCCTGGTGAACTGGGGCGCCCTCGCCAAGGCCGGCGGCACCATCTCGGTGATCATGGGCGTGCGCAACGCCGCGGCCATCGCCGACGCCCTCCTGGCCGCTGAGATGCCCGCGGACACTCCGGCCGTGGTGATCCAGGAGGGCACCACAGACGCTCAGCGGGCCTTCCGCTGCACCCTCGGCACGCTGGCCGAGACGATGGCGGACAACCAGGTGGGATCCCCTGCCGTCTACGTCATCGGGGACGTCGCGGGATTGTAGCGGGGCTGTGGCGGCGGAATCATCCCCGGGGATGAGGAACCGCCCCTGAGCGGACACTATCCTGGGGCGACATGACGAAACTGCGCTGGCCGACGAACTGGGTCGGCAGCCCGTTCCGGGTGCTGATGATCGTGGGGATCGCAGTGAGCACCACCGGCACCTACCGGGCCGCCGACCATCTCGACGCCCCGGCGGCGGTGATCATCACGGTGGTCACGGCGGCGTTACTGCTGCACCCCCGGAAGCCGGACGCCGCGATCGGAGTGGTCGCCGTCGCGTTGACCGTGGCAGCGTTCCTGCCGGATCTCCGCGGCTCCGTCCAGGTCTCCGTGCCGGTGTTCTACGCCACCTATCTGGTCAGCGCCTACTCGCACGCCCGCCTGCGGCCGGTGTGGTTGGTCTGGCTGCTGGCCGGTACCGGATTGGTCGTTGGCGGTGATGTCGCGTTCATGCAGACCGGGACCGCCGCGCAGCATCCGGGGCTTATCGTGGCCGTGCTGGTGGCGGGGGTGTGGCTGGTCCTCGGCTTCTTCTGGATGGTCGGCCTCCAGATCCGCCGCCGTCGCTCCGACTACCGGGCGCTGCAGGAGAAGGCCGAGCTGGCGGGCGTGGTGGAGCGCACCCGCATCGCCCGCGAGATGCACGACATCGTCGCCCACAGCCTCTCCGGCGTCATCGCGCTGGCCGACGGCGCGCGTTTCGCGGCGGCGAAGGACCCACAGGTGGCCGTCGACACCCTGGCGACGATCTCGGACACCTCCCGCCAGGCGCTCAAGCAGATGCGGGGGCTGTTGTCCGTGCTGCGCGAGGACACCGGGCGCGACCTCCAGGCCGCGCCGGGCGCCGCCGAACTCGGCGCCCTCATCGACGACGCCCGCCGTTCCGGCCTCGACGTCCGCGTCACCGGGCTGGCGGAGATCCCGGCGGAGCTGCCCACCCTCAACCAGTTCACTCTCTACCGGATCATCCAGGAGATGCTGACCAACATGCTGCGCCACGCCAGCGAACCCATGGGCACTATCGGCGTCACAGTCAAGGGTAAAAACCTGACTGTCAGGGCGAGCAATCCCGCTGTCGAGCCACCCGGCGACACCGCCGGATTCGGGCTCGTCGGCATGCGCGAGCGGGGGCGGGCCCACGGCGGCCGACTCCGGCAAGAGCTGCGCGCCGGGCGGTTCACCGTCACCGCGGAGGTGCCGGCATGATCCGGGTGGGACTCGTCGACGACCAACCCCTGGTGCGCGCCGGCTTCGCCATGCTCATCGGCTCCCAGGACGACATGGCGGTGAGGTGGCAGGCCGGTGACGGCGCCGAGGTCCCGTCCCAGGAGCCGGTCGACGTCGTGCTCATGGACGTGCAGATGCCCGGCATGGACGGCATCACCGCCACCCGCCGACTGTTGTCCGGTGACGACCACGTGAAGGTGATCATGCTGACCACCTTCGACGACGGCGAGTTCGTCTCGGGCGCGATCGACGCCGGCGCCAGCGGCTTCCTGCTCAAGGATGCCCAGCCGGAGGAGCTGCTCGACGCCATCCGCCTCGTCCACCGCGGCGACGCTGTCCTCGCCCCGCGGGTCACCGCCCAGGTCCTGCGTACCCTGCGCGCGCCCCGCCCGGGCGGCTCCGGCGTTACCCGTGACGAGCGCTCCCTGGCCGAGCTCACGCCCCGGGAGCACGAGGTTCTGCGGCTGATCGCCCTCGGATACAGCAATGAAGAGATCGCCGGGGCCGAATTCGTCTCGATGGCCACCGTCAAGACCCACGTGCGCCACATCCTGATGAAGACGAGCTCCCGCGACCGCGTCCACGCGGTGCTCTTCGCCTACCGCACCGGCCTGGTCGACACCGCCGAACTGCTGGATCATCCCCAGGGCTGAGACCGTGGATTCACCCTCAGGGACGATGTTTCCCGCTCGCGTTCCGGCGAGCATGAAGACATGCTCACAGTCGAACGCCTCACCAAGACCTACCGCGGCCACAACGCCGTCCGCGACCTGTCCTTCACAGTCCCCGACGGGCAGGTGACCGGCTTCCTCGGCCCCAATGGTTCCGGCAAGTCCACCACCATGCGCATGTGCGTCGGGCTCGAGACACCGACCTCGGGCACAGCCACCTTCGACGGCCAGGCGTTCCGGGGCCTGCGCCACCCCTCGCGTGTCGTCGGCACGCTGCTCGACGCCACCTGGTTCCACCCCGGCCGCACCGCGCGCGCCCACCTGGCCGCGATGGCGGCCCTGGCCGGCCTGCCGACCTCCCGCGTCGACGAGGTGCTCGACCGGGTCGGCATCCTGCAGGTCGCCCAGCGCAAGGTGGGCGGCTACTCGCTCGGGATGAAACAGCGGCTCGGTCTGGCGTGCGCCCTGCTGGGTGACCCGGCGCACATCCTCCTCGACGAACCGGTCAACGGGCTCGACCCGGAGGGGGTGCACTGGATGCGCGACCAGATCCGGCAGTTCGCCGCCGAGGGCAGGGCCGTGCTGGTCTCCTCCCATCTGCTGTCCGAGATGGCCCTGACCGCCGACCGCCTCGTGGTGATCGGCCGGGGTGAACTCATCGGCTCCGGCACAGTGGAGGAGTTCGTCGGGGCCGCGGGATCCGGAACGGTCGAAGCCGAGGTGAGCGATCCGACCACCCTCGTCGCCGCCCTCGCCGGGCAGGGAATTGCCGCCGAACGGGAGGGCGACACCGTCACGGTCACCGACACCGCGGTCACCACCACCCTCATCGGCGAGCTCTGCCTGGACCACCGCATCGTCATCCGTTCCCTGACCCGCGCCACCCCCAGCCTCGAGGAGGCGTTCCTCGGCGCCACCGCCGACGCCGTCGAATACCGCGCGGTCTGATTCCCCTCACCCCCCCCTGAATCCCGACAAGGAGAACCATGCTGAAGCTCATCACCGGCGAGACCGTCAAACTCTTCTCGCTGCGATCCACCTGGATCTACCTGATACTCAGCGCGGCGGCCATGTTCGCCGCCGCCCTGCTGATCATGTGGTCCTGGGGCAGGGACGAACCCGTCACCGTCCCCCGCCTGTTCACCGGCGGTGATCTGTCGATGATCATCGTCGTCTTCGCCGCCGCCATGATGGCCGCGGCCGACCTGCCCCGCGGCACCGTCGCCTGGTCCTATCTGAGCAGCAACCGGCGCACCGGCATGCTCGCCGCCCAGGTGCCGTTGATCGTCATCGCCGTCACCGCCGCGGTCTCGCTGGGGGTGGGGCTCGCGGTGCCGGTGATCTACGCCCTCGGCGGCAGCGTCGACTTCACCATGGGCGGCGGGACGACCGAGACAGTGGTCTCTTACTACGTTCAATGGGTCGTGTTCGCCACTCTGGCGGCCCTGCTCGCCGTCATCCTGCGCAGCGGCGCGTTCGCCGCGATGATCGTCATTGCCGAGATCTTCGTCGTGGAGGCCATGCTGGGCGCCATCGGCATCGACGCGCTCAGGCCAGTCCTGGATCTGCTGCCCCTGGCAAATATCCGGGTCCTCTCGGCCGGCGAGTTCGCCGACGTCACCCACGGCCGGCTCACGGCGGCGGTGATCCTCGCGGTCACGGTCGCGGTGTTCGCCGCAGGTGCGGCGTTGATCGTCCGCCGCCGGGCGGTGCGGTAGCGGGACCTGCGCCGAGGAACTCGTGCCGGGCCTTCTCGTCCTCGTCGGGCGGGAACAGTTCGCGGGAGCGGAACATCGCCCGGACGGCCAGCACCACCAGGACCAGACCACCGCCGAGCGGCCCGAGCAGAATCACCACGATCGACGCCGTCAGGTGCGCCCCGAACGCCGGAATCGTCGTGGCCACCGCGGCATACGTCATCCCCGCGGACAGGATGAGACCGAGGACGCCCAGACCCCGGCCTAGGTGGCCGAGCTGGTAGGCGAGCCGGTCGGCCAGGGATCGGGAGAATGGGGCGGGCACCCCACCGCGCGCCGGGTCCACCGGCATCGACCGGTGGGCCGCGGCCCCCAGGGCGGCGATACCGGCGAACAGGGCCAGAACCCCGAGTTCGCCCCAGCGCAGGAAGGTCACCGACCACCACGTCTTCGGCTCCCACCGGTCGGGCCCGTCCGCGCTGAAGTGGACCGGCACGGGATCCGGGATGAACGGCCAGTTCGCCGCCAGGATCACGAAGCCCAGGGCGAGGACACCCAGGGAGGTCAGGATCAAGCGCTGGGGGTAGCCGGGAATGCGCGGGTCAGGGGTGGTCACGGCCGACAGCCTAACGGGCTGACAGCGGTCTCAGACCACCAGCGTCAGTTCGGTGCCGCCGTTCTCCTCGACGGTCAGCCCGGTGCCACGGGCGATCTCGGCGACACCGGACGCGTCGGCGGCGTCCCGGTCGGCCTGTGCCAACACCCGCGCCAGCTTGCCCTTGTAGTGCTTGTTGAAGTGGCTGACCACCTTGCGCGAGCCGTCCTCCTGCACCGACTCCACCCGTACCGTCACGGCCGCCGGCACCTTCCCCAGCTGCTGGTACGCACCGGAGCGCAGATCCACCACCAGCCCGTCGAAGTCCGAGAGCGCCTCGGTGATCGTCCGACCCCACCGGGCCTTCATCGTCGGTGTCGCGCCGTCGGACGTCGGCAGTTTCGTGCCGCCGGACAGCCGGTAGTGGGGGATGGGGTCGCCGGCGCCGACGACCCCGAACAGCGCGGAGCCGACGGCCAGGCGGGACAACGCGGCGTCGTGGAGCGTGGCCGCGTCCAGGGCGTCGTAGAGCACGCCGGTGTAGCGGTGGATGGCCGGCATCGTGGGCGAATCCGGCAGCGCGAGATTCGCCTCCACCTCATGGAACAGCCGGTCACTCAGCCCCAGGGCGGACTGCATCTCCTCCGGCGGCAGGGCCAGCAGGTCACCGGCGATCCGCCGGCGGACGTCGGTGAGTCCCGGGAAACTCAGCCGGTCCCAGCTGAGGGCGGGGCCGTCACCACCGAAGGCCTTGGTCTCGGACGGGGGAAGCACGATGAGCATTCTTCAGACCTTAACGCGGGCCCCGGAAAACACGCGCCATCACCCACCGCGGAGCGGGCGTGGATCACCGCCCCGAAACAGACGACCATTAGCTGCCCCTGCACGCGGGTGACCGCAGTTGAGACGGTATATTTACCGGCATGATCACTCGTCTGTCCTCGCTTTTCCTGCGCACCCTGCGGGAAGACCCCGCTGATGCGGAAGTTCCCAGCCACAAGCTGCTGGTCCGGGCCGGTTTCATCCGTCGTGCCGCCCCCGGTGTGTACTCCTGGCTCCCGCTGGGGCTGCGCACGCTGCGCAAGATCGAGGACGTCGTGCGCGAGGAGATGACCGCGATCGGCGGCCAGGAGCTGCTCTTCCCGGCGCTGCTGCCGCGCGAGCCCTACGAGACGACGGGCCGGTGGACCGAGTACGGCGACGACCTGTTCCGGCTCAAGGACCGCCGCGACGTCGACATGCTGCTCGGCCCCACCCACGAGGAGATGTTCACCTCCACGGTCAAGGACATGTACTCCTCGTACAAGGACTTCCCGGTCACGCTGTTCCAGATCCAGACGAAGTACCGGGACGAGGCGCGCCCCCGCGCCGGCATCCTGCGCGGCCGCGAGTTCGTGATGAAGGACTCCTATTCCTTCGACATGTCCGACGCCGGCCTCGACGAGTCCTACGCGCAGCACCGCGCCGCCTACCAGCGCGTCTTCGACCGTCTCGGCATCGAGTACGTGATCTGCCAGGCCACCTCCGGCGCCATGGGCGGCTCGGCCTCCGAGGAGTTCCTGGCCGTCAGTCCGACCGGTGAGGACACCTTCGTGCGTTCCACCGACGGCTCCTACGCCGCCAACGTCGAGGCCGTGGTGACGCAGCCGGGCGTCGAGAAGCCGATCGAGGGGCAGCCGGAGGCCGTCGAGCACGACACCCCGGACGCCGAGACGATCGAGACCCTGGTGGACTGGGCCAACAGTGCCGGCGTCACCGTCGACGGCCGCGCGGTCACCGCCGCGGACACGCTCAAGTGCATCGTCGCGAAGGTCACCGGGCCCGGCGCGGAGGAGCCCGAACTGCTGGGCGTGCTCGTGCCCGGCGACCGCGAGGTCGACATGAAGCGGCTCGAGGCATCCCTGGAGCCGGCGGCCGTGGAGCTGGCCTCCGACGAGGACTTCGCCAAGAGCTCTTTCCTGGTCAAGGGCTACGTCGGCCCGCGCGGTCTGGCCGCCAACGGGGTGCGCGTGCTCGCCGACCCGCGCGTGGTGTCCGGTACCTCCTGGATCACGGGTGCCGACGCGAAGAACCGCCACGTCGTCGGCCTGGTCGCCGGCCGTGACTTCACCCCGGACGGCCACATCGAGGCCGCCGAGGTCCGCGAGGGGGATCCGGCGCCGGAGGGCCAGGGCAGCCTGACGCTGGCGCGTGGTATCGAGATCGGCCACATCTTCCAGCTCGGCCGCAAGTACACCGAGGCCTTCGACGTCCAGATCCTCGACGAGAACGGCAAGCGCGCCGTCCCGACGATGGGCTCCTACGGCATCGGCGTCTCCCGCCTCATGGCGGTGCTCGCCGAGCAGAACCACGACGACAAGGGCCTGAACTGGCCGGTCGAGGTCGCCCCGTACCAGGTGCACGTGGCCGTGGCGAACAAGGACGCCGCCGCCATGGAGGCCGGCGATAAACTGGTCAACGAGCTCGACGCCGTCGGCATCGAGGTGCTTTTCGACGACCGCCCCAAGGTCAGCCCCGGCGTGAAGTTCAAGGACGCCGAACTGCTGGGCGTGCCGTTCGCCGCCATCCTCGGCCGTTCCTTCGCCGACGGGATCATCGAGCTGCGCATCCGCGGCGGCGAGACCCTCGAGGTCCCGGCCGACGAGATCGTGGCCAGGCTCAAGGAGCTGGTCCGCGGGTAGTTCCACGGTGGTGGACGGGGAGGGGACTGCTACCCACTCGGGTTCGATCTGCCGGGGATTGGAGCCGGGGGACACGGCCGCCCGGAGCGTGCGGCTTTCAGGGACATCCTCAGCCGGCCCCACGACAGTCCTGTCCTGATCGTCTCCCGTCTCGGTGACGCCTGCTCATGGGGGTTCGGCTGACCGGGCAGTTCGCCCACCCGCGCGCGTTATCCGTTCAACCCCCACCCGCTCAGTGGACGTTGCTAGAGTGGGGCAATGCGCCCCACCCGGCTGGAATCCCGTCAGGCCCCCAAGCGCGCTTTGCTCAACGCAGGCTTTCTCGCGGCCGGAACCACCTTCGCGGTTCCGGCCGTCGCCGCCGCCTCCGTGGTGACTCTGGATCTGGTGAAGCAGTTCGGTCGCAGGGGACGCAAGGCACCCCGTCCGGGCAGCTTCCACTCGCGGGTGGAGGAATCGGAGATGAAGATCTACACGGACGGTTCCTCGCTCTACGACGACATGATCGGGGCCATCGACTCCGCCCGGGACTCCATCCTGATGGAAGCCTATATCTGGAAGAACGATGAGGTCGGGCAGCGATTCATTGACGCGTTCAACGCGGCCGCCCAGCGTGGGGTGGAGGTGTACCTCATCTATGACGGGTTCGCCAATCTGGTTGTGCCTGACTCCTTCTACCGCCAGTTCTCGGAGAAGATCCACGTCTTCCGCCTGCCCGTCATCCGCAGAAGGTTCTGGAAGGGTCCGTTGCGCTACACCGGGGTCAACCACTCCAAGATTCTGGTGGTCGACGATTCCACCGCGTTCGTGGGCGGGTACAACATCGGCTCCCTCTATGCCCGGCAGTGGCGTGACACCCACCTGCGCGTGACCGGGCCCGGCGTGTGGGGACTGCGCCAATCGTTCGTGAGGGTCTGGAATGAGGACCGCGACCCTGAGGAGCAGATCGACTGGATTCCTCCGCACGGCTGGGACCCGGAGATCCGGGTGGCAGCGAATCTGCCGGTGCAGCTGGTCTACCCCATCCGCAACATGTACCTGCAGGCGTTCGAAAGGGCACGTGACCACATCTGGGTCACCACCCCCTATTTCATCCCGGATCAGCAGATCCTCCGGGTCCTGACCGAGGCGGCCGAGCGGGGCGTCGATGTCCGCGTCATGGTGCCGGAGGACTCCAACCACGTGCTGGCCGACTGGGTGTCCCGCGGCTTCTTCGGACAGTTGCTCGACGCCGGAATCTCCATTCTCCTCTACACCACCAGCATGACGCATTCGAAGATAGCCACGGTCGACGGGGAATGGTCCACGGTGGGCACCGCCAACATCGACCGGTTGTCACTGACCTTCAACTACGAGACCAATGTCGAGATCATCGATCCCGGGTTCGCCGCGGAGATGGAGAAGATCTTCCAGAGCGACGCCGAGCATTGTGAGGTGCTCAGTTCACCTGAGTGGCGCGACCGTCACCCTGTGGCGAGGGCGACGGAGGCGGCCCTCGTGCCCCTGCGACCGCTGCTGTGAGCGCGTCAACGGCCGGTGGAGAATGTTTTTCGTTCCCTGGCGCCTCTCCTCCGGTACTGCAGCCGCGGTTGTCTCTTCCACCCGGCGCCCGCCCCGGGCGGAGCAGAGCGTTCTAGGCTGGCGGGCATGCGGAAACTTCTCACCACGGCTTTCACGGGCGCGGGCATCCTGCACTTCGTGAGACCGGAGCCCTTCGACTCGATAGTGCCGCCCCCGATCCCCGGTTCCGCCCGCTTCTGGACCTACACCAGCGGGGCGGTGGAACTCGTCACGGCGACCCTGCTCGCATACCCGCGTACCCGACGGGCCGGGGGCCTCGCGGCCACCGGGCTACTGCTCGCCGTGTGGCCGGCCAACATCCACCTGGTCGGACTCTGGCGCGATGAGGTGTGGTGGAAGAAGATGATCGCCCTGGCGCGCGTGCCTCTGCAGCTGCCGATGATCACCGGTGCCTGGAGGATCTGGCGCAGTGCCGACAACGACGACACCAGCAGCGCCAACAACGACGATGGGGCCCGGACGCAGCGCGTCTGAGCCCCTCCGCCGGAAAGTCCGGGAACAACCCTAGTGTTCCCTGTCAGCCGCGGTGGCGGCGGTGGATCCCGCCCCGGCGGGAACACACGGGTCCCCGTTGTCACGCGGCCGCTTCGAGTCCACCTTGGCCGGCCACCAGAACTTCTCTCCCAGCAGCTGCACGAGCGACGGGACGAGAATGGTGCGCACGATCAGGGTGTCCAGGAGCACACCGATGAAGATGACGATGCCGACCTGGGCCAGCACCACCAGCGGCAGCACACCCAGGGCCGCGAACACGGCGGCCAGGAGGATGCCGGCGGAGGTGATCACACCACCGGTGGCCGACAGCGAGCGCAGGATGCCCTCCTTCGTGCCGTGCACGCCCGCCTCCTCGCGGGCGCGGGTGACCAGGAAGATCGTGTAGTCGATGCCCAGGGCCACGAGGAAGACGAAGGCGTAGAGCGGAGTGGTGGAGTCGAAGTTGTCGAAACCGAACAGCCCCGAGGAGATCCACCAGCCGAGGCCGAGGGCGGCGACGTTCGTCAACAGCACGGAGGCGACCATGATCGCCGGGGCGAGCAGGGAACGCAGCAGGAAGATCAGCGCGACGAACACCAGGGCCAGCACCAGCGGGAAGATGAGGATCCGGTCCTGGCCCGCGTATTCCTCGGTGTCGTAGAGCTGCGCGTCCTGGCCGCCGACGAGGGCGTCGGTCTCGGCCAGCAGCTCCCGCAGTTCCGCGGTGTCCGGGCCGGAGACCTGCAGGAAGGCCTGCTCACCGACGGGTTCGTCTTCCTGCACGGTCGCCCCCTCGCCCTCCAGGATGGCGGTGGCCTCCTCCGGCTGAGTGGTCACCACGATAGCCGGGGTGGCGTCCTGTCCCGGGAACTTCTCGGAGAGCTCCTCGGACGCGGCGATCGACTCGGGCGTGTCGATGAACTGCTCGGACTGGCTGATGCCGGTGCTCACCTGCAGGGCACCCAGGCAGGAGATGCCCAGCACGACCAGGGAGACGATCATGAGCGGGACCGGACGGCGGCGCACGAAGCCGGAGATGCGGTCCCAGACGCGATGGTCCGGCTCCTCCCCGACCTTCGGGCGCACGGGCCAGAAGATCCAGCGGCCGAAGAACAGCAGCACGCCGGGCAGGACGAACACCCCGAAGATGAAGGCGATGGCGATGCCCACCGCCGAGGCCAGTCCCAGGCCGCGGGTGGACGGGGTGGCCGAGAGCAGGAGGCAGGCCACGCCGATCACGACGGTGACCGCGGAGGCCAGGACGGTGCGCGCGGTCGGACCCCAGGCCGTCGCCATGGCCTCGAAGCGGTTCTCGTGGCGGTGCAGCTCATCCCGGTAGCGGGAGATGAGCAGCAGGGCGTAGTTGGTGCCGGCACC